>JAJPJT010000116.1 GCA_021324095.1 Gammaproteobacteria bacterium
CCAGCCACCGGCGCGATCCGCACCTTGGCGATGCGCGCGCCGTCGCGTTCGACCACCTCGAAGTGCAGTCCGCGCCAGGTGGTGCTTTCGCCGGCCACGGGAATGTGTCCGAACAATTCGATCAGCATGCCGGCGAGCGTGTAGTAGTCGCCGTCCTTTTCGTTCGGCAGTTCGTCGAGCTGCAGCAATTCGCGCAGGTCATCGGTCGAGAGCGAACCGGGCACCAGCCAGCTTCCATCTTCGCGGCGCAGGGGCGAGGTTGCATCCTCTGCGCTGGCGGCACCCGAGCCGGCGGGATGGCCGACCACCGCCGTCAGCACGTCGTTCAGGGTCACGAGGCCTTCGATACCGCCGTACTCGTCCACCACCAGCGCGAACGGCGTCTTCGCATCCCGGAATTCGTCGAGCAGATCCAGCGCACGCGTCGTGGCAGGGACGAACAACGGCCGGGTGAGCTTGCGGAATAATTCCAGCCGTGCAGGCTTCGATGCCTCGGCGGGCTCCTGCGCGAGCGTTTGCAGCAGACGCTTGACTTCGAGCACGCCCAGCACTTCGTCCTCGCTTTCGCGATAGACCGGATAGCGGGAGTAGGGTGTCGCGCGTATCACGGCCAGGTTTTCCGCGAGCGGTGCCGCGGCGTCCAGCCACGCGATGCGCGGCCGCGGTGTCATCACGCTGTCCACGGTGCGGTCGCCCAGCCGGAGGACGCGGTTCACCATGTTGCGCTCGTCCAGATCGAGCACGCCTTGTTCCGCGCCCTCGGCCACCAGCAAGCGGATCTCCTCCTCGCTGATCTTGTCGCGGCTGAACCGCTGCAGCCTGAGCAGCCGCAGCAGTGCGCTGGTAATCACGTCGAGAAACCACACGAACGGCATCATCAGCCACGACAGCGCCTGCATCGGAAACGCCACGCTCTGCGCGATGCGTTCCGGTGCCACCAGCGCCGCGCGCTTGGGCAGCAACTCGCCGATCGTGATGTTGATGGTGGTGACCAGGATGAAGCCCAACACCAGCCCGATCGCGAGAGACGCGTGCGCGAGCGCCGGCAGCCCGATCCCGAGCAGCCAGCCGCGGATGGAGTCGCTGATCGCGGTACCGGTCGCCGCACCCGTGATCAGGGTGATCAGGGTGATGCCGATCTGGACGGTGGACAGGAAGCGATCGGGCCGCTGCGCCAGCCGCAGGGCGACCTGCGCGCGCGTGCTGGTGCGCGCCAGATAACGCAGCCGGCTCTTGCGTGCGGCGATCAGTGCAATCTCGGCCAGCGCGAAGAAGGCGTTGCCCAGCGCCAGCACCACTACCAAGCCAAGGGCGGTCAGCATCAGGGCCGGGAGTCGGGAGGCATGGGTTGAGTGTAACAAGAGCGGTTCGCGCGCTGCTGCCGCGCAGGTGTGCCTCGGCGCGGCGGACTGCCCGCGTGGCGCACTGGGTGCGCCGGAGGTGTCTCCCGTTCGTTACGTCATGGTCGTGTAACATTTGTGCGGTTGACTACCCGCATGGATCGCCATGTTTTCGCTGCCGGGCATGGCACCTGGCGAGGCGCCCGCGTTTTACCGGTGCGGCGCCCGGATACCATTGCAGGAATTTGCACACGGGTGGATGCCATGTTTTCGTTGCAGACCATGTTCGGAAAGGGGGATCGGTTCTATACCCTGCTCGAGTCCAGTGCCGGCGCGGCACGCGATGGGGCGAAGGCGTTGCAGGATTTGCTGGTCGCCCACGGTGAGCCGATGTTGCTGGACAGCTTTCGCGCGGCGCGGCGGCGCGAAAAGGAACTGGCGGGGCAGATCAGCGAATCGCTGATCAACACCTTCGTCACTGCGCTCGACCGCGAGGACATCGAGGCCATGTCTTCGGCGTTGTACCGCATCCCGAAGACCATCGAGAAATTCGCCGAGCGCTACGTGATCGTCGCGAAACGCGTGGAAGGCATCGATTTTGCCTCGCGCGCCAGCCTGCTGATGAGCGCGACCGAAGGCGTGGCCGAGATGGTCAGCGAATTGCGCAACGGCATGAGCATCGGCCGGATGCGCAAACTGCAGGACCGCCTGCAGGCCACCGAATCGGAAGCGGACCGCCTGTTGCTGGAGCCCTACCGCGACCTGTACCTGGGCAGCAACGATCCGATCCGGATGATGCTGGCGAAGGACCTTTTCGAATTGATGGAAAAGGCCATCGATCGCTGCCGGGACGTGGGCAACGTGATTTATTCGATTGTGTTGAAGAATTCATGAGAGGGGAGCCGGGGATGGGTGGCGGGGGCGCTCCGATCGAGTGTTCCCATGTATCTGCTGGGGGAAATCCGTCGTTGTGTATGTATCTTCCGGACTTGCCCGAAGCCATCATCCTGCGCCCCCACGACCCGTCTCCCATCCCCGCATTTCCATGAGCCTCGGCCTCCTCGTACTGGTGATCCTGATCGCGTTGGCGTTCACCTACATCAACGGGTTCCATGACACCGCCAATTCCATTGCGACGGTGGTCGCGACCAAGGTGCTGTCGCCGGGCCAGGCCGTGTTGCTGGCGGCCGTCACCAATCTCGGCGGGGCGCTGGTCGGCACCGCCGTTGCCAAGACCATCGCGGAGGGCCTGATCGACGCGGGCGTGATCCAGGTCAGCGCGGAGGTGCTGATCTGCGCCTTGCTCGGTGCGATCGTCTGGAACCTGATCACCTGGTGGCTGGGACTGCCTTCGTCATCCTCGCATGCGTTGATCGGCGGGCTGTGCGGTGCCGCGTTCGCCGCGTCGGGCGGCAATTTCCGTTCGATCATCTGGGCCACCGACCCGAATCATTGGTGGCGCGGCGGTGGCGTGATCCCCAAGGTCATCGTGCCCATGATTGCATCGCCCATCGCCGGTTTCGTGCTCGGCCTCGCGGTGATGGGGTTGCTGCTGGTGCTGTTCGCGTGGTTCGCGAACCGCAAGGGATGGCTGCGGCGGCTGGGGCGCACGCCGTTCGTGAACCTGCTGTTCGGCAAGGCGCAACTGCTCTCCGCCGCGGCGATGGGCGTCTCGCACGGCATGAACGACGCGCAGAAGACCATGGGCATCATCGCGCTGGCGCTTGCCGATGCGACGGTGTCGCACACGTTCGACCGCCTGCCGGGCTGGCTGGACTTCCTGCGCGTGCCGATCGCCGGCGGCAATTTCCCGATCCCGGTGTGGGTGAAAGTGTTGTGCGCGCTGGTCATGGCGGCGGGCACCGCGGGCGGCGGCTGGCGGATCATCAAGACATTGGGCCACAAAATGGTCAAGCTGCACCCGATCAACGGGTTCGCGGCGGAAACCAGTTCGGCGGCCGTGATCATGGCCGCGTCGTCATTCGGATTGCCGGTCTCGACCACGCACATCGTGTCGTCGGCGATCATGGGAGTCGGTGCTTCGAAGCGCTTCAACGCGGTGCGCTGGACGGTCGTCGAGCGCATGGTGTGGTCGTGGATCCTGACCCTGCCGATCAGCGCGTTGATCGCATGGGGATTGGTTGAGTTGTCGCACCCGCTGTGGGGCTAGAAAGCAGATTCTGCTTTCGCTCGTCATTCCGGGGCCGCCGCAGCTCTTCGCGGCGGAATCCCGGACTGCGTAGACAGGATGCCGGAGCGAACGTCGGTGTAGCCGATGGCCCGAAGGGCGAGCGGCGGGACGCGGCGAGCAATCCATTCTCCGGATGCGCGATAAACTGCCAGCGTGGTCGCCGCCGACAGCCAAATCGATGCCGCACGTTCCGACGACAAGCTGGTGGTCGCGATTTCCTCGCGTGCGCTGTTCGACCTGACGGAGTCGCACGCATTGTTCGAGAGCGAGGGGCTGGAGGCGTATCGCGCCTACCAGATCGCGCACGAGAACGACGTGCTGCAACCCGGCGTCGCGTTTCCGGTGGTGAGGAAATTGCTGGCGCTGAACCGTCCCGCGCCGGACACACCCTATGTCGAAGTGGTGCTGCTGTCGCGCAACTCCGGCGACACCGGCCTGCGCATCTTCAATTCCATCCAGCACCACGGCCTCGCGATCACCCGCGCCGCATTCACGTCCGGCGAGGCGACCAGTGAATACATCGCGCCGTTCGA
>JAJPJT010000004.1 GCA_021324095.1 Gammaproteobacteria bacterium
AGCGGCGCGGGAGCACTCGCGCAAGGTCTGGTGATCGCCGCCAAGGCCGGCACGGCGGTGCGCGCGGTGGCATACGGGCGCGTGGCGTGGGCCGACTTCATGCGTGGTTACGGAATACTGGTGATCATTGATCATGGCGGCGGCTGGATGAGCCTCTACGGCGGCAACGAATCGGCGTCCGTCGAGGTCGGCGACTGGGTAAAGCCTGGCCAACGCATCGCAACGGTCGGACGCGACCCGGAGCAAGGCGGTGCCTGGTTCGGGCTGCGCCACGACGGCACGCCGGTCGATCCGCAGGGTTGGTTCGCTGGAAGGCATTGACGTCGCGCAATGCGCCTACAATGAACCGTTGCACCCTTCCGTTGTCATGGATTTGTCGCCCCGGTCAATGCATATGACTCGATACCCGCAAGTTTTCCTTGGCTCCCTGCTGGCCGTCTGCAGCAGTCTCGCGCTCGCCGCGCCGCCCGCCAGGCATCCACAGGCAGCGTCACCCGCGACCAGCGTGGCCACGCCGGCCGAGGCATCCTCGATCGCAAAGGCGGCCTCCGATGTGCCGAGCCTGAAGGAAATCCAGACGTTCACGCGTGCGTTCGAGATGATCAAGCAGGCCTACGTCGATCCGGTCGGCAACAAGAAATTGATGCAATCGGCGATCCGCGGGATGCTGGCGGGGCTGGACCCTCACAGTGAGTTCCTCGACGAGAGCGAACTCAAGAACCTGACCGAGGACACCTCCGGCACCTACTCCGGCCTCGGCATCGAAGTGGCGCAGACGCGGCATCGACTGGTGATCATCGCGCCCCTCGACGGCGGTCCCGCCAAGCGTGCCGGCATCCAGTCGGGCGACGTGATCGTGGCGATCAACGGCGTGCCGGTGCAGCCGGACGCCATCGATGCTTCGATCAAGAAACTGCGCGGGCCGATCGGGTCGAAAATCACGTTGACCGTGCTGCATCCCGACGCGAACAAGCCGGTCACGGTTTCGCTGGTGCGCGAGCGCATCCACGTCGCCAGCGTGAGCGCGCGGATGCTGGAACCCGGATATGCGTACATCCGCATCAGCGAATTCCAGGAAGACACCGCGGACGAGTTGACCCGCGCGATCGAGAAACTGCAGAAACAGCACGGCCCGTTGCGCGGCGCGGTGCTGGACCTGCGCTCCAACCCCGGCGGGCTGCTGACCAGCGCGGTCGGCGTTGCCGATGATTTTCTCAATTCCGGACTGATCGTCAGCACCCGCGGGCGGCTGCCGCAGTCGGACCTCAAGTTCAGCGCCACACCGGGCGGCGATCTGCTGCATGGCGCGCCGATGGTCGTGCTGGTCGACAACGGCACCGCGTCGGCGGCGGAGATCGTGACGGGCGCGCTGAAGGACAACCATCGCGCACTGGTGATGGGCCGGCGCACCTTCGGCAAGGGTTCGGTGCAGACGATCCTGCCGCTCGGCAACGGTGACGCGGTGAAGCTGACGACGGCGCGCTACTACACGCCCGACGGCACGTCGATCCAGGTGGCCGGCATCACGCCGGACATCGTGCTGGGCAACATCACCGTCGAGGCTGACCGCAACCCGTCACTCGAGGATGACGAACACGAAAGCGACTTGCCGAACCACCTTCCCGGCAGCCCCGCCGTCGCAAGCAATCCCGACGCGGGCGATCTCGCGGTGCAGGACTACGCCTTGTCCGAGGCGCTGCACGTCCTGAAGGGCCTGGCGCTGGCGCGGCGCGAAGCGGCGCCCGTGCCTGCAAACAGCGTGCATTGAGTCAGTTTGAAACGGCTGAAAAAGTCCCCCCTCACCCGCCAAGCGCTTTGCGCTTGTCTCCCTCTCCCCGGCGGGGAGAGGCGGCCGCAGGCCGAGCGCGCAGCGCTGGGCGAAGGGGTGCGAAGCTCACGCTCCACAAAACTGAAGCACTACCTCAGTGCCGTCGTACCCACTGGGAGCTTGAAACGCGTTTTCAATCACCGATCCAGCAAGACCTTCTGGATCGATTCCAGTTCCACGCCGCTGCTTTCGACGCCGCCACGCCACAGCATCACGCCAGCCAGCGACATCGGCAGCGCGATGACCAGCGCGGATACGGAAAAGCTGTCGAAGACGCCTGCGACGCCCAGCACCGCCCCGAGAATGCCGCCGGCCTTGGAACCCGCGGCGATCAGTCCCGAGCCGGTGCCGCGCAGATGCACCGGATAAATTTCGGCCGCGTACGGGATCATCGTCGCGATGACCCCGCTGATCGCGACGAGCAGCGTGACGGTCGCCCCGATCGTCAACATCCGCGCGTGGAATCCGCCGAGCTCGATCGCGGCGAACACGAGCAGCGCGATCACCGTCAACGCCATGAACAGCGCCAGCGACTTGAAGCTGCTCCAGCGCTGGTACAACCACACCACGACCGCGGTTCCGGGAACCGCGAACAGCGCCGACCGCGCCATCAGTGCACTGGCGGCGTGCGCGTCGAGGCCGAGCTTGTGCAGGTTGGCGGGCAGCCACAGCAGGAAACCGAAATTGACCAGTCCCCATGCCAGGCCGCACACCATCAACGCCACCGTAATGCGGGCATGGCGCCCGCGCAGCATGTCGCGCATGGCGGCACGCGGGCGATGGACTTCGAGGATGGATGCATCTTCGCCGGCAGCGCCTTCCACGAGACCGCCACCCGGTCCGGCAAAACGCATGAGTACCGCGCGGGCTTGATCCTCCCTTCCGGCGTTGGCAAGGAAGCGCGGGGACTCAGGAATCTGGCGATTGCGCAACACGATCAACGCGCCGGTCGGCAGGTTCAGTAGCCACAGCGCGCGCCAACTGAATTCGGGTTCAAGCAGGGTCGCCGCGCCCGACGCAGCGAGGTAGCCCGCCGAAGTACCCAAGCCACCCAGCGCCACCAGCAACCATCCGCGATGGCGCGCGGGCACGGTTTCCGCCATGAGCGTGAACGCGATCGGCAACATGCCTCCGGCGGCGGCGCCCATCATGAAACACATCACGAGGTTCCAGCGGAATGCCGGCATCGTGCCGCAGATCGCGGTCCCCATGAACAGCAGTGCCGACAGCAGGATCGCCGCGCGCCGCCCGAACACGTCGGCAAGGCGTCCCCACACCACCGACCCGACGGCGGTGCCGACCAGCGCCGACAGCGCGAGGTAGCCCGCGCGCGACATGCCGATCCCGTATTCGCGTGCCATGCCGGGCATCACGAACGCGATAGAGGCCGGCTTCATCACGTCGATCGTCAAGGCGATCGCCAGCACCATCACCAGCTTCCAGTGCTCGCGGTTCAACGCTGCGCGATCGGCGACGTGCCAATGCAGGTGTTCGCCCCCGCTGGTGGTGAGCCGCACCTGCGCCAGACGCGGCATCAAGCCCCACGCCGCAAGCAGCACGCCGCACGGAATCAACAGCATGCCGATTTCCATCGGCAGGTCCATCGGCATTCCCGCGAGATGAAAGTGCGTGGGTGCCGCCATCACGTACATCGGCAGATGCAGGCACACACCCGCCGCCACGGCGAGGCAGCCTAGCCAGAACGCAAGTGGGTGGTGAAAGACGATGTGCATGGGAAAACCGCCCTGCCGACACGCAAGCCTAACAGGCGAACAAAAAATGAACGGCGGCTGAGAATGGAGGGCGCAATTCACGCCGCGTTGAGCCCGGCGGCATCAGGCTTTTCGCTGGTTTTCCAAGGAGGAAAGACCATGAAAAAAAGTACGCTTTCCGCTGCACTTGCCGCAGTCCTGTTGTGCGCAGGTGGTGTCGCGTTCGCGCAGACGGCGACCACGCAAACCACCCGGACCACGACGACCACGACCAGCGTCAACATGTCGGGAGCAGCCCTGACCGAGGACGCCATCAAGACCGACATCGCGAACGCGGGGTACAAGGAAGTCAAGGGCCTCAAGTTCAAGGACGGCGTATGGCAGGCCAAGGCACGCGGCGGCAACGACAAGTGGACGCGCATCAAGGTCGGTCCCACCACCGGCAAGGTTTATGAAGCCGATGCGCCTTCCAAGCTCAACGAGAACGAGGTCAAGGCCCAGTTGACCGCGGACGGTTACCAGAACATCGGGCACGTCAAGTTCGACGAAGGGCTCTGGCGCGCCAAGGCCAAAAGCCCGGAGGGCAAGACCGTCAAGGTGCTCGTCGATCCCGACAACGGCAGCGTGGTCGCGACCGAACACGATTGAGGACGCGTGATCGCATTCCAATTTTCGGCCGCCGCATGCCACGCGTGCGGCGGCCCTTTTTGTCGCTCACGCGCCTGATGTTACGGAACTCTCTGATATCACGAGTAGCGTGTCACGCGTTCTCGATACAAAACCTGCCACGACTACGAATGCGCGCTTTACGCGCTGGCCGGCGGTTGTGATTGCCGTTGCTGCGGCGTTGGCGGCTTCTTGCTGCTCGCGGACGGTTTCCCGTTTTCCGACTTGATCGTCTGCAGCGGTTCGACATTGACGACACCGGTGCGGTTATTCACGAAGATGGGGCTGTACGGATTGTCGCTCTTCTGGAACTGCTGATAAGCAATCGAGCCATCCTTTACGTCTCCGTTCTTGAATATCGCCCACCCGTTCACTGCAACGGGCACCCCCGTCGCTGTCGGAAGGGCAGCATCCTTGCCGTAGAGTGCGGGCGCTCTGGCGCCATTTCCGCTGCCCACCATCAGATAGTTCCCGGTGTACCCCAGTCGTGAACCGGTCATGCTGGATTTCGTAAGCGCCCACTGCTGCTCGGCGCGGTGCAGCGCCACCTTGTCGCCGTAGGTCTTTTCGAGCCCCTGCAGCAGATCGTAGGCCTTGGTGCGTTCGGCGTAGTCAAGATCGCTCACCATCAGGTGGCGTGCGTAAACGTAATGCGGGGTGTTCCGTTCCGCCGCGAGGAACATCCAGGCGGTGCCGAGCGGACGATTCACGGGCACGCCCATGCCCTTGAAATACATGATCCCGAGATTGTACTCGGCGGGCTTGTAGGCCCACGAGGCGGCGACCTTCAGCATGTAGATCGCGTGCGCATAGTCCTTGTCCTTGTAAGCCTTCATGCCCTGGTAATAGAACTTCACGCCGGGCCGCCCGTCCGCTTCGGGCGAATTGAAGTTTTCGGTATACGCACAAGTCTCGATACACGAACGGTAGTCGGGTGGCGCGATTTCTCCGCCAGCCCTCGTGGTTTGCGCCTGAGCCGAGGACGCCATCGCCAACGCAACCGCACCTGTCAATGCCGACACGAGCAACGCGCATTGTTTTTTCATCTTGCGCCTCCCTGGTTTCCGGACTGGATCAAAGATTCTGCGAAGGATCGCTCGAGCTGGGCGGCTGGGCCGATGATTTGGCAGCATTCCCGGTCCTGGTCTTGATGGGTTGCAGCGGCTCGACGGTCACGTTGCCGGTGCGGTTCTTGAGAAAAATCGGGCTGTACGGATTCTCGCTTTGCTGGAACTGCCGGTAAGCCATCGAACCGTCGGTAATCAGAGCGCCTTTGAAAACACCCTATCCCGTGACGGGTGGTGGCACTCCGATCGCGCCGGTGTTCGGATTACTGCCATGGATGGTTGGCCCTTCGGGGGGACCTCCAACCATCAGATACTCCGACGCAGCATCACCGACCCGGGAGCCGGTCGTGCTCGCCTTGACCAGCGCCCATCTGGCTTTTGCACGCCGCAGTGCGACGGCATCACCATAGGTGGGCTTCAATTCGTTCCAGATTTCGTCGGTGCGCGCGAACTCCGCCTTCGTCAATGCCGTGACCATCAGATTGCGCGCCTTGACATAAAGCGGATCGCCGCGTTCGGCAGCCAGGATCATCCATGCCGCACCGCGCGCACGATCGGCAGGCACGCCCTGACCTTTGAAATACATGATGCCGAGGTCGTATTCGGCCGGCTTGTACGCCCACGATGCCGCGACCTTGTACATGTCGCTGGCGTGCCGGTAATCGCCTTTCTTGAATGCCCGCACGCCTAGATCGAAGTAGTACACGCCGGGCCGACCGTCGGATTCCGGCGTATTGAAATTGCCGTTCGAAAGGCTGCCGACCGAGGCGCCGGAACCGTAGTCCGGCGCGGCAATCTCGCCGGGTACAGCCACCGTGGTCTGCGCCCGCGCGGGCGACTCCGCCGCAAAGACCAGCAGGCCCAGCAATACCGCGCCGAGAAATGATGACTTGGCCATCATCACACCTCCTCCGGGATTCTTGCGGGTTTCGGTTTACGCCGACTGCGCCGGCGGGTCAAGCAGCCAAGTCGATTCCCAAGTCCGCGCGATGCGGCTGTCACCACCCGCCGCCACGCCCGCGCCGAGCACCGACGACTGGCCCCTCGGCGTTTTCCTACAGCGCGCCGCGATGATGACCGCTGGTGGGCCGGCAACGCGAGGCCGAAGATCGCTGCTCGATCCAACGCGGGGCACACCATGGACAGCACTCGAAGCGGCATCTCTTTGCGTCCGGCGCAACTGCGAGCGAGCAGCGCACAAGTCGCTTGCTCCTTGTTGCGGCGGACGCTTCTCGCTCTGCTGGTGTATGCATTGCCGGCCGGCGCGCACGCGGCATCGGTCTACCGTTGCGTCGATGCGCAGGGCCATGTCGCGTATCAGGACAAGTCGTGCTCGGCGCGGGCGCAACAGCGCGAGATACCTCTGCGCCCGCAGCCGCTGATCGGCGCGCCGGGTGAGCGCGCGGCGCCATCCGAGCCGGCGGTGCGTGTTCGTGGCGCGAAAGGAACACGCAAGTGGCCAACACACGCCACGCGCGCAAAACCCGAAACGTCGTGGGAATGCCGCGCCGCCGACGGCGAAGTCTTCTATCGGCACACGGGCTGCCCTTCGTCGGTCCCGGGCGATGGTGTGGTGCGCGGCAGCTACGCAGAAAAGATGTCGACCAGACGCACGCGGCGTGCGCATGACGCGTGGAGCAGCGTGCCGGTGCATGGCACGAAAATCACGCGCGCCGAAGCATGCCGGCGCATCCAGGCTGCAGGCGCGGCAGGCAGGGACGGCCATCAGCGCGACGCGAGCGTGTCCACTTACGATCGCCTGATGGGTCGCGATCCCTGCGGCGGCGGATGACGTCGTTGTTGCTCGCAGCTACGCGCGCTTGCGCCGCCGCGACAAGCCGCCGCCGGACATCCGTCGCCGCGCCGCAAACAACCCGGTAGGCGGCGCCGCGCGAAAGGCAGCAGCTTCTTCCAGCAGCCACCCGCGGAAAGCTGCGAACCCGGAATGTCGGCGCGAGCGTTCCGGATACACGAGGTAGTGTGCCGAATCCGATTTCATCAACTCGGGGAACAGGGCGACGAGTTGGCCGGCCTCGATCAGGGGACGCACCATGGTCGTGCGCCCGAGCGCCACGCCTATGCCTTCCACCGCCGCGCGCTGGCGCGATTCGGAATCGCTGAAAGACGCCGCGTAACGCCTGGGCGGCCGACCGCCGTGCAATGCGAACCACTCGGGCCACGGATCCTCCGGGCACAGCAGCGGCAGATCGCCCAGCAATTCCAGCCGCGGCCGCGCGCGCCCGGCCAGCAGCGATGGGCTCGCGACCGGCGTCAGCCATTCCTCGAGCAGCGGCTCGACCACGAGGCCCGGCCACTTTCCCCCGCCGTAACGCAGCGCAGCGTCGAAGCGGCCATCGGCGAAATCCACCAGTTCGATCGACGAATCGAGGTTCAATTCGACCTCGGGGTGCCGCGTCACGAACCGCGGCAATCTCGGCAACAGCCAGCTCGACGTCATCGACGGCATCGCCGAGAGTGACAACGCGTTGTCGCAGCGTGCGCACAAGGGCTTCAGCGCCTCCTCGATGGCTTCCAGATGCGGCGCGACGTTGTCGAGCAGGCGCTGACCGACGGCTGTCAGCTTCAATCCGCGCGGACCGCGAACGAACAGGGCACAGCCGACGCGCTCCTCCAGCAAGCGGATCTGATGGCTGAGCGCGCTGACGGTGAGGTGCAGGTGCCCGGCGGCACGCGTGAGGTTTTGCGCGCGCGCGGCCGCGACGAAGGTCTGCAGCGGATTCAGAGGCGTACGTGTCATGTTCGAAATTATTCAACTCTGGGTTGAAAAATCGTCGCTTCCATGGAGCGCGAAAGCGCCCTATTTTTGCGCTCAAGACAACTTCCATGCAATACGGCGGGAGGTTTCACATGTTGAGGGAATTGGTAAAGCACCTTGGCGACCAGCATCCTCGTTGCGCCATGGATGCACAGTCAGCCGACGGCAAGAAGGCACCGGACGAAGCGCCTTCCGGATTGGACAAAGGCGGACAAAAATCCTTCACGCGCCTGGAAAACGGCTCCCACCGTGACTGGCGCCCTCGTCTGTATTGGTAAGGAGACCCCACATGTTGAGGGAACTGGCAAAGCTCTCGGGCGGCATGCTGTTTCTGGATGGACACGTGACCGACGTTGCAACTGCGCGCCTGCTGGCACGCGATGAGGCAACGCCGCCGACGCGGACCCCACGCCGGGGGCGGCGCGTGCGGATCGGCGGTCAACCCGGTCGGGACTGGCGCACGCCGGTGGAACTGCTGCTGCTTGCGGCGATCTGGGGCGGGTCGTTCCTGTTCCTCAGGATCGCGGCGCCGAGATTCGGACCGGCTCCGCTGGTCGACGTGCGGCTCGCGCTGGGCGCGCTCGTGTTGTCGCCCTTCCTGTGGCGCGCACGCCGGCAGCTCGCGGCGTTCGGCTGGTTCAAGATCGCGGCGATCGGTCTGGTGAATACGCTGCTGCCATTCCTGCTGTTCGCATGGAGCGCCGAACGCGCACCGGCCGGGGTCAGCGCGATCGTCAACAGCATGGCGGTACCCTTCGCGGCGCTGGCGGCGTTTGCGATGTTCGGCGAGCGCATCGGCGGACGTCGGCTGACCGGGCTTCTGGCCGGACTGATCGGTGTGGCCGTGCTGGCGAGCGGCGACGTCGGCGGCACGGGTTTGGGCCCGGCGGTTGCAGCGGGTACTGTTGCGGCGTTTCTCTACGGTGTCTCTGCAAACTTGGTCAAGCGCCACTTTTCGGGACTGCCGCCGGCCGCGGTCGCCGCGGCGACGCTGGCGTGGGGTGCGGTGTTGCTGGCTCCATTGGCAGCGTGGCAATGGCCGTCCGAATCCATGCCGATCCGCGCGTGGCTGAGCCTGATCGCGTTGGGCGTGGTCTGCACCGGGGTCGCTTACGCGTTCTATTACCGGTTGATCCAGCGCATCGGCGCGCCCCGCGCGACCACGGTGACGTATCTCGTACCGATCTTCGGTGTGCTGTGGGCGTGGTTGGCTTTGGGTGAACCCTTGACGCTCAGCATGGCCGCGGGAGGTGCACTGATCCTCGGCGGGATGCTGTACGGGCAGGGCAACTGGCGCGCGAATCGCATGCACCGCCGCGCAGCGCTGAACCGCTCCTGCCCGGAATGCGGTCACTGAGGGACAGTCGACACAGCGGCGGGTACACTCGGCGCATGGTTCGACCCGCCCGCGCGTTCCCGGCACCCGCCTTTGCCATCATCGGCATCGCGATGACGCTTGTGATTTCCGCGTGTTCACAGCAGGCGCCGAGCACGCAAGCAGCGCCGTCGGCGTCCGCGCAAGCCGCTGCGAACGCATCAGCAGCCGAGAATGAACTGAAGTCCTACCGGAACATGCTGGCCCAGCACGCTCCTGAACTGGCGGCCCCAATCGGCGAAGAGATCATCCAGAAGTATCCTGGCACCCCGGCCGCCGCGGAAGTACAGAAGACGCTCCCGCAGATCGAGGCGGCCGCCAAGGCCAAGGCCGAGCATGATCGCCTGGCGAACCTTTGGTATTACCAGACGGCAAATGTGGACGGCCTGCAACACACTGCCAGCATCTATTCCAGCGAGCCCTCGGGCGCAAACCGCGTGCGCCTCGTGTTGCGGCGCCACGTGAAATGGGGCCAGAGCGTGTACCTGTTCGCGCCCGAAGGCAGCAAGGGATTCGTCTGCAAGGATCTCTGCAACATCCCGATGCGATTCGACGGCAAGCGCGAAACGTGGAAGGCTTATCTGCCGAAGACCGGTGAGCCCGCGATGTTCATCAAGGACGACAAGCGGTTCATCGCCGCGTTGCAGAAGACCAAGGTCATCGAAATGGACGTCACCAGCCGTGAACGGGGCAAGGAGACCCTGAAGTTCGAGGTCGGCGGTTACGATCCGGCGAAGTTCACCCCGCTGCCGAGGAAGTAGTCACGCCTGATGCCTCATTCCAGCGGACGCTACCCCGCTGCGCGCGTCCGCGCCGCTGAATCCGGGCATCGGGCGGCACCGTTCCGGCTCCGCGCAAAACTTGATTGAATCCGCACCCAAGGCGGCGCACTATCGGCAGCGCAAGGGGAAGGGTGGACGCGGGATCGCGCCCGCGGGGGTGGGGAATGGACGAGAAGATCTGCATCTTCGACGACGTGTACAACGAGGTTTCGGCGCGCGCGCAAGCCGAGCGCGAGAAGGTCGGCGCCTTCGGGATGCTGGCGCGGATGAAACTGTGGGACCGGCCGAAGGAAGCCGAGATCGCGCTGACCAACACGGAGAAGCGCTACGAGCCGTTCTGGATGGCGAAGGCTTCGCGGCGTACGCGCTACACGCGCAAGCTGGCCTACCACCTCAGGATCGAGCACCCGCACGTCGTCACGGTGGAATTGCTGGGCCAGAAGCTGCCCGTGGACGCGCGCCGGGAGCTGCAATTGCCGGCCGTCGAGGATTGCGAGAGCGTCACCGCGCTCGTGCACTTCGTCGACGCATTGCGGCACGACACGCCGGAAAAGGCGCTGGTCGATTACGCCGATCGCTTCACGTGCCGCGATCTCGCCGACAGCAACCAGCCGCAGTTCATCGCGCCGACCGTGACCGCGGCTTCGGTACTGCAGCAGGTGAAATCGCGGCTGTCCGCGCCGGTCGAGGCCGAAACCATCGCGAGCGACGAAGTCGACATCGAATCGCTGACGCTGTTCTATCGCCCGGTATTCGCCTTCCAGTTCGCGTGGAAGGACAAGAGCGGCGTAATCGAAATCGACGGTCTTTCGGGCCGCGTCAACAAGGAAGGCGACATGCTCGGCGGCGCCGTGCGGGCGCTCGGCAACCGTGATGCGCTGTTCGATCTGGGCGCGGATTTCGCCGGACTGGTGGTGCCGGGCGGCACGATCGTCGTGAAGCTGATCGACAGGTTGTCGAAGAAGCGCCCTGCGTGACGAATCGGCGGGCGTGGCGAACGCGCGACCCGCCGTGGATGCTTTGGTGTGCGGGTTGGACGCGCAATGTCAGTCGGTGCGCGCACCGTGATCGCATGCGGACTTCCGCCCCGGCATTCAGCCGGCAGCCGGTTGTCTCGACGTTTCGTTCATCTTCTTGCGAGTACAACTGGCAGTGTTGTCGAGGAGCCAACCAGGAGAGGACGATATGGCAATGCACGATTCCGACAAGCAGATCCGCGGCCGCAAGCTGGCCGTTTTGCTGGGTGCTGCCCTGCTCGGCGCCGCCGGCTGCGCCTTCGCGGGGGCAGCATCAGCCGCACAGCCCGATCTGGATTGCAAACTGACTTTCTCGCTGACGGCCTGGTCGGCGATCTACGAACATGCCGACGGCCACGGACGCGTGACCTGCGCGAACGGTGAATCGATGCCGGTGCATATCCGTATTCGCGGGGGTGGGCTCACCGCCGGCAAATGGCGCATCAACGACGGCAAGGGCAGCTTCACCGACGTGTACAAGATCAGCGACGTGTTGGGGAGTTACGCACAGGCCGCCGCGAATATCGGTGCGGTAAAATCCGGCACCGCCCAAGTGCTGAGCAAGGGCAGTGTTTCGCTTGCGTTGGCCGGAGTCGGGCAAGGCATCAATCTTGGCATTTCCGGCTCCAAGTTCACGATCAGCCGCGCGGAGCCAGCACGAGCCCATCAACCGTAACGCGCGCGGTGGCTCATGCTATATGACACATGCGGCGCTTCGGCGCCGCGTTTTTTTGGCCCTCGGCAGTACTTGAGCCGGAGGGAATTCATTGCGCTGGAACACTTTCGCCATGAAAGGCGGCCTGCGTCCAGCCCGACAGCGGCACTTGTGAAAGACAAATGAAAGGATTAGCTTCGCGCTCCGCAGCCAAACGGCTCTGGAGAAAGCACGATGAGCACGACTTCGACGGCAGTCGAACTGCCGGTGCTGGGCGCGGCGAGCGTGGCAACGGTCGGTGCCGTCGCAAGGCCCCGGCTGGATTCGGTGGACCTGCTGCGCGGCGTGGTGATGATCGTGATGGCGCTCGACCACACGCGCGATTTCTTTTCCGATGCACACTTCGAACCGACCGATCTTGCGCAGACCAACCCCGCGCTGTTCCTGACCCGCTGGATCACCCACTTCTGCGCGCCGGTCTTCGTGCTGCTGGCAGGTACATCGGCGTATCTGTCGCTTGGCCGCGGCCGCAGCAAGGCGGCGCTCTCGCAGTTCCTGCTCACGCGCGGCCTCTGGCTGGTGCTGCTGGAACTCACGTTGGTGAAGCTTGGCTGGGACAGTTGGAGCTACAACGTGCACGACGTCGGACTGCAGGTGATTTGGGCGCTGGGTTGGAGCATGATCGCACTCGCGGCTTTGATCCATCTGCCGATGTGGGCGCTGACTGCGGTCGGTGCCGTGATGGTGCTCGGCCACAATGCACTCGACGGCGTGCCGCCGGAGACGTTCGGTGCGCTCGCGCCGGTCTGGCGCATCCTGCACGTGAATGCGCCCCTCACCGGCGCCGTACCCGATCCGAACGGCGTCAATGTGTTCGTGGCTTATCCGCTGATTCCCTGGATCGGCGTGATGGCGCTCGGCTTCGCGCTTGGCAAGCTGCTCGGTATAGACGCGGTGCAACGCCGGCGCGTGCTCGTGCGGCTCGGGCTCGGGCTGATCGCGCTGTTCATCGCGTTGCGTGCCGGCAACTTCTACGGCGATGCCAGCTTGTGGCGCACGCAACCCTCCCCCCTGTTCACGCTGCTTTCCTTCGTGAACACCACCAAATACCCGCCATCCTTGCTGTATCTCGCGATGACGCTCGGCCCGGCCATGCTGGCGCTCGCAGCGTTCGACCATTGGTGCGGAGGCGCCGCCGACTTCGTGCGCGTGTTCGGGCGCGTGCCGATGTTCTATTACCTCTTGCACCTGTTCGTGCTTTCGAGCGCCGCCGCGATCGCCTGGCGGCTCGCCTACCACAGTGGGTTCTACGTCTGGGATGAACACCGGATCGGCGGCTGGAGCTTGCCCGTGGTGTACGCGATCTGGATCGCGGTGGTGCTCGCGCTGTACCTGCCGTGCCGCTGGTTCATGGGGCTGAAGGCGCGCCGGCGCGATGCGTGGCTGAGCTACCTGTAATGCGCGGCTTGGCGTTTACTCGATCGTCACCGGCGCACGGTTGTCGCTGCTGACGCGATCGATCAATTCGTTGAACGGATCGATGCCTGCCTCGTATGGCTTGCCGTCGACCGTCACGATGATGGTGCTGTCGCCGTCCTTGACCGGGTACCTTTCGAGATACAGCGGCTTTTCGTCCTGCTCCTCGCCGTCCGTCGCCTTGGCGAACACGCCGATCTCGATCGGGACGTCCAGCTTCGCCCGCGTCTCCTTGCCCTTGCCGTCGGCGTAGTACTTGGCGGCGTGGACGTGCATCGTGACTTCGTATTTGCCGTCCGGCAGTTTCCTGGCAGTCGCCTTGACCATCCGGTCGTCGAACAAGGGGATCTTGTCGAAGAAGTCCGTGATCAGGTTCTGGTATTCGGGCCCCGCTTCCGCGCGCAGGTCCGCGATCAAGTCACGCGTGTCGGTGTACGGCGGCTGCTGGAATTTCACCTTGTCCAGCCACGTGCGCAGCGCGGCGTCGACCTTGTCCTCGCCGATGTAATCCTGCAGCGCGTAGAAGATCACCGATCCCTTGCGGTAATACACGTAAGGCTGGTTCGATTCGACCTTCGCCAAAGGCTGCTCCTGGTTCTTTTCGCCGGCACGTCCCGACAGATAGCTGTCGAGTTCGTACTTCAGGAATTTGCGCATCCTGGTCGGGCCGTACAGATGCTTCATCACCATCAGCGCCGAATACTGCGCGAGCGACTCGTCCAGCATGGACACGCCTTGCACATTGCCTCCGATCGCCTGGTGCGCCCACCACTGGTGCGCCGTTTCGTGTGCGGTGACGTAGGTGAGGTAATCGATGTCGGTCGGCTTGCGCAGGTCCTGCAACACGAAGTCTTCGGTGAACGGCACCGTGTTCGCAAAGGACTAGGCGAACCCGAAATAGTTCGGGATCTCGAGGATCCGCAATTGCCGGAACTGGAACGGTCCGAAGTTCCGCGTGTAGTAGTCGAGCGACAGCTTCATCGCCTTGAGGATGCGCTGGACGTTCCATGCGTTGCCCGCGTCGTAGTACACCTCGAGGTTCACGTCGTGCCATTTCGATCGCGCGACCTGGTAGCGCGCCGACTGGAACGAGAAGAAATCCAGGATCGGCGAATCCTGCACGTAATGGAAATAGCGGCGGCCGCCTTGCACCCATTCCTTCTGCAGATAACCGGGCGCCAGCGCGATCTGATCGGCGCTGGTGGACAGCGTCGCCTGGAAATGCACCCAATCCGCATCGCACGAAACGAGATTGTCGCCGCGCGCGGCGAGATCGCTGCGCCGGGGCAAAAGCCGCGCGGGACCGAGGCCGTACTTGCGACGGTCGTTGTTGTCCTTGAGCTCCCGATCCGTGTCGTAGCAGAAGTGCGGAAACGCGTCGCTGCTGAGGAACGTCCCGTTGTGGATCAGCCTCTCGCCCGCGGGCTCGTTCGCGAAACCCGGGTACGCAACGTGCTCGTGGAACGTGAATGGCATCGACGCACCCGGTGCGAGCGGCGTCGCCAGCTTGTACAGATAAAACCCTTGCCGCCTGTCGGCGAGTGTGGCCGTGTGTGCGGGGAAATCCAGGTCGACGCTGGATTCGCGGGTATCCAATGTCGGCAATTGCACCAGCAAGGTGTCGATCGGTTTGTCGTGCTTGTTGACCAGCGTGTAATGGCCAGTGACGTCGACCGCGCGCCGCTTCGGATGGATCGCGACATTCACGTTGACGTCGGTGATCCGCGGCTGGACCATGCCCATGTACTTGCGGTAATCCTTCTCGTACCGGGCTGCCAGCTTCTGCTGCACTTCGTGCGTGGTGTAGCGGTACAAGCCGTGGGTGTTGTGCCAGAGGAACGCTCCGATCGCGACGAACCCCGACAGCGACAAGGCCAGGGCCACCCGCGCGGGTGCGCGGAATCGCTGCAAGGCGATGCGCCCGCGCGCGCGCCAGCCGCCCACGTTGCCGCGCACCCAGTACAAGCCGGCTACCACCAGCAGCGCGGTCGCGAGGCAGTACCAGTAGGCACGGAACCACAGGTTGCCGATCCAGAACGACCCGAATCCGTTCATGTCCGAATACGGGGTGTCCGGCGCGCTTCCGAAGCGATAGATGTTGTCGTTGAAGTGCAACTGCGAGAGGCCGAACATCAGGATCAGCCAGCCGATGACCAGCGCGTAACCGGCGAACTTGTTGTTGCTCCACACCTGGAACACCAGCGCGAGGATCCCGAGCAGCAGAAACGCAAGCAACGACAGTCCGATGAACTGGAGATACAGCAGCGGCTGCAGATGGGTGAATCCGTGCAGCAACTGGTAGCCCACGCAATACAGCGAGCCCACCGCAAGGAACACCACGATCACCGCGGCCAGCGCGGCGACCTTGGCCAGCAGGGGCATCCAGTCCGGCGTCGGGAATGCATCCACCACTTCGCTCAGGCCCGCGCCGCGTTCGCGCCACACCAGCTCGCCCGCATAGAAGATCAGCACGATCAGCAGGAACCACTTGTAATTGCTGTCCATGGCCCCCGCCATCAGGTGGGTCACGGGATACACCGGCGTGCCGTAAATCTCGCCGGTGAACGACAGCGCGCCCGTAAGGTTGGCAAGGCCGAGCAGCAGCATCACCAGGAACGCGGCGCCGCCCAGCACGCTTTTGGTATCGAACCATGCGAGCTTGCGGAACTGGCGGAAGCGTGCGGCGAAGCCCGAGCGCAGGTGCACCAGCGGCAACACGATCGGCGTTGCGGCGGCCGTCGCAGGTTCCACGGGCGCCGTGATGCGGCGTCGCCGGCGGAACCAGCGCAGTCCCTCGCGATCTGGCCTGAACAGCGCCAGCGTCGCACCCAGCAGCATGATGCTGATCCCCAGCCATAACGCGCGGTTGCCGAGGATCAGGCCGGCCAGTTCCGGCACCCGCGTGTTGCGGTCCGATGCCGTCCAGTAGCGGGTTGCAAGATCGACTCCTCCGCCAAACGGGTTCATCAGCGCGCCGGCGGTCTGGTGACTGATGTTGCCGTGGCCCATCAGCAGTCCCGCCACCACGACCAGCACGACGAAGGCGAGCACGCCGACATAGGTGCCCAGCATCGAGCGGGTTGCGATCGCGAGCAGGAACAGCAGCGCCCCTACGAAGAACAAATTGGGCAGCACGATCACGCCGAGCGCCCATCCATAGGCCACCCAGGGCGTCGGGCCGAGCCGCGCCGCGTCCACCCACGGCATGAAGGAACCCAGCCAGAAGCCGATCGCAACGCCGACCAGGATCAGGACGCTGACCAGCCAGCCCGCGACGAACCGGCCGCCGAGATAGCCGACGCGCGACACCGGCGTCGCGAACATCAATTCGGCGGTGTTGGACGCGAAGTCGCGCAGTGCGGCGCCGGACACGAAGATCGGGATCAGGAAGATGCCGATGACCGAAAATGCGGCCAGCATCGTGATCACGACGTACGGCGCGTTGCGGTGGATATTGCCGATGCCGCCGCCGATCTGGATCGAATCGGAGCAGGCTGCCCCGAACGCCAGGGCTGCGAGCGCGAGCAGGATCAACCAGAACAGCGCGCTCCTGAGCTGCTGGCGCAGTTCGAGCCGGAAGATTTCCGAAAACACTTCAGGCCGCCTTTTTCGCGGCGGCGGCGTGGTGCAATTGCCCGAAATACACGTCTTCCAGGTCGGGCGACACGCTCTCGAATCCGTCTTCCGGTTTCGCGTCGGCCAGCACGTGGATCAGCGTTGCGCCGCCCGCAAGCCGCGTGGACAGCACCGTCATCCGGTCGCGGTACAGCGGCAGCGCGTTCTTGTCGATCGCGCGCCTCCATACGCGGCCTTCCAGCGCGCGGATGGTCTCGCGCGGCTCGCCGGCCAGGCGCACCCGGCCTTCGGCGATGATCGCCATCCGGGGGCACAGTTCGGTCACGTCTTCGACGATGTGCGTCGACAGGATCACCACCACGCGCTCGCCGATCTCGGCGAGCAGGTTGAGGAAGCGCTGGCGCTCCTCGGGATCGAGACCCGCGGTCGGTTCATCGACGATCACGAGCTTCGGATCGCCGATCAGCGCCTGCGCGATGCCGAAACGCTGCCGCATGCCGCCCGAGAATCCGCCCAGCTTGCGCTTGCGCACGTCCCAGAGGTTCACCTGTTTCAGCAGCGCGTCCACCAGATCGCGACGTTCGCCGCGGCGGGTGACACCCTTCAGCACCGCGAAATGGTCCAGCATGGCTTCGGCGGTGACCTTGGGGTACACCCCGAATTCCTGGGGCAGATATCCCAACACGCGCCGCGTGGCAGGCTTGTCCGCCAGCACGTCGATGTCGCCCAGCTTGATGCTGCCGGAATCCGGATCCTGGAGCGTCGCGATGGTGCGCATCAGCGTGGACTTGCCGGCGCCGTTCGGCCCAAGCAGGCCGAACATCCCGTTGGGAATGTCCAGCGACACGTCACTCAGCGCGCGCACACCGTTCGGGTAGGTCTTGGACAAATCGCGGATCGTCAACATCGCGTCGACTCCATGGGGTCGGCTTCGGACTCGCCGCGAGTCTGGCGGCGACGGCATTCCGGTGCCACCGCCAATGGTCACGGTGACTTCTGGCGCCAAGGGTGCGGTCCGCCCCATGACGCGGGCACGAACGGTTTGGAGCCTTCAGGCATGACGCGGCGACGCAAATGCGCGAAACTGGGCGTCTTGCAGCTTTCGGCGATCAAGGAACCGACATGGCAGACGTGCGCGAGGCGAAGGTGCCGGACATCGGCGATTTCCACGGCGTGCCCGTGATCGAGGTGATGGTCAAACCTGGCGACCGCGTGGACAAGGACCAGGGACTCGTGACGCTGGAGTCGGCCAAGGCCACCATGGAAGTCCCGGCGCCATTCGCGGGTACGGTGAAGGAGGTCAAGGTCAAGGTTGGCGATGAAGTATCCGAAGGCAGCGTGATCGCGACGATCGAGGCCGAGGAAGACGGGGCTGCGAAGCCGGCAGAATCTGCGCCATCGAAAGCAGCGCCGGAAGAAAAGCACCCGTCTCCCTCCGGGAGAGGGGCCGGGGGTGAGGGTACGGGTGAAGCGGGAAAAGAGTCCAGGCAAGCAGCCGTCCCTGGCGCGACCTCCGATCGGCTTCCTGCCTCACCCTCGACTGCTGCGCGCGATGCCCCCGGCATCGCGCAAGCGCAGCAGTCTCGACCGCCGATCCCGTTCGACGCGGATTCGATCATGCCGGCCAAGGTGCCGTACGCCAGCCCCGCCGTGCGCGCGTTTGCCCGCGAACTGGGCGTGGATCTCTCGCGCGTGTCCGGCAGCGAGCGTGGCGGCCGCATCACCCGAGAGGACGTCCAGAAGTTCGTCAAGTCAGCGATGAGTGGCGGCGGTCCGCAGGTGGCGGGCGGCGGGACGGGACTCAACCTGCTGCCGTGGCCGCAGATCGATTTCACGAAATTCGGTGAGGTCGAGACCCGACCACTGTCGCGGATCAAGAAGCTGTCCGGCGCCAACCTCGCGCGCAACTGGGCGATGATCCCGCACGTCACGCAATTCGAGGACGCCGATATCACCGAACTCGAAGCACTGCGTGTCGCGCTCAACAAGGAGAACGAGAAGACCGGCACCAAGGTCACGCTGCTGGCGTTCCTCATCAAGGCGACCGTCGCGGCGCTGCAGAAATATCCCGACTTCAACGCGTCGCTGGACGCGTCGGGCGAAAACCTCGTGGTCAAGAAGTATTTCCACATCGGATTTGCCGCCGACACGCCGAACGGATTGGTCGTTCCGGTGATCCGGGATTGCGACAGGAAAGGCGTGCTGGAAATCGCGCAGGAGATGTCGGCGCTTGCGAAGAAGGCGCGCGATGGCAAATTGACGCCGGGCGAGATGTCGGGCGGATGTTTCTCGATCTCCTCGCTGGGCGGAATCGGCGGCACCGCATTCACGCCGATTATCAATGCACCGGAGGTCGCGATCCTCGGCGTATCCCGATCGAGCATGCAACCCGTGTGGAACGGAACCGAATTCGCGCCGCGCCTGGTCCTGCCGTTGTCACTGTCTTATGACCATCGCGTGATCGACGGCGCCGCCGCCGCGCGCTTCGCGACGTACCTCGCGCGCCTGCTCGGCGATATGCGTCGCGCGCTGCTGTGACGCGGGAGGAAGAGATGGCGAACCCGATCGAACTCAAGGTGCCCGACATCGGCGATTTCCAGGACGTGCCGGTGATCGAAGTGATGGTGAAGGCCGGCGACCGCGTCGAAAAAGATCAGAGCCTGGTCACGCTTGAATCCGCGAAGGCCACCATGGAAGTACCGGCATCGAACGCCGGCGTGATCAAGGAAATGAAGGTCAAGGTCGGCGACACGGTCCAGCAGGGGTCGGTGATTGCGATCGTCGAAACGGAATCGCCTGCGGATGCGAGCACGAAACCCGCGGCCGAAGCTGCTTCGCACCCCTCTCCCCGCGGGAGAGGGGCCGGGGGTGAGAGTACGAAATCCGCGCAGACTCCAACCAAAGCATCATCTGCCTCAGACAAATCCGGACCCTCACCCGGCGCTGCGCGAAGCGCTACGCGCTCGGCCGATGGCCGCCCTCTCCCGGAGGGAGAGGGGAAAAGCACGCCGGCCACCACCACGCGCGGCGAAGGCGATCAGTCTGCACCCGACCAGCCAGCGCCGGTCGCCGCGCGCGAATCCGGACGCGAGCCCGACATGGAATGCCGAATGCTGGTGCTGGGCTCCGGGCCCGGTGGCTACAGCGCTGCGTTCCGCGCGGCCGATCTCGGCCTCGACACGGTGCTGGTGGAACGCTACGGCACGCTCGGCGGTGTATGCCTCAACGTCGGCTGCATTCCTTCCAAGGCGTTGCTGCACGCGGCCGAGGTGATCGACAGTGCCGAGCTGATGGGCATGCACGGCATCCAGTTCGGGAAGCCGACGATCGACCTCGACAAATTGCGCGACTTCAAGGACAAGGTGGTCGGCAAGCTCACCGGCGGCCTCGCGCAAATGGCGAGGCAACGCAAGGTGCGCGCGGTCCAGGGCATCGGCACGTTCCTCTCGCCACACGAGCTCGAGGTTGTGCACGGCGACGACAAGAAGCTGATCCGTTTCGAGCAGGCGATCATCGCGGCCGGATCGCAGGCGGTGCATCTGCCGATCTTTCCGTGGGACGACGAGCGGGTCATGGATTCCACCGGCGCGTTGCAGTTGCGCGATATACCGAAAAATCTGCTGGTGGTCGGCGGCGGCATCATCGGGCTGGAAATGGCGACGGTCTATCGCGCGCTGGGCAGCCAGATCACCGTGGTCGAATTCATGGATCAGTTGATGCCGGGCGCGGACGCCGACCTCGTGCGTCCATTGGGCGCGCGCCTCAAGAACCAAGGTGTCGCGGTGCACCTGAAAACGAAGGTCACTGCGGCCAGAGCGCAGAAAGGCGGCATCGCCTGCGAGTTCGAGGGCGAGAGCATCCCGGAACGCAAAACTTTTGATCGTGTGCTCGTCGCGGTCGGCCGCGACGCGAACGGCGGCAGGATCGGCGCCGAAACCGCGGGCGTCATCGTGACCGAACGCGGGCTGATTCCGGTCGACACCCAGATGCGTACGAACGTGGAACACATCTTCGCGATCGGCGACCTGGTCGGTCCACCGATGCTGGCGCACAAGGCCGTGCACGAAGCCCATGCCGCGGCGGAAGCCGCGGCCGGCCAGAAGCGCCACTTCGATGCGCGCGTGGTGCCGTCGGTTGCGTTCACCGATCCCGAGGTCGCGTGGGTCGGCGTCACCGAACGCGAAGCGAAGGAGAAGAAACTCGACGTCGGCATCGGCAAGTTTCCATGGGCGGCGTCGGGGCGCGCGCTGGGCATGGATCGCGCGGAGGGATTCACCAAGCTGATCTACGACAACGCCACCCACCGCGTGATCGGAGGCGGCATCGTCGGCGTCCACGCCGGAGACCTCATTTCCGAAATCGCGCTGGCGATAGAAATGGGCGCCGAGATCGGCGACATCGCGCTGACGATCCATCCGCATCCCACCTTGGGTGAAGCAACCGGCATGGCGGCAGAAGTGGCCGAAGGCACCATTACCGATCTGTACATTCCAAAGAAACGGTAGGAGCCTGCGTGCAGGCGACATTCGTCACGCGTCGGCGAACAGCGCGCGCTGAGCCTCGAAGCTGTCACGATCGACGAAGCCGGCCAGGCCGACGCCGACCAGCCGATAACGGGTGCGAGCCGGCAGATCGACGCGCGCGCGCAACGCACAGGCGATCTCGGCGAGTTCGTGCATCGACGATGGCCGCTCGCGCGGCGTCAGACTGCGCGTGTGGATGTGGAAATCCGAGGTCTTAAGCTTCAAGACGACGGTGCGCGCGACGCGGCCGTGCCGTCCGGCCGCTTCGCGTTCGTGCGCCGCCCACGTGTGTCCGGCCAGCCGCACGATGTGCGGAGCGAGTTCGTCCAGCGTCAGGTCATGCTCGAAGGTATCTTCGCTGGAGATCTGCAAGGTCGGGCGATCCGGCGTCACCGGGCGCTCGTCGATGCCCAGCGACAATTCATGTAGGCGCACGCCATAGCGTCCGAAGCGGCGTTCCAGTTCGCGAGCATCAAAGGCCCGCAAATCGGCAATGAAAGCAATGCCCAGCTCAGCCAGCTTGCGTTGCATCACCTTGCCGACGCCCGGCAGACGCTCGACGGGGAGAGGCGCAAGAAACGCCAGCGCGTCGCGGGGACGTACCACGAACAGTCCGTCGGGCTTGCGGAAATCCGACGCGATCTTGGCGATGAACTTGTTGGGCGCCACGCCGGCCGATGCAGTGAGGTTGGTTTCCGCGCGGATCGCGGCGCGGATCGCTTCCGCGACCGCGGTGGCCGACGGCAGGTCCGTCTTGTTGCCGGTCACGTCGAGATAAGCCTCATCGAGCGAAAGCGGCTCGATCAGATCGGTGTGACGTGCGAAAATTTCGCGGACCTGCCGCGACACCGCCTTGTAACGCGTGAAATCCGGCGGGACGAACACCGCGTGCGGGCAAAGGCGCTCCGCGCGCAGCGTCGGCATGGCCGAACGCACGCCGAACCTCCGCGCTTCGTAGCTGGCCGCGCAAACCACCGAGCGCGCGCCTTTCCAGGCGACCACGACCGGGCGCCCGCGCAAAGCCGGATCGTCGCGCTGCTCGACCGACGCGTAGAACGCGTCCATGTCGACATGGACGATTTTGCGTGGCGGCACGATCTTGCGCGGCAGCGCGGTCACGTCGCGCGGGTTCAGGTCGGCTGGCCGGCCACATCCGGTGCGGGTTTCGGCCGCACCAGGAATTTCACCGCGACGATGCCGAGCGCGTACAGCGCGATCATCGGGATCATCAGCAGGCACATCGACGTGATGTCGGGCGGCGTGATTGCCGCCGCGATCGCCGCGGCGACCACGATCCAGTAGCGCCACCAGCTCTTGAGTTTCTGCAGGCTCACGAGCCCTGTCGCGGCCAGGATCACCTGGATCACCGGAATTTCGAAGCAAATTCCGAACGCGAAGAACACCATCATCACGAAATCGAGGTAATGCGTGATGTCGGTCATCATCTCGACGCCGTGCGGCGTGACCGCGGTCAGGAACCGGAACGCGGCCGGCAGCACCAGGAAATACGCGAAGGCGCAGCCGCAATAGAACAGGAATACGGACGCGACCAGCAGCGGCCGCGCGAGCCGCTTTTCATGCCGGTACAGACCCGGGCTCACGAACGCCCACAACTGGTACACGATCACCGGCATGCTGATGAACAGTGCCGTGTAGAACGCGAGCTTCAGCGGGGTGATGAAGGGGCTGGCTACCTGGGTTGCGATCAGGTGGGCGCCCTGCGGCAGACGCCGCACCAGCGGCTCGGCCAGCCACGAATACAGCCGGTTGGCGAACGGCACCAGGCATGCGAGCACGATCACCACACAGGCGATCGCCTTGATCAGGCGTGAGCGGAGTTCCAGCAGGTGCGAAAAGATGCCCTGCTCGAGGTCGAAACCGGAATCGGCGTCGGAGTCCCGGACGGGATCGCGTTCAGGCGTCGTCATCGCGGGCTTCCTCGGAGACGGCATCGACGGTGGCGGCTTTGGCGGTCTTTGCCAGATCCGCGACCGTTTCGCTTACCGATGCACGTGCGGACCGTACGCTGTCATCGGCAGCCTTGCGCATGGACTCCGCGCGCGCGGCCGCGTCCTTCGCGGCGCGCCGGATTTCTTCCAGTTCCAGCTCGCGCTCGACTTCGCTGCGCACGCTCTCCCAGCCCAGGCGCAGCCGCCTCATCATCGCACCGGCCATGCGCGCGGCCTTGGGGAGCTTCTCCGGCCCGAGCACTACCAGCGCAATAACCGCCAACAGCAGCAGCTTCGAGAAGCTGAGCTCGATCATCGCGGCGCACCGCTCCCGGTTATTCAGGCACGTGCTTCGACTCGGCAGAGTCGCGTTGCTCCTGATGTGCGGCGCTCGCGGACGCGGGCGGGTCGGCCCGCAACTTCTCGCTGGCGTCCGCCGTGGCGTCTTTCTCGTCCGCTTCGTCGCCATGCAACGCCTTCTTGAAGCCGCGCACGGCATTGCCGAGATCGGGACCGATCTTGGTCAATTTGCCGGTGCCGAATATCACCAGCACGATCACGAGCAGCAGCAACCAATGCCAGATACTGTCAAAACCCATAAGAACCTCGAGCGGAATCTTGCTGGACGGCCACGGATGTGGATCGCAGCTTTCCGCGCCATCCAAGTGTACCGCAGCCACGCCTTGGAAACGTTCCAGGCGTGGAACGGGTGGACACGCGATAACTCGAGCGTCCGTCTGGCGTGTCGATCCCCATTCGCGCTTCGACCGGAACGCTGTGGCAGACTGTGGCGATCGCCGCCTGCGCTCGACGGACCATGCCTCGCTATACCGGTTTCGATACCGCTGCTGAACGGCGTGATACCCCGCGCGTGGCGATACTGCTGATCAACCTGGGCACGCCGGCGGCGCCCACTTCGGATGCGGTCGGCGAATACCTCGCCGAATTCCTGTCCGATCCACGCGTCGTCGAATTGCCGCGCTGGCTGTGGTGGCCGGTGCTGCACGGCTACGTGCTGCGCACGCGGCCGCGTCGGTCGGCCGAAGCCTACGCCAAGATCTGGCGCGACGATGGTTCGCCGCTGCTGGTGTTCAGCGAACGACTCGCGGAGTCCGTTGGAGCGAACATTTCCCGCCGCACCGGCGGCAAGGTTGCGACGGCTTTGGCGATGACGTATGGAGAACCCTCGGTTCGCGCTGTGATGGCCGATCTTATGCGCGCTGGCGTACGCCGGATTTTGCTGCTGCCTTTGTTTCCGCAGTATTCCGCGACGTCGACCGGCGCCGCACTGGACTCTGTCACGCGAGTTACGCAACGGCTGCGTTGGCCACCCGCTCTGCGAACGATCAACGACTATCACGCCGATGCCGGCTATCTCGCCGCGCTGGTTGGAAGCGTGCGTGCGCATTGGGCCGAACACGGCCGCGGCAACAAACTGCTGCTGAGCTTCCACGGCATTCCGGAAAAATACGCCGCTGCGGGCGACCCCTATCCCGAGCAGTGCCGTGAAACGGCACGACGGCTTGGGGATGCACTCGGCATGGCCGACGACGAATTGCTGGTGACCTTCCAGTCGCGCCTGGGCCGCCAGCCGTGGCTGCGCCCGTACACCGACGAGATGGTCGAGCAGCTCGCGCGTCAGGACGTCGAAACCCTTGACGTGTTGTGTCCCGGCTTCGCCGTGGATTGCCTGGAAACGCTGGAGGAAGTCGCGTTGCGCTATCGCACGGTGTACCTCACCAACGGCGGGAAACAGTTCCGCTACATCCCCGCACTCAACGCATGCAGCGCGCACGCGACTGCGGTGGCCGATATCGCAGTGCGAGAGCTTGCCGGCTGGGTTTGAATGGCCTCACTCGAAGCGAGTCGTGGCATCACGATCGCGCTCGTATCGCCGTGCCAATGGAAACGGCGGCAACCAGGACTCACGGCGGATGATCCAGCTTTCGTAGGTCGGCACCAGTTGATTGGGCGCGTCCATGGACCCCAGGTTCACTTCGATCTCATCGGCTGTACGCGAGAAAACGGACGAGCCACAGCGCGGACAGAAATGGCGTCCCGCGTAGCTGCGCGTTTCGCCCTCGATCATCACCGCACTTTCGGGAAATATCGCGGAGGCGTGGAAAGGCGCGCCATGATGTTTGCGGCAGTCGAGGCAATGGCACAGGCCGACGCGGTACGGCGCCCCCGATTGAAGCGTCCTCGTTTTTCCGAGTCACTCAGAAGTAGAGGTTTGGGGTGATTGTGCCATCGCGTACGGGACAGGTGGGAGCCCGCCCAGTGCACGATGGGGACGTTC
>JAJPJT010000042.1 GCA_021324095.1 Gammaproteobacteria bacterium
CCTGTCACCGCTGCAGAACGATTTCCAGGTGCTCGGTACCTCACGCTCGAGCAGCGTGCAGATCGTCAACGGCCAGACCACCAGCACGTCGCAACTGGGCATCGCACTGAAGCCCCTGCACGCCGGCACCCTGACCATTCCTCCGCTGGACGTCGGGGGTGCGAAGACACAGCCGTTGACCTTGCGGGTGGGCGCTGCGCCCACGGGCGGGCTCGGCAAGGTCGGCGATCCGGTATTCATGCAAGCGAGCGTGCTGTCGAGTTCACCATACGTGGATCAGCAGACCGTCTATACGGTGCGCCTGTTTTATCTTCCGGGTGTCGACGGCGCCCTCGGCGATCCCAGCGCCGACGGTGCGCGCCTGGTCAAACTCGACCGCGACCATCGCTACACCACCGAACGCGAGGGTTATACCTACCGGGTCATCGAACGCAGTTGGGCTTTGATCCCGCAGCGCAGCGGCGCCATCACCGTGGACGGACCGGAGTTCCAGGGCCAGCGGATGGCGTCGGGCAATCCCGGAACCTGGCTCAACAATCCCAACGCGCTGCTCAACAACCCGAATGCCTTGTTGAACGGCCAGGTACCCGGCTTCGGTGCACCCGTGCGTGCGACGGCGCCCGTGGTACACATCGATGCGCGCGCGATACCCGCAAAGGCCGGAAAGCCGTGGCTGCCCGCGCGGGACGTGCAGTTGAAGCTCACCGGGCTGCCTGCCAATGGCGAGGTGAACAGTGCAACGCCGTTGACGCTGACGCTCAGCATCAGTGCCAGCGGACAACCCGCCGATGCGCTGCCCGAGCCGGATTTGCCCACGATCGCCGGCGCACGCGTGTATCCCGACCAGACGCAGGACTCGACCGATGACACCGGCCAATGGTTGCAGGGTACGCGCACGCGCAATTTCGCGATCGTGCCGGACCGCAACGGCCAGCTGTCGATCCCCGCCATCACGCTGAACTGGTGGGATGTTGCACAGGGGCGTGCGGAACAGGCGAAGCTGCCTGCACACACGCTGCAGGTAAGCGGTGTCGTCGCGAATGCGCCGGCCGCGTCCACGGGGTCCGCCTTGACGGCTCCGCCGAATGGGAGCGCCGCGGCATCTTCGTACCTCGCGCCGCACGTTTCCGCGCCGGTCGCGGCTGCGGGAGGCGAACAGGGAACCTGGCGGACCATTGCGGTGGCGAGCCTCGCATTGTGGGTACTCGCGATCGTGCTGGCCGCCGCGTGGTGGTGGATTCGCCGAGGCCGACCGGCGCCGCTACCGAACCCTCGGCAGCCACAGGGCATCCGAAGCAACCCAATGCGCAGCTCGGCTTCGCTTGGATCTGCCGACGCGCAGTCCCGCGAAGCAGCCATCCCCTCGGCGCCAAAACCGGATGCGCGGGTGTTGCGGACGACGGCGCTCGACGCCGCGCGCGCCGGCGATGCCGCGGCCTGTGAGCACGCGTTGTTGGCCTGGGCGCGCCTCACGTCTCCGGAGATGGCCAACCTGGGTGCGCTGCGCGGCGCCTTGTCGGATCCGGCGCAGCGCGACGCGCTGGACGCCCTGCAGCGTGCACGCTGGCAGGGCGGCGACGCGGAACCCGCCTGCGCCGCGGTAGCGCGTGCATTCGCCCGAGGCATCGCCTGGCGGAGCGACGGCACCTTCGCGCGCGGTTCCGAACCGGATTTGCCGCCGCTGTATCCGTTGTAGGAGCGGCGACCGTTTGGGCCTGCTCCGGCTCTCCTACCCCTCGGCAATCGCAACGTGCAAACGTTCTGCCGCGCGTCGCCATGCCTCCGCCATGCCAGAATCGAATGCGCACAAGATGATGCGATGGGGCGTGTGCATTCGGTGTTGTTCTTCGGCGAGTGTGGAGAGTGCTACGCCCGCTGCCGCATCGCGAGGATAGCCGTAGACGCCGCAACTGATCGCCGGGAATGCGATGCTGTCGACCTCGTGTTCGCGCGCGAGCGCCAGCGCGTTGCGATGGCACGCGGTCAGCAGGGCGGGTTCGCCTCGCCCGCCGCCGTGCCAGACCGGTCCCACCGTGTGGATGACGAAACGCGCCGGCAATTCGAACCCGTCCGTGATCCTCGCTTCGCCAGTCGGGCAACGCACGCCCGGACGAAATTCCGGCAGCGCGCGACACGCCTCCTGCAGGCGCGGGCCGGCGGCGCGATGGATGGCACCATCGACCCCGCCACCTCCCAGCAAACTCTCGTTCGCCGCGTTGACGATCGCGTCGATGCGCAGCGTAGTGATATCGGTCTGAATGATTTCGATGGACATGGCGGCAGAGGGGTCGTCGTGTTACTAGCCTCGCCCTCCCTGGCTCGGCAAGCAACCCGGCCTGCGGCATTCCCGGATCAAGTCCGGGACGGGCTCTGCTTTCGGCGCTCGCCGCGGCGCAAACGTTCCACTGGATTCGCGCCTGTGCATTCTGGAAGAGACTCTACGATGCATGGTAGATTCCCGCGGGGGGTTTGACGCACTCAACGAGGAGAAGGGCCATGCTGAAAGGCTTTAGAAACTTTTTGATGCGTGGCGACGTCATCACGGTCGCCGTCGGGCTGGTCGTCGCCTTGGCGTTCAGCAATCTTGTCAAGGCGTTCACCGACAACATCATCAATCCGCTGATTGCTGCAGCGCAAGGCAACAAGACTGCGCCTGGGCTCGGCTGGCAGTTGGTCGCGGGCGGCGGCAAGGGCACCTATGTCAACGTCGGCGAATTCATCTCGGCGATCATCTACTTCATCATCTTCATGGCCGTCGTCTACTTTGCGATCGTCGTGCCCTACAAGTGGGTGATGGCGCGGCGCGGCAAGACGGTGTTCGGCGATCCGGCGCCGACCAAGACCTGCCCGGCCTGCCTCTCTGATGACCTCAATCCTGCCGCGACGAAGTGCAAGCATTGCAGCACGGAGCTCAAGCCGCCGGGTGCCTGACTGTCCGGATGAAGGCAGCAGCGCTCTATCCAGCCGACTGCGGCCAAATTCGAGCACTGCTGCATCATCCGCCGCGGCAGCGCACGCCTTTGGCGTGGAGCCCATTTGGGCACTGTTGCGCGCACTGTGCACGCACGGTATTCAAACGATGTACCCATCCAGCATCGCGATGCCGTGCAGTTCTGCGCTGAAGCCGTCGCCTCGCACCAGCGGTCCCACGCCCGCCGGCGTGCCGGTGAAGATCAGGTCGCCCGGCTTCAGCTCGAACAGCTTCGACAGCTCGGCGACGATGTCGGGCAGCGGAAAAATCATGTCGGCGATGTCGGCGCGCTGGCGGGTTTCGCCATTGACCGTGAGCGACAGCTCCGCGTGTGATGGATGCCCTACCTCGCTGGCTTGTCGAAGCGCCGACACCGGCGCCGAAGCATCGAACCCTTTTGCGATGTCCCAGGGCATGCCCTTGGCTTTCATCGCGGCCTGGAGGTCGCGGCGGGTCAGGTCGAGGCCGACGCCGTAGCCGAACACGCATTCCAGTGCGTGCGCCGCGTCGATGTCCCGGCCGCCCTTCGCCAATGCCGCCACCATCTCCACCTCATGATGCAGATCATGGGTCGCGGACGGATACGGCACGTCGCCACCGCCCGGTACGATCGCGTCCGCGGGTTTCATGAAGAACACCGGGTTCGCGCGGCTCACGGTCTGCGCACCCATTTCCTTCGCGTGGTCGGCGTAGTTGCGGCCGATGCAGTAGATGCGGTGCACGGGAAAGCGCGCCTCGTTTCCGTGTATCGGCAGGCTCGGAACAGGCGACAAGTCGAACAGCAAGGCCATCGGATTCGCCTCGTGGTGGAAATGCGCGATTGTAGGCGCCCGATGCGGTGGATCGGCCTGCCGGATCATGACACCTGTCAGGCGCGATGCTTGATGGCGATGCATGGCCGGCGCGCCAATCGGCTGCCAAGCTGTGGCAGACTTGCGCGGCTGCCGATGACGCGCGTGGGGCGAATGGGTGAGCGAACGATCCGAAAACGATCTGCTGCACGAGCTGCGTATCGAGCGCGGCCAGCGGGACGATGACGAGCCGTCGCCGCGTTGGCCGTGGATTATCGGCATCGTTGTTGCGATCATCATCATCGCCGGCATTGCTGCTTTCGCGCTGCGCGGGCGCGCCGCGACGGTCGAGACCAGCACGGCGGTGGCGGCTTCGTCCAGCAACGACGCCGCCGTACTGCAGGCGACCGGTTACGTGGTCGCGCGCAGGCAAGCGACGGTATCCGCGCCGATCATCGGTACGTTGACCGAGGTGCACGTGCAGGAAGGCGAGCACGTCAAGAAAGGACAGGTTCTGGCGCGACTCGATCCCACGGCCTACCAGGCACAACTCGACTCGGCCAACGCGCAGTATGCCGCCGCGCAGGCGGCCGTCGTGAAGGCGCGTGCGACATTGCAACAGGACCGCGCCAACGCTGCGCGCATGAATGCGGTCGTTGCGCAGGGCTACGTATCAAAGCAGGATGCCCAGCAGGCGAACACATTGGTCGAGACAGACAAGGCCGGGCTCGATGTCGCGGTCAAGCAAGCCCAGGCAGCACGGGATCAGGTGCAGGCGGCCCAGGTCAACCTGGATTTCACGATCATCCGCGCGCCGTTTTCTGGCGTGATTACCGACAAGGCCGCTGAAGCGGGCGAGATCGTATCGCCTTACAGCGTGGGTGGTGGCGGCATCGCGGGCGGTCTCGCGACGATCGTCGACATGAATTCGCTGGAAGTGGACGTGGACGTCAACGAGGCGTACATCAGCCGCGTCATGCCCGGCATGCCCGTCGAGGCGGTGCTGGATGCGTACCCCGACTGGAAGATTCCCGCGCATGTGATCGCGATCATCCCGAGCGCGGACAAGAGCAAGGCTACGGTGAAGGTGCGCATCGCACTGGACAAGAAAGACCCGCGGATCATTCCGCAGATGGGCGTGCGCGTTTCGTTCCTGGAAAAAAGCGGCAGGAACGACAAACCGATCGCGGGCGTGCTGGTGCCGAAATCGACGATCGTGAAGCGCGATGGCAAGGACGTGGTATTCGTCGTGAGCAACGGCCGCGCTGAACGCACGCCGGTGACCGTTGGCGCGGATTTTTCCGACATGAAGCAGGTTACGCAGGGACTGCAGGCGGGCGCGGAGGTCGTGACCACGCCGCCCACGGATTTGAGGAATGGCCAGAGGGTGCGGGTGAAATCGGACAGTCCGCAGTAATTGCGGCCTTACAAATTCCTGTCGTCATTCCGGGGCGGCCTGCGGCTACATCGCAGGCCGAAACCGGAATCCAGCTTTTTGCTTCGGGTGGATCAAGAGCTGGATTCCGGGTTCTGCCCGCGCAGAACGCGGGCAGCCCCGGAATGACGGCGGTAACGATGTTTGCGAGAGGAATGACCATGAACGCAGCAGTCGCAGAAGTACGTGACACCAAGGCAAGCAGCGGAACCAGCCAGCCGCTGGTGCAGATCCGCGGCCTGTCCAAGACCTATATCCGCGGCAAGCAGAAGCTCGAGGTGCTGCACCACATCGATCTCGATATTGCGCGCGGCGATTTCTTCGCGCTGATGGGGCCGTCGGGCTCCGGCAAGACCACGCTCTTGAACCTGATCGGCGGCCTCGATTCGCCCACGGACGGCAGCCTCGCGGTGGACGGCAAGCGCATCGACAAGATGGGCGAAGGCCAGCTCGCGCGCTGGCGCGCCGGGAACGTCGGCTTCGTGTTCCAGTTCTACAACCTGATGCCGGCGCTTTCGGCGCAGAAGAACGTGGAACTGCCGCTGCTGCTCACCAAACTGTCGGGCGCGAAGCGCAGGAAGAATGCTGCGATCGCATTGCAATTGGTGGGACTTGCCGACCGCGCGTCGCACAAGCCGGGCGAACTTTCCGGCGGCCAGCAGCAGCGCGTCGCGATCGCGCGCGCGATCGTATCCGATCCGACCCTGCTGGTCTGCGACGAACCGACCGGCGATCTCGATCGCCAGTCCGCCGAGGAAGTGCTGACGCTGCTGCAGCGCCTCAACCGCGAACACGGCAAGACCATCGTGATGGTGACGCACGATCCCAAGGCCGCCGAGTACGCCTCGCACACGCTGCACTTGGATAAGGGCACGCTGGTTGAACATCAAGGAGCGAGGGGCGAGTAGCGAGGGCGCCGGACCCCTCCCACAGAAAACTCCGGTCCACGTGTCACTTCGATTTTCCGCCCTCACCACTCATCCCTAGTCCCTGTCACGCATTGCAACAAGGGAGGCAGTTCACGCCATGAAATACTTCCATCTGGTCTGGGCGGCACTGATGCGGCACAAGACCCGCACGCTGTTCACCATGCTGTCGGTGCTCGCGGCATTCCTGCTGTTCGGCATGCTTGATTCGGTGCGCACGGCGTTTGCCGATGCCGGGCACAGCGTGAGCGGCGCGAGCCAGCTGCTCACGATGTCCAAACTCGGCCTGGGACAGCAACTGCCGCTGAGCCTGCAGTCGCGCATCGAGACGGTGCCCGGCGTCACGGCGGTCGCGTACGTGAACTGGTTCGGCGGCATCTACCAGGATCCGAAGAACTTTTTCCCGAACGAGGCGGTGAGCGAAAACTATTTTTCAGTCCAGGATGCGGTCGTGTTGCCGCCTGATCAGGTGAGGAAATTCCAGTCCACGCGTGACGGCGCGGTGGTCGGCGCGGCGCTCGCCAGGAAGTTCGGCTGGAAGATCGGCGACCAGATTCCGCTGCAGGCGACCATCTGGCCGCAGAAAAACGGCAGCAATGCCTGGACCTTCACCCTGGTCGGCATTTTCACGGCCCGGCACGCGAGCGAGAAGGGCATCGAGAATGCGATGTTCTTCCGCTGGAAGTACTTCGACGAGGCGCGCCAGTTCGGCAACGGCAACGTCGGCTGGTACCAGGAAAGGATCGCGAACCCGGACCAGGCGAGCCGCGTCATCAGTGCCATCGACGCGATCAGCGCGAATTCCGACCACGAAACCAAGACCGAAACCGCAAATGCGTTCACGGCATCGTTCATCAGCCAGTTCGCCAACATCGGACTGATCGTGGCGGGCATCATGGCGGCGGTGTTCTTCACGCTGATCCTGCTGACCGGCAACACGATGGCGCAGGCGGTGCGCGAGCGCGTGCCGGAGCTCGCGGTGTTGAAGACCATCGGGTTCAGCAATCGAAGTGTGTTGGGACTGGTGCTGACCGAATCGGTGTTGCTGGTGGTCATCGGCGGTGTGATCGGCATGCTGCTGTCGATGGTCGTGGTGGGTGGCGTCAAGGCGGCGCTGGGCCAGACGTTGCCGATGGCGGATGTGGGTGGCTCGATCTGGGGCCTCGCGATCGTGCTGATGGTCATCATCGGGCTGGTCGTGGGGGTGTTGCCGGCGCTGCACGGCATGCGTCTCAAAATCGTCGATGCGTTGGCGGGTCGCTGAAGGAACAATCCATGAAACGTTTCCTGCGTGGTTTGCTGCTCATCGTCATCCTGATCGTCTGCCTCGCGATCTGGTCGATATTGCCGTGGTACGGCGCGCTGGTCGCCGCGATCGTGCTGGCGCTTTGGCTGGCGCTGACGCGCGGCGGACGGCGTACGCTCAGCGTCACGGGTGTCGGCCTCGCCACGCTGCCCTCGCGCTGGGGAGCTTCATCGGTGATCGTGTTCGGGATCGCCGGTGTGGTCGGCGTGCTGGTGGCGCTGCTGGCGATGGGCGAGGGCCTGCAGGCCACCTTGCAGGGCACCGGCAACGACGGCACCGCGATCGTGCTGCGCGGCGGATCCCAGGCCGAGGCAAGTTCCGTCCTACTCCACGATGACGTCGTCCTGATCGCGCAGGCGTCGGGCATCGCACGCGACGCGCAGGGACATGCGATCGCGTCTCCGGAATTGCTGCTGGCCGCGAACCTGCCCAAGAAAGACGGCCAGGACGCCAACATTTCGGTGCGCGGCGTGGGCCCCGAAGCGTGGGCCGTGCGGCCGAACCTGCACATCATCGCCGGACGCAAGTTCACGCCGGGCACGCTCGAACTCGACGTCGGCAAGGGCGTGATGCGGCAATTCGCGGGCATGGCGATCGGTTCGTACGTGCAACTCGCCAATCAGCGCTGGAAAGTCGTCGGCGAGTTCGACTCCGGCGACGCCTTCAATTCGGAAATCTGGGCCGATCGGGACACCATCGCGCCGATCTACCACCGCGGTGCGAGTTCGTCTTCAGTGACAGTGAAGCTCACGTCCCCGGCCGCCTTCAGCCAGTTCAAGGCGGCGCTGGCGGCCAATCCGCAATTGAAGGTCGACGCGGAGACCACCCACAAGTATTTCGCCGACCAGTCGGGCGGCATCAACAAGGTGATCAAGGTCGTCGGCACCACCATCGCGATCATCATGGCGATCGGCGCGGTGTTCGGCGCGCTCAATTCGATGTATGCGGCCGTGGCGACACGCTCGCGTGAAATCGCGACGCTGCGCGCCGTCGGTTTCCGCGGCACGCCGGTGGTGGTCTCGGTGCTGATCGAAACCATGCTGCTGGCGCTCGCGGGCGGCGTGCTGGGCGCCTTCGTCGCATGGGCGATCTTCGGCCACTACACCGCGTCGACCTCCGCCGGCGGGGGATTCAGTTTCACCCAGATGATCTTCCAGTTCCGCGTGACGCCGGAGCTTGTGTGGAACGGCTTGAAGTGGGCGCTGGCGATCGGCTTCGTCGGCGGACTGTTCCCCGCCGTGCGTGCGGCACGGTTGCCGGTGACGACAGCGCTACGCGAGCTGTAGGTTTTTCCCTCTCCCCCCGGGAGAGGCGGAGCGAAGCGAACGCGCGCAGCGTGACAGCGTAGCGCCGGGTGAGGGTCCGGCTTCGCGCAATCACCAACCTTGCGCAAGCGTCGTACCCTCACCCCGGCCCCTCTCCCGAAGGGAGAGGGGAGCATGCATCACAGCATCCGCCACGGCACGAAGATGGCCGCAAGGATCGCCGCCAGCAGCGTCCACTTGGCGGTGTAGTACAGCTTGCGGTTGCGCTTTTTCAATTTCTTGCACACGTGGCGGATCGCGTAGGCATATTTGAAGATCTTGTTGATGCCGCCGGTGCGGTCGCCTTCCGCGTTGGGCGAGGCGCCGGCGTGCAGCAGCGTGCGCGCAACCGCATGGTTGATGGCCTGCGCCCAGCGGTATTTCATCGGGCGTTCGAGATCGCAAAACAGGATGATGCGGTCCTGATCGGTTTCGTTGGCGGCCCAGTGGATGTAGGTTTCATCGAACACCACGCCCTCACCGTCGCGCCAGCTGTACGGTGTGCCGTCCACCCTGATCCAGCAGCGGTCGTCGTTCGGCGTGATCAATCCCAAGTGGTAGCGCAGCGAACCCGCGAACGGATCGCGGTGCTTGCCGAGTTCGCTGCCCGGCGGCAACTGCGTGAACGCGGCGGCCTTGATGTGCGGGGTGGCGCGCAGCAGCTCGATGGTGCGCGGACACAGTTGTTGCGCCGAGGGATGCGGCGCATCGTCGTACCACTTGAGATAAAACCGCTTCCATCCGGTGCGGAAGAACGAATGGAAGCCGGCGTCGTTGAATTGGTCGGACGCCTTGATGTGGCTGGCTTTCGCAAGGGCGATCGCCTCGTCGCGAATGACTTGCCAGTTCGCGCGCAGGTTTTCGAGCTCCGGAAAGTCGGAAGGCGTCAGGTAGGGCGTGGCGGGCACCCGCGAGAACGCGTACATCAGTACGTTGATCGGCGCCATGAACGTCGAGTGGTCGGTCAACTGGCGCATGAATCCATGGCGTACCTTGCCGCGGAAGTGGATGTACAACGCGCAGGCAACCAGGATGGCAAGAACAATCCACTTGATCATCGACGTGCGGCAACTGGCAGATCGCGGACGAGGGCGCATTTTAGCGCCGCGTGAAACGGGCAGTCCGCGCAGCCCATGAACACGTTCAGGACCCGAGGGGAAGCAACCGGATCACCTCGAGCGGGTGCACTTGCCGCCCCCGAGGGGGTGTACGCGAAGTGTCCGCGAGTGTCCGCGGACACTTTTTTCATCGTGTGCGGCAGACCAGGTAACTGAAAAACAACAGAAAAATTCACGAGCGCCGTTGGCATCGGACTTGCTCAATAAAGCCGTGGCCGCGCCGTTGCGGCTGGAGACCTTGCATGAGCATTCGCGACACATCCGCAACCGATCGCCTGATCGAAAAGCGCGTCAACAAGAAAAAGCTCGCGATCTGGGCCGCCATCGGCGTGGCGATCCTGGCGCTGCTCGTGTGGCTGGTGCCGGGTGCACTGCGCTTGTTCTCGGCCGGCTCGTCGGTGAGCGCGTCGCGCCTGCAGATCGCCACGGTCGAACGCGGACCCTTCGTGCGCGACATCGCCGCCGACGGGCGCGTGGTGGCGGCGGTCAGTCCCACGCTTTACGCGAATGCCGCGGGCGCGGTGACCCTGAAGGTGCACGCCGGCGACAAGGTTGCGAAAGGGCAGGTGCTGGCGGTGATCGCCAGTCCCGAACTCACCAACAAGCTCGCGCAGGAACAGAACAACGAAGACAGCATGGAGGTCGCCTACCAGCAGGCCAAGATCGACGCCAACCAGCAGAAGTCCAAGTTGCAGGAAGCTTTCGAGAACGCGCAGATCGATGAGAAGAGCGCCGCACGCGACCTCGAGCGCTACCAGGAGGCCTACAAGAAGGGCGCGGTGCCCAAGCTGGAAGTCGATCGCCATGAGGATGCGCTGGAAAAGGCGAAGATCCTGCTGGGCCACGCCACGTCCAACCTCGGCATGGACGACTCCAGCCTCGCGCTCGAGATCCAGGCCAAGAAGCTTGCGTATGAACGCCAGAAGTTGCTGGTCGCCGACCTGCAGCGTCAGGTCGATGATTTGAACGTGCGCTCGCCGGTGGATGGCCAGGTCGGGCAATTGTTCATCGCGCAGACCGCGACCGTTCCGAAGGATTCCAAGCTGCTGACCGTGGTCGATCTGTCCGCACTGGAAGTGCAAGTCAATGTGCCGGAAAGCTTCGCGCGCGACCTAGCGTCTGGCATGCCCGCCGTCATCAGCGGCAACGGCAACGACTGGAAGGGCGCGGTCAGCGCGATTTCACCCGAGGTCGTGAACGGCGAAGTGGTCGCGCGGGTGCGCTTCGAAGGCAAGAAGCCGCAGGACCTGCGCCAGAACCAGCGCCTGTCGGTGCGGATCATCCTCGACAAGCGCCAGAACGTGCTTACGGTTGCGCGCGGATCATTCGTCGATGAGTCCGGCGGCCGCTACGCCTACGTCGTGCGCGACGGCATCGCCTACAAGACGCCGGTGACACTGGGACCGAGTTCCATCGACAAGGTCGAGATCCTGCAAGGCCTGAAGGAAGGCGACAAGGTCGTGATTTCCGGCACCAGCAACTTCAACGGCGCGGCGCGCGTCGCGATCAGCGATTGAGAAGCAGGGACTAGGGATGAGGGACAGGGACGAGAAAGAGCGTTCGAGAACTCGCCCCTCGCCCCTCGCCCCTCATTCAAATAAACCATTCACCCACCGCCAACATCAAACCCCAAAACAAGGAACCGCAACCATGCTGAAAATGACCCACCTGTCCAAGGTCTACCGCACCGAAGTGGTGGAAACCTACGCGCTGCGCGACTTCAACATCGACGTGAAGGAAGGCGAATTCGTCGCAGTGATGGGGCCGTCCGGCTCCGGCAAGACCACCTTCCTCACCATCGCCGGTCTGCTGGAAAGCTTCACCGGCGGCGAGTATCTGCTGGACGGCGCCGACGTCAGCAATCTCGGCGACAACGCACGCTCGAAAATCCGCAACGAGAAGATCGGTTTCGTGTTCCAGAGCTTCAACCTGATTCCCGACCTCAACGTGCACGACAACGTCGAGGTGCCGTTGCGCTATCGCGGGATGAAGTCCGCCGAGCGCCAGCAGCGCATCCAGGAGTCGCTGGAGCGTGTGGGCCTGGCCTCGCGGATGAAGCATTACCCGGCCGAGCTTTCGGGCGGTCAGCAGCAGCGCGTCGCGATCGCGCGTGCGCTGGCCGGATCGCCGCGCCTGCTGCTGGCGGACGAACCTACCGGCAACCTCGACACGCAGATGGCGCGCGGGGTGATGGAACTGCTCGAAGAAATCCACCGCGGCGGCGCGACGATCGTGATGGTGACCCACGATCCCGAGTTGGCCGCGCGCGCGCAGCGCAGCGTCCACATCATCGACGGCCAAGCCGTGGATATCGCCGAGGAGCCGCGCTTCCACGCGCAGGCCGCCCGTGCGGGTGCGGAGACTGCGCAGGCCAACGCATGACGGAAGTACGAGGGGGACGGGGTCGCCCCAACTTCGAGGTATCCAGCCATGATGAGCAAAATCGTCGCCATCGTTGCCGCCGTCGCGATCAACTGCGCGGTACTTGCATGGTTCCATGCGTGGACCGCCACTACGGTGGCCAATGCCAAGCCGCCACCGGCGAGCGCGCAGAAGATCCTCACGCTGCCCACCGTCAACGTGCGCCCGAGCGTCGAGCAAATGCGCGAGCTGCGGGCCATGCATGGGCCGGCCGCACCGGAACAGGCGGACGCGGGGGGTGTCGCCGCCTGTCTGGTGATGCCGTACTACTCGTTCGCGGCGCAGTGCGACACGGCGGTAAACGGGTGATGCGGGTATTCCCCTCTCCCGCACGGAGAGGGTTCTCCAACGGAGTCGCCTGATGTTCGCCTACTACCTCGATCTCGCGCTGCGCAGCCTGAAGCGCAACAAGGCGCTCACCGCGCTGATGATCCTGACCATCGGCTTCGGCGTGGCCGCGTCCATGACCACCTGGTCGGTGTTCCGCGCGGTATCGGGCGATCCGATCCCGTGGAAATCGTCGAAGCTGTTCGTGCCGCAGATCGACAACTGGGGACCGACCGCCCACGGCCCCAAGGACACCAGCAACGAGCCGCCGGACGCAATGGACTACACCGATGCCATTGCGCTGATGCGCGCGCATCGTGCGAAATACCAGTCGGCGATGTACCAGATTGCGACGGCGGTGGTGCCGCAGCGCGTCGGCGAGCGCCCGATCATGACGACCGGCGAAGCCGTCTACAGCGAGTTCTTTCCGATGCTGGACGTGCCGTTCCTGTACGGCAACGGCTGGAGCGACGCGGACGATGCGCATCGCGCGCACGTCGTGGTGATCAGCAGCCATCTCAACGATCAGGTTTTCGGCGGCGGTGACAGCGTGGGCAAGACCCTGAACGTGGATGGCCATGGATATCGGGTCATCGGCGTGCTCGACCACTGGCACCCACAACCGATGTTCTACGACGTGGTGAACACCGGCGGATTCAACACCAGCGGCGGCGACATCTTCATGCCGTTCACCACCGCGATCGCGACCGACATGGCCAACAACGGCAACACCAACTGCAACGCCACGCCGACTGAAAAGGGCTTCGTGGGATTGCAGAAATCCGAATGCGTGTGGATCGCGTTCATGGTGCAACTCGATGACGCGGCAGCGGTGCAGCGCTACAAGCAATTTCTCGACAACTACGCCGCCCAGCAACAACAGGCGGGCCGCTTCAACTGGCCACCCAATGTCCGCCTGCGCGGCTTGATGGCGTGGCTCGACTTCGAACAAGTGGTGCCACCCGATACCCGGATTTCGCTGTACGTCGCGCTGGGTTTGTTGCTGGTGTGCCTGGTCAACACCGCAGGGTTGTTGCTGGCGAAATTCCTGCGGCGTTCTTCCGAGATCGGCGTGCGTCGGGCGCTCGGTGCCTCGCGGCGCGAGATCTACACGCAGTTCCTGATCGAGGCCGGCATGGTGGGTTTGGCCGGCGGGCTATTGGGACTGGTGCTGACCGGTGTCGGCATTGCGAGCGTTGGCTGGGTGCTGCCGCACGACATCGCCGCGCTGGCGCATCTGGACGTGTCGCTGCTCATCACCACGCTGGTCGTGGCGATCGTCGCGACGATGCTGGCGGGTCTGTATCCCACCCTGCGCGCCGCCGCGGTACAGCCTGCGTGGCAATTGAAATCGAATTGATCCAATGTGCTCCTGATCATGATCACGGCATTCAAAGCCCCCCCTCACCCGACGAGCGCTTCGCGCTTGTCACCGTTGCCAGGCTCGGCAGTCCGTTGCCTCGCCAAGCAACCCCGCCCTCAGCATCCTGCCTCGGGCGTTCGCCAGCTTAGCCGATGCCATTCAAGGCATCGGCTAAGCACGCTGGCTCACCCCCTTTGGGGAGAGGGGGAAATCGTCCGCGCTGCGTGCTTTTCTCCCTCTCCCCTGTGGGGAGAGGGCCGGGGTGAGGGGGTTACGCGCAATTGCCATGGGAACTCATCACCATGACCCTCCACCCCATCATCGCGGCGCTGAAGAAACACAAGGCCGGCGTTACCCTGATCACGCTGCAGATCGCGCTGACGCTGGCAATCGTCTGCAACGCGGTGTTCATCATCAGCCAACGCGTCGAACGCGTGAACCGGCCCAGCGGACTCGACGAGCAGAACCTGTTCTTGATCGAACAGGCGTGGGTCGGCGCTCCCACCGGCGATGATCCTGCATCGATAGAAAAACTCGACGCGATGCAGCGCAGCGACCTCGCCACGCTGCGCCAATTGCCGGACGTGGAGTCCGTGGCATCCGTCAGCTCGCTGCCGCTGCTGAACTCGTCGTGGACGGGTGGCGTCGGGTTGAAGCCGGACCAGCAGCACAGCACGGCGCATGCGGCGTATTACTTCGGTGGCGACCAGATGCTGAAAACATTGGGCCTGCGTCTGATCGCGGGCCGCAACTTCACGCCTGACGAGATCCGGCATCGTGGCTTCCGCAGTGTCGGCGAGCCGCCGATCGCGATCGTGACCGAGGCGCTGGCGGACAAGCTGTTTCCCAATGGCAGTGCGCTCGGCAAGACCGTCTATCTCGATGGCGGCGCCACACCCACCACCATCATCGGTGTGGTCGCCCGGATGCAGTCGCCCAGCGTCGGCAGCTGGAGCAACGATTTTGCGTTCAACTCGGTGTTGCAGCCCGTGCGCATCGATTTCCAGTACACCCGCACAGCGGTGCGGGCCAAGCCGGGTCGGCTGGACGCGGCGATGCGCGAAGCGCGCAAGGCGCTGTACGACGCCAACCCGATGCGGGTGATGGACGGCACGCTGGACCAGGGGCTTGGCATTCATCCGTTCAGTGAAATCCGCGCGCGCGCCTACCGCGCCGATGTCGGCATGGCGATCCTGATGAGCGTGATCTGCGTGATCCTGTTGTGCGTGACCGGGGCGGGCATCGTGGGACTTACCAGTTTCTGGGTCGGCCAGCGGCGCAAGCAGATCGGCATCCGCCGTGCGTTGGGCGCGACGCAGCGCGACATCCTGCACTACTTCCAGACCGAAAACCTGATGATCGCCGGCGCCGGCGTGGTGCTGGGGGCGATTCTTGCGGTGGGACTGAACCTCTGGATGATGAAGCAGTTCTCGATGGACCGGATGTCGCTGCTGTACGTGCTGGTCGCCATCGTGGCGCTGCTGCTGCTGGGACAAGGCGCGGTGTTCGCGCCGGCGCTGCGCGCGTCGCGCGTGTCGCCGGTGGAAGCGACACGGAGCGTGTGATGTTAGGGACTAGGGACGAGGAGTGAGGGGGGCAAGAATCGAAGCTTCCCAACAGATTGCAGGTCCGCTTCAGATCGCCCCCGCTACTCGCCCGTCGCCCCTGAAGCATGGAAATCTCCGGTCAACTGGATGAATGGAGCTGTTGAATGTTCGCCTACTATCTCGACCTCGCCTTTCGCAGCCTGAAACGCAACAAGCTGCTGACGGTGCTGATGGTGCTCGCCATCGCTGTCGGGATCGGTGCAAGCATGACCACGCTGACGGTGATGCACATCTTGTCCGGCGATCCGCTGCCGGGGAAGAGCGCACACATCTTTTTCCCGCAGGTCGATCCCATGCCTGACATTTCATTCAATCGCGGGAAGCCGTTGGCCATGATGGATTACCGCTCGGCGGTGGACCTGTGGAGTGCGCATCGGGCGGACCGACAGGCGCTGGTCGTGCAAAGCCCCGTGAAGGTCGGTGCTCCCAGCACCGGCCAACCGCCGCTGATGTTGACCATGTTGTCGACTACATCGGATTTCTTCCCGATGTTCGATGTGCCATTCGAATACGGTAGCGCGTGGACGCCGGCAGATGGACAAGATCGTGCGCACGTGGCGGTGATTTCCAGTGACCTCAACGACAGGCTGTTCGGCGGCAATGACAGCGTGGGCAAGACCTTGCGCATCCGCAACAGCGATGTGCGCATTGTCGGCGTGCTGAAACCGTGGCGGCCACATCCGCTCTTCTATGACGTGAATGGCGGGCCGGTGGGCAGTGGTGCAGAGAGTTATTACGACAAGCCCGAAGACGTGTTCATGCCGTTTTTCTCCAGCCTCGCCGTCAACGGCGGCTTTTTCCAACAATACACGTGCTGGGACATTCCAAAGCGGCCCGGATATCTGGAGAACTCACCGTGCCTGTGGGTGACGCTATGGGTGCAGCTGGGCAGTCCGGTCCAGGTGACGTCCTATCGGACCTACCTCGACAACTACGCGCAACAGCAGAAAGCGCTCGGGCGTTTCGCATACAGCAGCACGCGCATGATGGATTTGATGCAGCGGCTCAATTACGAGCAGGTGATTCCCAGCAACGTGAAGCTGCAGACCTGGCTGGCGTTTGCGTTCCTCGCGATCTGCCTTTTCAACATGGTGGGACTGCTGCTGGCGAAGTTCCTGCGCCGCGCGGGCGAGATCGGCGTGCGTCGCGCGCTGGGTGCCTCACGCAGTTCCGTGTTTGAGCAGTGCCTGACCGAAGCGGGCTTGATTGGCTTGATCGGCGGCGTGGGCGGTTGGCTGTTGGCGCTCGTGGGGTTGTGGCTGGTGCGCCGTCAGCAAACGCCGTATTCCGACCTGGTGCATATGGACGCGTCGATGTTCTTCATCACGTTCCTGCTGGCGGTCGTGGTGAGCCTGATCGCGGGCGCGTTGCCGGCGCTGCGCGCCAGCCGGATCGCGCCGGCGTTGCAGTTGAAAACGCTGTGAAAGTGCAACGGAAAATCATGACGTCATTCCGGCGTAGGCCGGACTGCGTAGGCAGGATGCCGAAGCGAACATCGGCAAAGCCGATGGCCCGCAAGGGCGAGCGCCGTGGATGGCGCGAGTTATCCAGCTTCTTTGCCATCCATGGCACTGGGTCCCGGCCAATCCATGGCCGAGATGACGGTATGCGGATTTCATGAGGTCGACGATGCAAATCCAACCCATCCTCGCCGCACTCAAGAAACACAAGCTCGCGACCTTCCTGATCGCGATGGAAATCGCGTTGGCTTGCGCGGTGCTTATCAACGCGTGTTTCCTGATCGCCAACCGATTGTCGGAGATGCACATCAATAGTGGTGTGGATGAGGCTTCGCTTGGCGAGATCGTGGTGACGGGGTTCGATCCGGATCAAGCGGCCGACCTGAATGCGCGGATGCTTGCGGGTCTGCGCGCGATTCCAGGAGTCGAATCGGTGCACGTAACAAGCTCTGTGCCGTTCGGGCCGCAGAGCGGCGTCGCGGGGATAACACTCGACCGCAAGAACTACAACAGCGTGGTCGAGTTCTACGAAGGCGATCCTGATACGCCCAAGGCGTTTGGGCTGAAACTGGTGGCGGGACACATGCCGGCGATCGACGACTATCAGCCGCTGCCAGGCCAAGCTTATGTTCCGGTGTCGTCGCGCGTGCTGATCACACAGGCGCTGGCGAAGCGGTTGTGGCCGGGCGAGAACCCGCTGGGCAAGGAGTTCTGGACCGGATCGAACCAGTTTCGGGTAATCGGTGTGATCGCCAACCTCGTGATGTCGCAGCCGGCGACATACGGCGCTCGCGAGCCGGGCTGGTCGGTTTTCGTGCCGACCTTGCCCGGTGGCCAACTAACCGGAACGTACTTGATTCGAGCCAAGCCAAAGGATCTGGAGCACGTGATGGTCGAGGCACGTGCCGCGGTTCCGAAGATAGCCCCAGACGTGGTGCTCGATCACGAAAACAGCCATACGGTCCTCTTCCTGCGGGATCGGTTCTTCGCGACCGACCGTTCGATGGCGGGCCTGCTGGTCGGCGTGATCGTGGCGCTGCTCGGCGTCACTGCATTCGGCATCGTGGGGCTGGCAAGTTTCTGGGTCGCGCAGCG
>JAJPJT010000050.1 GCA_021324095.1 Gammaproteobacteria bacterium
CCTGGCTGTTGCGCAAAAGGTGCTCCATCTGGCGTACGTACAACCAGCCTGCCCACGGCAGCGCCAGCGTGGACAGCGCGACCAGCAGCAGTTTGCGGCGAAGGGTCATTGAGAGCCGGGACTGGGGACGCGGGGCTGGGGACTGGGGAAAGCCATGCCGGGTTGCATGGGCCCATTCGAATAGCTCAGCGCCTGCGGCGCAAGCGACCCATGGGTCGCGCAAGCGAATTCATGCGATGCACGGACGACGAATCCCGACGGCAAAACTGAACCGTCATCAAGGACCTGTCGCTGAGTTGTCAGCCCCCAGCCCCTCGTCTCCAGTCCCGTGCTTCAGGGCTTCCAGCGGTACCCAACCCCATGCACCGTCTCGATGGCATCGAAGTCCGGATCGACGGCAAGAAACTTCTTGCGGATGCGCTTGATGTGCGACGTGATGGTCGCGTCGTCGACCACCAATTCCGCGTCGCGCATCAATTGATCGCGGTTCTTCACGTGGCCGGGAAAGCGCACCAGCGTATGCACCATCCAGAACTCGGTCACCGTCAGCGGCACCTCGACGTCGTTCCAGGTAACGCGCATCCGTTCGGCTTCGAGTTTCAACGGACCGTGTTCGACCACGGTTTCTGCTTCGACCGGAGCCTTTTGTGATTCGACACGCCGAAACAGCGCTCCGATCCGGGCAGCGAGCTGGTGGAAGCTGATGTCCTTGCTGAGGTAATCGTCGGCCCCGAGCCGCAATCCCGAAATAACATCGAAATCGGAATCACGCGCGGTCAGGAAGATGATCGGCAGCGTTGCCGATTTGGCCCGCAATTCGCGGCACAGGTCGAAGCCGCCCTCCGGCTCATCGCCGAGACCAATGTCGATGATCACGAGCTCGGGCATGCGGTTGGCGAAGGCACCCGAAGCTTCCCCGCGCGATGCGAAGCCCCGGACGTCGTAGCCGATGCGGGAAAGCGCTTCGACGTAATTGGCGCGGATGGAAGGTTCATCCTCGACGATGGCGATGGCGCGGGCCATGGATTCTCCTCAGGAGTGCGGTCCCTTCGCAGGGCTGCCAGCGCGAGCCTGCGTGATATGAACGCAGCGCGCAAGTCCGGCCCGGCAGCTTGCCCGCGTTTTGCCACAAATCGCCCGCGTGGCGCCCTTGAGCCGCCCCCCGATCGGCGCCGCCAGGATGCCAAATGACACCCGTCGGTACTCCTGCCGTGGATGTCGACCGTGGAAACACCCCCGCGCTGGCGCCGGAGACGCGTCCGGCTCTGACACCGGAAGGCGTCCAGCGCGGTGGACCACGATGCTAACCGGGCGGCGATTTCCCGCCCATTCCTCTCCTGGTCGGCCGCGGTCTCGGTGCGCAAGCACCGGGGCCGTTGGTCTTGGGTTGTGCAATCTCCCCTGATTGCTGCGCCCCACAATGCTCAAGTGGCCGCGCTCCGCGATTGGTAGGATCAACTCGGCCATGCTTGAGTTCGTTTTGCGATCGTACCTGATCGCTGCTCCGACCCAAATTCCGCAGGCGCCACAGTCATCGCACCCCTCAGCCCAGAACGCCCATCCATGGGCTGACTTTCCACGAAAGCTGCTTCGAATACACATTCGGAGCCGCGACCGCGGCTTCTTGATTTGCGTTGTATTCGCGTTTATTTGCAGGCTGATTTGCTTGTGGATCTAGGCAGCCGCTTTGCGCATGGCTGCGATGGTCTTCTTGTAGTCGCCGCTGCCGAAGATCGCTGAACCAGCGACAAAGGCATCAGCACCGGCTCGCGCGATGTCGCCAATGTTGTCGACCTTTACCCCGCCGTCGACCTCGAGATGGATGGGTCGACCGCTGCGATCGATGATTTCACGCGCCTGCTTCAACTTTTCGAGCGCCGACGGAATGAACGACTGCCCGCCGAACCCGGGGTTCACCGACATCAGCAGCACGATATCGACCTTGTCCAGCACGTAGTCCAACCAATCGAGCGGCGTCGCGGGATTGAATACCAGCCCCGCCTTGCACCCATGTTCTCGGATCAGTGACAACGTGCGATCGACGTGTCGTGTCGCCTCCGGGTGAAAACTGATCGAGGTGGCGCCGGCCTCGGCGAAATCCGGCACGATCCGGTCCACCGGCTCCACCATCAGGTGAACGTCCATCGGCGCGGTGATGCCGTAGCCGCGCAGTGCCTTCAGCACCATCGGTCCGATCGTGAGATTGGGCACGTAATGGTTGTCCATGACATCGAAATGGATCCAGTCGGCGCCGGCGTCGATCACGGCGTCTACTTCTGCACCCAACTCGGCGAAGTTGGCCGAAAGGATGGAGGGGGCGATCACGCAGGGTTGCTTCATCGCTGGCGCTCACGTTGGGGAATGGTAGTGGGGGCGCGAAAACCGAAATCATTCGCACGATACCAGCTTCGGCGATGCCGCCATCGAATCTCGTTTTCACAGCAACCTGCGTCCATGCGCCCTCGCTACCCGTCCCCAGTCCCCCGCTTCATCGGAATCCCCGCTCCGCCTGGATCCGTTCCCACGCGGCGTTGATCTCGCTGGCGCGCTGCTCGGCACGCCGGCGCAGGTCTTCCGGCATGTTGCCGAGCCGGTCCGGATGGTATTCGCTGATCAATTTGCGGTAGGCACGTTTGATGGTGCGCTCGTCGGCGTCGCGTGCCACCCCCAGAACTGCGTAGGGGTCCGGGCCATTGTTGCGCGGCGCGGGGCGGTAACCTTGCTGCGAATACGCGCCTGCGTGCGCCCAATCACCGTTGCGCGGGCCGGCGTTCCAGGAGAACCCTTTCATCGCAAGCAAAGCAACCAACTGTATTTCGCTGATGCGCAGTGAAAAGGCGACACGCTTCAGCACCTGCAGCTTGTCGTCGGTGAGCGGACCGTCGGCCAGCGCCATGTCGCACAGCATGTCCAGGAACGGCATCACCGAACTGCGGCGCGGCAGGCACCACGCGCGCAAATCCACCAGCGCCTGCGCAAGGTTGAATCCCGGCGCTTTGCCCCTGTTGAACGCATCGATCGCCCGACGCCGCCACAGCGCATCCAGTTCCAGCCGCGTCATCAATTTCTCGGCGGTCGCGACCTCCGCCTCGGAAATGCGCCCATCGCTCTTGGCCAGCGCGCCCATCACCGCGAACAAAGGCTCGACGTAACCGTCCTTGCCGCCTGTGTGGGTGAGCCCCGACAGGAATCCGCTGTCGAAGACCAGGTGCCCGATGACGAGACCGATCAGCGCACCGCCGAAGTCACGCGTCACCACCAAGCCGATCACGAATCCGATCAGCTTGCCCCAAATCCTCATGGCCTCCCCGCCTGTCCGGGTTTGCAGGGCGACTGCGCAGCGTACCAATGCGCCAACGCCTGCATGTCCTTCTCGGTCAGCGGGCCTGCCGCCGCGCGCATCACGGGTACCCGCCGCTCGCCGTTGCGGTATTCGTGCAAGGCCTGCAGCAGATATCGGTACGGCTGGCCGGCGAGATTCGGCGCGCCCGGAATGCGCGCATGGCCGTTCTCGCCATGGCAGGCCGCGCACAGGCCAAGTTGCGCGGGCGGCGCCGGTGACGCAACCGCAGCCCGCGCGATCGCGAAGGGTGCAATCGCGAGCAGCCACAATGTCCAGCGCGAAGTTCGCATCCTGCGAGTTTATCAGTCGCCGCGTTGTCCACCGCTGAATTTGGCGGGCTCGCTACAATGCGCGTTTACCGCCCGCGGAGCCCATCGTGCCGACCACCTTGCTCGAATCCGATCTGCCCGGCCTCGAACTCCTGCACCGCGGCAAGGTGCGCGACGTGTACGCGCTGCCGAACGAGCGCTTGTTGATCGTCGCCTCGGATCGCCTTTCCGCGTTCGACGTGGTGTTGTCCGACCCGATCCCAGGCAAGGGCGAAATGCTGACCCAGATCTCGAATTTCTGGTTCGGCAAGACCGCGCATCTGGTGCCGAATCACCTCACCGGCACTGCGGCCGCCGACGTGCTGCCGAAGGGCGTCGATCCGAACCTGTACGCCAAGCGTGCCGTGGTGGTGAAGCGCCTGAAAGCCGTGCCGATCGAGGCGATCGCGCGTGGATACCTGATCGGTTCCGGCTGGAAGGATTATCAGCAGACGGGTTCGTTATGCGGCATTCGCCTGCCGTCCGGTTTACAGCAGGCCCAGCAACTGCCTGAGCCGATCTTCACGCCATCGACCAAGGCGCCCAAAGGTACTCACGACGAAAACATCGAGTTCCACGAAGTCGAAAAACTGGTCGGCGCCGGTCTCGCCAGACAGGTGCGCGATGCAACGCTGTCAATCTACGAGTTCGCCGCCGCGTACGCCGCCGAGCGCGGGATCATCATCGCCGACACGAAGTTCGAGTTCGGCACCGACGCGGACGGCAAGCTGTACGTGATGGATGAAATGCTGACGCCGGATTCCTCGCGCTTCTGGCCGGCCGACCAGTACCGGGTCGGCACCAGTCCGCCATCCTACGACAAGCAGTTCGTGCGCGATTACCTCGAAACACTGGACTGGGACAAGCGCGCGCCGGGCCCCAAGCTGCCGCGCGAAGTGATCGATCGCACCCGTGCGAAGTACGCCGAAGCGCTGAAGCGATTGGCGGGCATCACGCTCACGTGAGCCAGCGCGTGGCAGGTTGGGCGCAAGTGGCGTAGATTCGTGGCCTCATCGAAGCGACGATGGCCATGCGCGACATCCACCAGTGGTTCGGCAGTTACGCCGCCGACCACAAGAATCCCACCAACCGCGCGATCCACTGGGTCTGCGTGCCGACGATCATGTGGGCCGTGATCGCCGCGTTGTGGACGATCCCGTCTGTTTCCGAGTGGACCCGACCCGGATTATGGGCAGTCGTCGCGATGTTCGCGGCTTACCTCTTTTATCACCGGCTGTCACGCAACCTCAGCTACGCCATGGCCATCGCGTTCGTCGTGAGCGGTGCGATCGCGTGGGCATTGTACGGCGCACTCGGCGCGCGCGGATTGCTGATCCTTGCCGCCGTGTTGTTCGTGCTGGCGTGGATCGGACAATTCATCGGCCACGCCATCGAGGGCCACCGCCCCGCGTTTTTCGACAACATCGTGCAACTGCTGATCGGGCCGGCGTGGCTGATGGGCAAACTGATGCGCAAGATGGGCATCGCGTATTAGGGAAACCCTGAATAACCTGCTGCGCTCGGCAGCTTGCGCGCCGGCGGTGCTCGCAATGCTCACGTACTGACGTGTACGCTCCGCTTCTGCGCTCCGCAACGGCTCTTCAGGGTTTCCTCCAAAGGTCGCCGAAAGAAGCTCAACGGGACCCAGAAGCTAACCGCTGCCCAAATCGCGATTCAGCAGCTCCGCCAGCCTTGCACCCGCCTGCCGCAAGCGCCGCTCGGCAATCGGCAGCTCTCGATCGACGTAGGCCTGGCCGATAAAACGCGAATCCGGATAAACGCCTTCGTCGCGGTCGATGCGGCAACTTTCCTCGGCCCACTCGGCTGGTGTGCCGCCGGTCGCGATCGGCGTTCTGTCGGCCAGCAGCTTGCGCGCGTAGCGCGCGGCGGATAGATGCGTGCTGCCCAGCATCAGCGAATCCCAGATCCGGTGCAGGTTGGTGCCGCGGCCGTGCCAGCGCACCTGGAAATCGTTGCCGCCCGCATCGTCGCGATAATCGGCGTGCAGCGGCTGGTGGATGTCTCCGACGAAGTGGACCACGAATGCCAGCGCCTCGGCACGTTCGGCCGGTGGATTCATGCGATTTGCGAGGATCGCCGAATACTTCTCGATCGCCGCCACGGCACACTCACCCTTCGAGCAATCGCGCGGCGGATCATAGGCGCAATCGCTCGAATGGAAATCGACGAAGTGCAGACGCTTGGTCCGGTGAAACAGTGCCGGGTCCGTCCCGCGCAAAGCGTCCGCCCAGTTCGCGATATCGGCCAGGTGTCGCGCACCGTACACCGCCAGAAGATTTTGCGCGGCGGCGCGTGCCCGAGGCGTGAGCTGCGCTTCCGACAGACGCGCGACGACGCGGTGGCCCAACGGCCCCCAGGCGAGCGCGGACGGCGCACAAAGCAGCATGAAGAACAGCGCCGCCACAAGCGTTGCGCCTCGATATCTGAAGTGCAAAGACCGGCCCACGGCAATCCCGTCCGAAAGCGGCAGTTTGACATGGCGGGCGCCGTTTGCGTCCATGAAGCAGCGCGCCAAACCGGCTAAAATCGCTGTTTCTCCCACGTCTTTGCAAAGGACGACACCATGGCGATCAAGGTCGCGATCAATGGCTACGGCCGCATCGGACGCAACATCCTGCGCGCACTGCACGAATCCCACCGCACCGACGCAATCCGCATCGTCGCGATCAACGATCTGGGCGACGCCGAGACCAATGCGCACCTGACGCAATACGACACCGCCCACGGCAAGTTCCCCGGCACGGTGGCCGTCGAGAATGGAGACCTCGTGGTCGACGGCAACCACATCAAGGTGTGCGCCGAACGCGATCCATCGAAGTTGCCGTGGAAGGAGCTGGGTGTCGACATCGTGATCGAGTCCACCGGCCTGTTCACCAAGCGCGACAAGGCCGCGGCGCACCTTTCCGCCGGCGCGAAGAAAGTGATCATCTCGGCCCCCGGAACGGACGTGGACGGAACCTTCGTGTACGGCGTGAATGAGGACAAGATCAAGCCATCCGACACCATCATTTCCAACGCTTCGTGTACCACCAACTGCCTGGCGCCGCTCGCGAAGGTGCTGCACGAGAAGATCGGGATCGTGCACGGGCTGATGACCACGATCCACGCCTACACCAACGATCAGGTGCTCACCGACGTCTACCACAAGGATCTGCGCCGCGCGCGCTCGGCCACCCACAGCCAGATTCCCACCAAGACCGGCGCCGCCGTCGCGGTAGGCCTGGTGCTGCCTGAGCTGAATGGACGTCTGGACGGCTTCTCGATGCGCATTCCGACCATCAACGTTTCGTGCGTGGATCTGACCTTCGTCGCACAGCGCGAAACGAACAGGGACGAAATCGACGCTGCGATCAACGAGGCCGCCAACGGCAAGCTGAAAGGCGTGATGGCGGTCAACACCAAGCCGCTGGTCTCGGTGGACTTCAACCACAACCCGGCGTCGTGCACTTACGACGCCACCCAGACCCGCGTCATGGGCGGCACCCTGGTCAAGGTCCTCGGCTGGTACGACAACGAATGGGGCTTTTCGAACCGTATGCTCGACATGACCGAGGCGTTCGCGAACGCGAAGTGAGTTCAGGATGAACTCATCCCGTGCGGGCCATGGATGGCCGTCGTCACGGGATCCAGTTTTTTGAATGTCTTCATCTCGGCCACCCCACTGGACGTGCACAGAGCCGGGATCCAGCTTGGGCTTCACGATAAAGCATCATGCTGATCACGCATCTAGGCCGCGCGCCGCAGATAGCACACGGCACACGTGTTGCGCCAAACGCCACGGTCTGCGGCGACGTGACCATTGGTCCCAACTGCTCGATCGGTTTCGGCGCCGTGCTGGTGGCCGAGAGTGCGCCGATCCGCGTCGGGGCCAACTGCGTGATCATGGATACTGCCGTATTGCGCGGGGTGCGCGGCCATCCACTGTCTCTAGGCAACAATGTGCTGGTGGGTCCGCGTGCCTATCTCACCGGCTGCGAGGTGGGAGACGACGCCTTTCTCGCCACGGGAGTCACCGTGTTCAATGGTGCCCACGTTGGATGCCGGGCAGAAGTACGCATCAACGGCATCGTGCACCTGCGCACGCGGCTCGAGGACGACGCGATCGTACCTTTGAACTGGATCGCCGTCGGCGATCCTGCGCGCATTCTGCCACCGGACGCGCACGAGGCGATCTGGGCGATCCAGGAACCGCTCGATTTTCCACGCTACGTGTTCGGTGTGGAGCGTCCTCTTCCCGGCCAGACCTTCATGCCCCACGTCATGCCCCGTTATGCGAGCTTTCTCGCGCGGTCACACGTTGACGACACGGAAACGGAAGACGGTTCTCGACAGGCCGTCAATCCATGATGGGCAGGCCATGGATGGCCAATCATCGAAGCGATCAACGCACCGTTGCACGACCCGCGGCGCACAGCCGAGCGAGCGAGGCGCTGCGCGGGTGCGGACCCTCACCCGCCCCTTCGCGGCACCCGCTCCCGGAGGAGAGGGAGATAGCGCGCCTCAGCCCAGCGCCTTCAGTGCTGTCGCGTAATCCGGCTCACGGGTGATCTCGTCGACCAGTTGCGCGTGGATTACCTTGTCGTGTTCGTCAAGTACCACCACGGCGCGGGCCGCAAGACCCGCGAGCGGCCCGTCGGTCATCGCGACGCCGTAGTTTTTCAGGAACTCGCGCCCGCGCATCAGCGACAACATGATGACGTTATGGATGCCCTCGGCGCCGCAGAAGCGCGCCTGCGCAAACGGCAGGTCGGCCGAGATGCACAGCACGACGGCATTCTTCAGACCGGCCGCGTCCTGGTTGAAATGCCGCACGGAGGCCGCGCATACGCCGGTATCGACGCTCGGGAAGATGTTCAGCACCTTGCGCTTGCCGGCAAAGTCCGAGAGCGACTTTTCGGAAAGATCACCGGCCACCAGCTTGAACGCAGGCGCCTCGTCGCCGACCTTCGGAAAATGACCGTCCAGGTGGACGGGGTTGCCCTTGAACTTCGTACCGGACATGGCTGAACTCCTTTGCTGCCTCGAAAAAGTATGCGGTGGACTGCCGTCCTGTCAGTCTAGCGGACGGACACGGCCGCGACATTCACGCCGCCTTCGGCGTTGTTGCCGTAGCCGCGGACGGGCTGCCGTCGCCCCGATCGAGCAACGGCAGCTTGTCGGGCATCCCGTCCCACAGATCTGCGCCCTCCATCGCCGGAATCCTGCTCGCGATCACCGGCCATTTTTTCGCAAGCTCGGCGTTGATCGCGAGGTAGTGCTCCTGTCCGGCCGGCACGTCCATCTCCGGAAAGATCGCATTGACCGGGCATTCGGCGACGCATAACGTGCAATCGATGCACTCGTCGGGATCGATCACCAGGAAATTCGGGCCCTCGTGGAAGCAGTCGACCGGGCACACCTCGACGCAATCGGTGTATTTGCAATTGATACAATTGTCGGTGACGACGTGGGTCATGGATCCAACCTCCGCAGCATGCGCAGGCACCACTGTGCGCCCGGCGAGCGCACATCGCATTGATGTCGATCATTGATGCAGGTCATGGCCTGCTTCCGAGCCCTGCCTGCCAGGCACGCAGGGCGGCCGATCCCGCAACCGCAACATGGACTTCAAGCGGCAGGCTGCGCGCCGGCACCCACCTGCGTCAGCAAGTCGTTCACCGCGTGCGCGACGACTACCTGGTCGCGTCCGCGCGCTTTCGCCGAATACATGGCGTCGTCCGCGCTGCGCAACCAACTGCCGAGGTCGTGGCAGCGCACGCCGTCGAACAGCGCCACCCCGATGCTTATGGTGACATCGAGGTCATCCGGTGCATTCGGGAACGCGAGCGAAGCGATCCCCATGCGCATGTCCTCGGCGAGGCGCAGGGCAGCCGTGCCGCCGATGCGCGGGCACAGGACGACGAATTCCTCGCCGCCCAGCCGCGCGAGGTGTCCGCGCTTGCCGACGATATCGCGCAGGCATTGCAGCGACACGTTCAGCACGATATCGCCGAACGGATGGCCGCAACGGTCGTTGATGTGCTTGAAATAGTCGAAATCGAACAACAGCAGCGCATGCAATGGCAGCTCATCGGCATCGTGCCGGCCCAGCAGCGCATTGGCCCGCCGGAAGAATCCGCGCCGGTTGTCCACGCCCGTCAACTGGTCCTCCAGCGCCTGGTGTCGCAACTCCCTGGAATGGCGCCACTGCGAGCGCATGAACAGCAGCAGCGACGCAATGCCGATCAGCAGCCCCAGGCCCGCCACGCCGGATGCTTCGAGGGTGGTGCGCTGGCGGCGAAGCTGCAGTGCGTTGCGCTCGGCGACGGCTTCGGCGGCTTTCAGCTTCAGGTTCTTGATCTGGTTGTTGCGCTCGAGTTCGTGGATGCGGATTTCCTTTTCCCGCGCCGCGTACCGCGCGGCGAGCTCCGCCTGCTGCGAGTTCAGGCTGGCTGCCCAATGTTTGCTCGCAGCCGCGTAGGCTTCACGCGAAGCCAGCAGCGCCGATTTCAGGCTCCCGTTGTGCTCGTAAAGGCGGGATTGTTCCTGCAGCATGTCGGGCAACAGTGCGTCGAGGTGCGCCTTGCGCGTCTCGCCCACCGTGGAGGCGATCAAGTCCATCGCCTCGCTGCGCCGGCCCATGGCTTCCAGCGCGCGTGCGATGTCGTATTGCGAAACCAGGGCGTCATATTCACGGCCTGCAGCGCGTTCGTCCTCGAGCGATGCGCGCGACAATGCGATCGCCTGCTCGGGCTTGCCTTCCTTCAGGTACACCTGCGCCAGGTTGTCGCCCACCATCAGCCTTTGCGAGTGGTCGCCGGCCTGCTCGTACAACGCTCGCGCTTCGTGGTAGAAGACGGCAGCTTCCGAGTACTTTCCCGTCGACAGCGCATTGTTGCCTTCATCATTTTTGGCTTGGGCCTGGTCCCAGTCGTCGTGCAGCGCGCCGAATGCCGCGTCGGCTTCCCGGCAGAGCGGCTGCGACTGTTGATACTGCCCGGCCATGCTGTAGGCGTCGCAAAGCTGGAACTTCGCCAGCGCGCGATGCGCGGGATCGGGGCTGTCCAACTGCAGCGCGGCCGCCTGCAGCGCATCGCTGACGCCGCCTCCATCGCCGCGCGCGATCCGGAGGTCGGCGGTCAGGAATCCCCCGTAGGATTGGGCGAGTTTGTCGTGCGCAACACTGCCCAGACTCTCCAGGCGCGCGATGGCCTCGGTCACGGCGGCGTCATCGGACACATTGATGCCGGCGCGACCCATCCACCACAGGGCTTGGCGTTCACCGGCGGGGTCGTTGACATAGGCGCCCGCGTCAAGGGCCGCCCTCACGTCGATGATCAGGGCATGCGGATCGCTGGCCGACAGCGTACGCATCGCCACGGGAGACAGCGGCGCCGCGGCATACACCACCGCCAGCGTGCCCCACAACAGCAACCCGGCGACCATCCTTCGCATCAGCTCCCCCGCGGAGCCCGAGCGTGCCCGGATCAGCATGATGCAAGGATCGCGCCAGTACACTGGCCGGATGTTCATCGGTCGTATCCCCATCGACCCGCCCCTCGCGCTGGCGCCCATGGCGGGCGTTACCGACAAACCGTTCCGCCAGCTCTGCAAGCGGCTGGGGGCCGGGCTCGCCGTTTCGGAAATGACCGCTTCGGACCCACGCCTGTGGCGGACCCGCAAGTCCCTGCACCGGATGGACCACGCCGGCGAACCCGATCCCGTCAGCGTACAGATCGCGGGTTCCGATCCGGCCATGCTGGCCGAAGCGGCACGCTACAACGTTGCCCACGGCGCGCAGTTGATCGACATCAACATGGGATGCCCGGCCAAGAAAGTTTGCAATGCCTGGGCGGGCTCGGCGCTGCTGGCCGACGAACCGCTGGTGGCGCGCATCTGCAAGGCCGTGGTCGGCGCCGTGGACGTGCCGGTCACCTTGAAGATCCGCACCGGACAGACGCCCGAAAGGCGCAACGCGCTGGCGATCGCGAAGTTGGCCGAAGATGCCGGCATCGCCGCGCTGGCCGTGCACGGCCGCACCCGCTCGCAAAAATACGAAGGCTCCGCCGAGTACGACACCATCGCGGCCGTGAAGGCGAGCGTGTCGATCCCGGTGTTCGCCAACGGCGACGTCGACTCGCCGGCCAAGGCACGCGCGGTGCTCGAATATACCCGCGCCGACGCGCTGATGATCGGTCGTGCAGCCCAGGGCCGGCCGTGGATCTTCCGCGAAATCGCGCATTTCCTCGCGACGGGTGAGGCGCTGCCCGAGCCCGGCATCGCCGAGGTGCGCGACATCCTGCTCCGGCACCTCGACGACCTGTACGCCTTCTACGGTGAAGCTGCGGGCGTGCGCATCGCGCGCAAGCACCTCGGCTGGTACGCGAAAGATCGGCCGGAAAACGCCGCATTCCGCACCGTGGTCAACGTTGCCGAAAGCGCGCACGAGCAGCGGCGGCTGACCCGTGACTACTTCGATGCGCTCGAAGCGGGCGTACCACGCGAATTTGCGGCCGCGGCGTAGACGAAACTGCTGAGAAGCCTTTGACCCGGATAAATGCGGATCGTTGCTGCTTTCTTGATTCTCTTCCGGTCGATCGCCAATGCCCATGCTCTTTTCGCTTTGATCCGCTCTGATCCGTGTCCGCGGCTTTTGGCCTTTCGTCCTGGCCCGCGTTCAGTGCAATCGCCGGCCAGCGCATGTATGATGAGCAACTCCTTTCATCCCTCCATCCGTATCAAAGGATATATCCCACGATGAGCCGTTACCTGTTCACCTCCGAATCGGTTTCCGAGGGCCATCCGGACAAGGTTGCCGACCGGATTTCCGACGCCGTGCTGGACGCGATCCTCGCCCAGGACAAGCGCGCACACGTCGCCTGCGAGACCATGGTCAAGACCGGCGTCGCGATCGTGTCGGGCGAAGTCACCACCGACGCATGGGTGGACATCGAGGCGCTGGCCCGCGAGGTGATCCTCGACATCGGCTACGACTCGTCCGTGGTCGGTTTCGACGGCCAGACCTGCGGCGTGCTGAACCTGATCGGCAAGCAGTCGCCCGACATCAACCAGGGCGTCAGCCGCAAGAAGCCCGAGGAACAGGGTGCCGGCGACCAGGGTCTGATGTTCGGCTATGCCTGCAACGAGGCACCCGAATGCATGCCGGCGCCGATCTACTACTCGCACCGGCTGGTCGAGCAGCAGTCGAAGGTGCGCAAGAGCGGCAAGCTGAAGTGGCTGCGCCCCGACGCGAAATCGCAGGTGACGCTGCTGTACAACGACGACCACACGGTGGCCGGCCTCGATGCCGTGGTGCTCTCGACCCAGCACGATCCGTCGGTGAAATACGCGGATCTCGTCGAAGGCGTGCGCGAAACCATTTTGAAGCCCGTGCTGCCGAAGAAGTGGCTCGACGCGCTGCCGAAGAACAAGGTGCACATCAATCCGACCGGCAAGTTCGTGATCGGCGGACCGGTCGGCGACTGCGGCCTGACCGGCCGCAAGATCATCGTCGACACCTACGGCGGCATGGCCCGCCATGGCGGCGGCGCGTTCTCGGGCAAGGATCCGTCGAAGGTCGACCGCTCGGCCAGCTACGCCGCGCGCTATGTCGCCAAGAACATCGTCGCGGCCGGCATCGCCGACCGTTGCGAGGTGCAGGTGTCCTACGCGATCGGCGTCGCGGTGCCGACCTCGATCTCCGTGACGACTTTCGGCACCGGCAAGATCCCGGACGACAAGATCGAGAAACTGATCCGCACGCATTTCGACCTGCGCCCGTACGGCATCATCAAGATGCTGGACCTGATCCATCCGATGTACCAGCCGACCGCCGCCTACGGTCATTTCGGCCGCAAACCGTTCCAGCTCACCTACAAATGGGAAGAACGCGAAGGCGGCAAGCTGGTGAAGAAATCCGAAACCGCGACGGCATTTTCGTGGGAAAAGACGGATCGCGCGGAAGAATTGCGCAAGGCGGCGAAGATCAAATAACGCAGCAGCGACCCCTTCGTTCCGAAGGGGGTAAATCCGCCGAGGGGCGCTGCATCCGCGAAAGCGGTCAGGCTCGGCATCCTTCAAAACAGCGCCCATGAATCGGAGAAATACCATGAACGCAGTGCCCCAGGTTTCGACAAAGCAAGATTCCGCAAAACACGACTACAACGTGCGCGACATTACGCAGGCCGATCTCGGCAGGAAGCGCATCACCATGGCCGAGCAGGAAATGCCTGGCCTGATGCAGATCCGCGCACGTTACGCGCCGCAGAAACCGTTGAAGGGCGTGCGTGTCACGGGCTCCCTGCACATGACCAAGGAAACCGCGGTGCTGATCGAGACGCTCACGGCGCTGGGTGCGTCGGTGCGCTGGGCTTCGTGCAACATCTTTTCGACCCAGGACGACTGCGCCGCCGCGATCGCTGCAAGCGGCGTGCCGGTGTTCGCGTGGAAGGGCGAGACGCTGGAGGAATACTGGCAGTGCACGCTGGATGCGTTGACGCATCCTGGCATGACTGGTCCCGAACTGATCGTCGACGACGGCGGCGACGCGACGCTGCTGATCCACAAGGGCGTCGAGATGGAAGACGGTTCCAAGTGGGTGGACGAGCCCGGCGCCAACCACGAGGAACAGGTCATCAAGGATCTCCTGAAGAAAACCCGCAGCGAACGACCCGGTTTCTGGAAGAAGGTCGCGTCGGAATGGCGTGGCGTGTCGGAGGAAACCACCACCGGCGTGCACCGCCTTTACCAGCTCGCCGAGGCCGGCAAGCTGCTGGTGCCGGCGATCAACGTCAACGACTCGGTGACGAAGTCCAAGTTCGACAACCTGTATGGCTGCCGCGAATCGCTGGCCGACGGCATCAAGCGTGCGACCGACCTGATGGTCGCGGGCAAGGTCGCGGTCGTGTGCGGCTACGGCGATGTCGGCAAGGGCTGCGCGCATTCGCTGAAAGGCTTCGGCGCGCGCGTGATCGTCACCGAGATCGACCCGATCTGCGCGCTGCAGGCCGCGATGGAAGGTTTCCAGGTCGCGACGGTCGAGGACACGCTAGGCACCGGCGACATCTACGTCACCACCACCGGCAACCGCGACGTGATCACGCTGGAACACATGCAGCGCATGAAGAACCACGCGCTGGTCTGCAACATCGGTCATTTCGACAACGAGATCCAGGTCGACCGCCTGCAGAAAGCCGCGGAGCAGACCAACATCAAGCCGCAGGTCGACCTCTACACCTTCCCCGAAGGCAACTCGATTTATCTGCTGGCCGAAGGCCGCCTCGTGAACCTTGGTTGCGCGCACGGCCATCCGTCGTTCGTGATGTCCAATTCGTTCTCGAACCAGACCTTGGCGCAGATCGACCTGTGGACCCACAAGGACGAATACGAAAAGACCGTCTACCGCCTCCCCAAGAAGCTCGACGAGGAAGTCGCGCGCCTGCACCTGGAGCAGATCGGCGTGAAGCTGACGAAGATGACGCAAGCGCAAGCCGATTACCTCGGCGTGCCGGTCGAGGGGCCGTACAAGGCGGAGCATTACCGGTATTGATGGTAGGAGGGTCGGAAGACCCGATCACACGGTTCAGCCGGGCCGGCGCCGCGGGTCGCGGCTACCGCCGCTCCTGCGGATTGCCAAACTGCGCCAGTTCCGGCACATATTGCGCGTAATTTCGCCAACGCCCCACCGAAGTCGAATACACCGGCTGTCTCGCCTGCCACACGCTCGCGGAAGTCACGGGCGCGTCGGCATTGCTGCGAACGATGTCGGTCCGCACATCCGATGCTCCGATGAACGCGGCCAGCTCGGCCACCTTGCCTGCCGGATCTGCGACGAGCGCCTCGTAATCGAGGTCCATGATCGGGATGCCCAGCGTGGCTTTCCAGTGCGCCATCAATTCAGCATGTCCCTGCATGAAGGCGGTGATGTCGTCGAAATCGTTCGAAAACGCCATGTCCTGGTGTGCGAATTCCTGGCTCCACAGCGACAGCGCCGCATCACGCGGATCGCGCTGCAGATGCACGACCTTCGCCTGCGGAAACATCGCGGCGGCGATGTCGAGCCAGCGGAAGTTGAGCGGATCCTGGTCGAGGTACACGCGCGCCGGCGGATCGTCCTGGCGCGCCATCGTCCGATAGAAGGCAGCGGCTTCGGCGATGACCGCGGCGCTGCCGAGGTGCCCCCCACTGCGCAGTCGCTCGGCGATGAATCGCAGCGCACGCAGTTCGCCGCGGTCGCGCGCTGCCGTCGTGCGCGCAATCCGGGTCGCCGTCAGCGTGGTGCCGCTGCGCGGCACGCCAACGATGAACACCGGCGCGAACCCGGAGTCTGGGGGCGCCGGGGCAGCCGTCACGCGTTCACGCTGGCGCGCCCCGACGAAACGCCGCCAAGTGTCCGCAGCCCACGGACGCAACGCGCGAACCAGCCCGTTCGCCTCGCGCAGCACACCGGCTGCACCTGCGAAATCGCCAAGGTCGTTCAGGACCTTGGCCAACGCGAATCCCGCCGACGCGCGGGTTTGCGGTAATCCCGTCCGGTCTTGAAAGCACTGTTCGCAACGGAGCCGATCCGGATCGCCGGGATCGGTGTAGCGCCGGGTGTTCACCAACGCGCCCAGCACACGCCGGCGATCGAGGTCGATGCCCGCGTCGAGCGCCGCGAGGTAATGCCGGCGCGCCGCAGCAAACTCACCGGATTCGCGCGCAACGTGACCGGCCAGCACCAGCAGTTCCGCGCTGCCGGCACCGCGGGCCAGCGCAGCGCCGCAAATCCGCACCGCGACGGCGTGACGGTCACACTCGCGCGCGAAAGCCGCGGCGCGCATGGCCACGCCATCCTCGAAATGCCTGGCTTCGGCCAGTCGGGCCATGGTTTCCGCCGCGGCACCCAGCCGTCCCTGGTTGCGCAGAACTTCGGCCAGCATGGTTGCCACGTCCTCACGCGCGGGCGCAGCCGCAGCGAGCCCCCGCAGCAACGCCTCTGCCTGCTCCACGCGATCGCTTTCGTACAGGGCCCGCGCCTCTGCCAAGCGGGCGGCGATGGAGTCGCGGGGAGTCACCTGCATGCTGTCGTCCAGAGTGCGTGCGCCCTTTATCATAGCCAGCCACAGCGATTCGACCAGATTCCCATGCGATACCTCCATGCCCGGCACGACATCCGCAAGCACGGGACAGGTCCATGAGTGCGGCACGCCTGCAGGGCCTCGACAGCACCGCGGCGCAACAGGTTGTGGCCACGGCCCAGGCGCTCGGGATGGGACGCGCCGACCAGGCCGAAGCCCAGCTCCGCCCCGCGCTTACAAGCTACCCCAACCACCCCGAAGTCCTGCGGCTGCACGCCGGCACCCTCAGCCTGCGCGGCAACCATGCGGGTGCCATTGCCGCGATGCAGCGCGCCCTCGAACTGCGCCCGATCGATGCGCTGTACCACAATACCTTCGCGACGGTACTCGGCAACAGCGGCGATTTTGACGGCGCCATCCGCGCGCTGCGACGCGCCTGCGAACTCGATCCCGGACTCGGAACCGCCTGGTTCAACCTCGGGGTGATGCTGACGCGCTGCGTGCGCAACGAGGAAGCCGTCGATGCGCTCCAGCGCGCAGTGGAACTGGCTCCCGACAACATGGATGCGCGGGCGCTGTTAGGCGATCTGCTGCGCATGCAGGGAAATCCCGAGGATTCGGCAATCGAATACCGCAAGGTGCTGGCGCAACGGCCACAGACGGGCATGGCGTGGTGGGGGCTGGCCGACCTTCGCACCGGTGCCCTCGCGCCCGACGACATCGAACGGATGCGCGCAGCATTGCGCGACCACCGGGCGAGCGATGGCGATCGCATTGCCATCGGATTTGCCCTGGCCAGAGCACTCGACGAAAGCGGCCACTACGCCGAATCGCTGGAAGAACTGAAACGCGCCAACGCGATCGCGCGCCTGCGGCAGCACTGGGACGCACGAGCGTTCTCGAGTTTGGTCGACGCGATCGACCAGGCCTTCACGCCGCCGCCCGCCCCGGCTTCCGATGCCGACCTCGGGCGCGAGGTTCTTTTCATCGTCGGATTGCCAAGATCGGGCACCACGCTGGTCGAACAGATCCTCGCCTCGCATTCGCAGGTGGAAGGCGCGGGCGAATTGCCCGACCTGTCGCTGATCGTCAACGAGGAATCCCGGCGCCGCGGAAAGCCGCTTCCGCGCTGGGTCGGCGAAGCTCGTCCTGAAGATTGGCAGCGCCTGGGCGAACGCTATCTCGAACGCACCGCGTACTGGCAAAGACGCCGCCCACGATTCACCGACAAGCTGCCGGGCAACTGGATGTACATCGGCGCGATACGCGCAATGTTGCCGGGGGCACATGTCGTGGTCTGCCGGCGCGATCCGCTGGAGACCTGCTTCTCCTGCTATCGCCAGCTCCTGCCCGGGGGCAGCGAATTCAGCCGGACGCCGGAAGACCTCGCCGCGTTCTGGCGCGACTTCGACCGCAGCGCGAACCGGTTCGCGGCGCTGCACCCGTCGCACGTCTACCAGCACCGTTACGAGGCGATGCTCGCCGAACCCGAGGCATCCATCCGCAAGCTTCTCGATGCCTGCGGACTGCCGTTCGAACAAGGCACCTTGCGCTTCCATGAAACCGATCGCGAGGTCCGCTCGCCCAGCGCCACCCAGGTCCGCCGACCGTTGCAAACGGATACGGCCCACGCGGAACGCTACGGCGAGTTGCTGGATCCCCTGCGCATCAGCCTCGGGATGCCGGTGTTCGGAGTCTGAAGGCTTGGCCCCGGTGCGGACGGAGCAGGAATGGTTGGATACGGCGCGCACGCTGATCCTGCGCGGCGAAGGCGTATCCGCGCAGGCGGTGCTCGACCAGGCGCTCTCGCAGTTCCCCTCATCAACGGATTTGCTGAGGGCGCAGGCCGGGCTGTTCCAGAAGACCGGCCGCGACGATGCGGCCGAGCAAGTCTTGCGCAAGCTGCTGGCGCACGACGCCGGCGACACCGGATCCGCATTCGCACTGGCGCGAACGCTCGATCGTCAAGGTCGCACGAATGCCGCGGCGCAAGTGCTGCGCGCGTGTCTGGCGGTCGATGCGAACAGGTGCGGTCCCGACCTGGCCATCGTCGCGATCGAATTGCTCGATGGCATGGACCGCAAGCGCGATGCGTCCGCGATCGCCGAAGCCGCGATCGCCGTGCGGCCGGACGATCCGCGCCTGCACGCCTATGCCGGAATGCTCGCGCTCCAGTTGGGCGAATTCGACAAGGCGCGTGCGCGCTACCTCTTTGCGCTCCAGCACGCTCCGCGCGCAGTGGAATGGCACGTACCGATCGGCTTGTCGTCCGCGCAACGCTATGGCAACCTGGATCACCCTGACTTCGCGCTGTTCCAAGAGGGCCTGGAACGCGGCGACCTCTCTGATCTCGCACGCGCGGAACTCCACTTCTCCCTGGGAAAAGCGTACGACGACGTCGGCCATTACGCCCAGGCGGCCCAGGATTTCCGGGAAGGCAACGCGATTCGGAAGCGCACGGGGAACTGGTCACGCAAGGCCTGGCGGCGCATGCTCGAGACGCGCCTTGCTGCCAAACCGATTGCCTCTGCGTTGGAGCCAATGGACCGCTTCGTGCCGGTCTTCATCGTCGGGATGCCGCGCAGCGGCACCACCTTGCTCGCCGAACTGCTGTCGCGGCATCCGCGGGTCTGCAATCGCGGCGAGTTGGGCGTGCTTGCGCGGCTGGCGCAACAACCCGCGCTGAGCGGAACGCCAACCCGGTCGGCACTGCAGGATGCGGAGGCAACCTACGCGCGATGTTCCCGTCAGGACGACGCGCCGGAAGCACGCTGGTTCATTGACAAGCAGCCGCTCAACTTCCGTTATGTCGATCTCGCGCTCGCCATGTTTCCCGACGCGAACGTCGTCCACTGCCAGCGCAGGCCCCGCGATACGGCGCTGTCATTGTGGATGCAGTGTTTCCTGGAAGACGTGCAAGGCTACGCCTACGACTTCGGCGACATCGCACTGGTGATGCGCGACTGCGAAAGATTGATGGCGCATTGGACCCGGCTGTACCCGGATTCGATCCGTGCCGTCCGGTACGAGGAACTGGTCGCGAATCCCGCGGGTGTCGTCGCTGCTCTGGCGCAGTGGATCGGCATCCAGCCACGGCCCCCGGGGGAAATCCATTCCGAGGCGCGGCCCGAAAACACGATCAGCACCGCCAGCCTGTGGCAGGCGCGGCAACCGGTTCACGCAAAATCCGTGAACCGGTGGGTACATTACGCGCGATTCGTCCCGGAGCTGTTGCAGATCCCGGAAACCTGAGCCGCCGGATGGTTCACGCGCGGGACTGCGTCTCCCGGGCCCAGGGTTCGAGTCCGAGCGCCTGTCGCAGCGGATCGAGCAAGGCCTCATAGCTCGCTGCGGTGGAACGATGCCGGTGTACGGGTTCCCGAACCTGCGCGGCGCTCAGGGTGTGGACGTTGCGCCGCACGTCGTGGGGCGCAAGGCAAGCCCGATCGAACGGCAGCCGGCAGAATTCGAGCAGCGCATGGATTTCGGTTTCCGGCGTTTCCGTCAAGGCTTCGTAATGCTGTTCACGGATGTGTTCGGATTCATGCACGGCCCACCACGTCGCCGCATGGTCAAAGGCTTTCCAGAACGTTCCGAGGTGATCGAAGTCGCATGTGAACGTCCAGCCACGGGGAAAATATTGTTTGAAGCAAGACCAGCAGGTCTCCACGGGATCGCGCCGGCAGATCACGATGCGCGCTCCAGGCAACATCGCCCGGATCGCCCCCAATGCCTGCCAGTTGTTCGGCATCTTGTCGGTGAATCGCGTATACCCATCGCGGTAGCGCGCGGTCAATTCGAGATAACGCTGCCCCAGCCGCTGCCAATCCTTTGAGGTTGCCACGGGAACCCATTCGGGGAAGCGTCGTTGCAGGCGCGCTGATTCTTCGGTCAACACCTGCGCCAACTCGCCAAGCTCTCCCGCCCCGTTCACCTGCGGGTGCGCGGCCAGGACCTGCTCGACCAGGGTGGTGCCGGAACGGGGCATGCCGACGATGAAAACCGCCTGTTTGCCAAGCTGCGGATCACCCGCCACAGAATGCGGGGCACCAAAAACCTGGGACGTGAGCCGGGCCTGATCGAGGAATCGGCCGGGATCCCATGCACCAATTTCGTACTTGCGGCGGGCATTGGCTGCCGTGAACAGCTCGAAAGCTTCGGGGTACCGCCCACAGTTCTCATATGCCCCTGCAAGCGCGAACTGGATCGCCGTGCGCTCGCCCTCGTTGATGTTCGTGCCGCCCAACAACTCGCGCATCTGCCCGATTTCCGTGTCGGTGACCCGAGCCGTCTTGATGTCCACCAGAGCCAGCCACGCCGCGCCGAACGCGGGCTCGATGGCAATCGCGCGCCGTATCGCCGCCGCGCCTTCCCCTGCGCGACCGCAGGCCACCAGCGTGTTGCCCAGCATCAACTGCGCCGGCGCGTAGTCTGGCGCAAGTGTGAGAGCCCTTTCGATGATCGGCAACGCACGTTCGGTTTCGTCATGGCGGGACAAATGTTCACCGAGATCAGCCCAAGCCATCGCCGAATCGGGCAAAAGCTGCACGGCTTTCTCGCGCAGCCGCAGCGCACCCGCAACGTCCCCCGCTTCCTCACACACCTGCGCGTATTGCCAATACCCCATCGCATCATCGGGCGCCGCGCGGATCGCGCTCTCGAAGTTGGCAACCGCCGCGGCAAGATTGCCAATCCGCGCCAGCAAGAGACCATACAGGCGCAGCACGTCCGGCTGATCGCGTGAAAGCGCCAGCGCACGCGCCAGCACGGACTGCGCGACGCGCAAATCGCCCGTCACAAGTGCCTCGCCGGCATCCCTGATCATTTCGGCCAATACTGGCGGCAACCTCTCGAGCCGCGCATTGATCCTTGCCAGGTCCGGCGCCGGCGCCTGGAACAGCCTGTCGTTGACGCCCACTTCAGCGCGCCTCTGCCGCCGCGGAGACTTCGGCGCCATAGCCCCAGTACGCGAGCATCGGCTGCACGATCGGCAGTACCGGCTCGAAGTATTCGCGATAGCGATGCCAGCGACCAATGCCACTGCGGTTGATTGGTTCGATGACCTGGGTGTAGCTCGGAGTCTTGATGTAGCCCTTCTCCCGCGCGCGCACATCGAAGTGCAGCATCGAATCCGCATCATCCAGGCCAAGGAATCCGGCGATCCGGCGCGTCTGGCCACGCGTATCCGCGATCAGATCCTCGTAGCGCGACACGAACACGTCCGGTTTGAAAATTCCGACGTGGTAAAGCCAGCTTTCCATCGCCGCGACGTAAGCGCGCGCGAGGCGTTCGAGTGACTGGCCGGCGACGGCCAGCACGGCTGCGCGGAAATTCTGCATGTAGCAGCTCAGGATCACGTCGCAGGGATGGCGTACGGCAAGGATGAACTTGGCGTTCGGGAACATGCGGTGGATCATGGGCAGCCACATCATGTTCAGCGGGTTCTTGTCCACGAGCCGCGCATCCCAGCGGCGAGGGATCTTGCCGCAAGCGAGGATCACGTAACCTTTGCGCAGCTCGTCGCAGTCGCGCTGGTCCAAACGGCCGAGTCCATCCGGCACCTCGATGCCGGTGCTGCGTTCGAGCTGTCCGGCCAGCGTGTTGAAAAATGGACGTTCATCCATTGACTGCAGGCGTGGATGCGCATCCAGCATCTGCTCCAGAAGTGTCGTGCCCGACCGCGGGAAACCCACCACGAACACGGGTGACTGCGAAACATCCGGGGCGCTCAAAATCGGCCATTCGCGGTAATCTGCCGCTGCGACACGCGCACGCTCGTTGGGCAGGACTTCGGCGCCGGCTTCGAAATAGTGGGGGACAGCCGTCTTGAGTTCCAGAATTTGGCTGGCATGCCCTTTCTCGAGCGCGCGCATCGCGGCCGCCGGATCGCCCAGCTTGTCGCAGACCTTTGCCAACGCAAACCAGTATCCAGCATCCGAATCTCCTGCCGGACCAAGCCGTTCCAGTGCTTCCCGCGCCCCGGCGGCGTCGCCGCGACGCGCTGCCAGTTGCGCGCGTTGCCGTTCGATCGCAATCCGCACGTTCTGGTCCGCGGACGCACCGGACGCTTCGATGGTCCGCAGCATCGCTTCGGCGTCATCGAGCCTGTTGACCCGTTCATACACGCTGGCCAGGGACAATTGCACGGTGACGTGCGAAGGAGCGCGACGCAACAGGTCTTCCAACACCTCCAGGGCGCACAGCGCCTCCCCTTGCTGGATCAGCACTTCGGCCAACTCGAACTGCAGGTCCTCTTCCAGCGGCAGCCATGTGCGCCAAGGTTTCAGCAGCTCCTCGACGCGAAAGTCGCGGCAGATCGAGCAAGACTGCGCCGCATGGATTCGAATCGCAGGGGTATCCGGCGATTTGCCGAACGCCCGCAACAGAGTGTCGCGCGCTTCGACGAACTTGCCGAGATCCATTTGGATCAGCCCGTGCAGTTCGAGCAGTTCGGGATCGTCCGGCGTCAGCCGCACGGCGGTTTCATAGGCGCGTTCGGCTGCCCGCAAATCGCCGGCGTTGCGCAGGGCGACCGCGTAGTTGCGCCAGTGCATGACATCTTCGGGATGCAGACGCGCCAGCCGCGCGTAAACGTCCAACGCGCCTGCGTGGTCGCCCTGCCGCCACAGACTGAGCGCGAGCAGTACCAGAGGGTCCACGGCATCCGGTTTCGCCTGCAGCTGCTCCCGGCATAGCCGCTCGGCCAAAAGCGGATCACCAGCCTGTAGCGCCGCGACTATCGGCTCGATGATGAAATCGGTCATCGTTCGCAGAAAAACAAAGAGCCGCACGAGAATACCCGTGCGGCCGTGAGTTGTGCAGCTCGATGGCTTCGACGGAGCCGATCAGAACTTCACCGTGACACGCCCCCAGTAATAGCGGCCGATCACGTCGAAGTCCTCGGGGTCGGTGTTGGCGTTCAGGCTGTTGTTGGCGAACAGCATGGGCGGCTGCTTGTCGAACATGTTGTCCACGCCCACATCGATCCGGGTGTTGATCGGTTCGATGTTGTAGCCCACCGTCAAGTTGTTGTACACGGTTGCGCCGTAGTTGAACACGATTCCAGGCGTGGGCGCGGCCATCGAGGCAAGCTGTGATGGATCGGCCGAACCGCCCTTGAACTTGCTGATGTAGCGCATGGTCCACTGGGCGTCCCAGGGACCGAGTTGCCAGCCCAGGGTGCCGGTCGCACGGATGCGCGGGAAGAAGCACAGGCCGCCAGCCGGGAACGGGCAGGTGCTGCCAAGCGCCGAACCGAACGTGCCCATCATGCCTACTCCATTCAGCACGAGGCTGCCCGGGTAGCCCGGCGCGGTGTTGAACCTGGCCTCTTTCATGTACGTCCCCTGCACGCCCACCTCAAACTGGCCGAACGAGAACTGCGGCAGCCTGTAGTTCGCCTGGAAATCGATGCCCTTCATGTCGATCCGGCCCAGGTTCTGGGTCGGCTGCTTCCACGTCAGGGGCTGCCCTGTGGGATCGCGTGGCAGGACATTCGGGCAGAACGACAGGACGCCGTCGTAGCACTCGATCAGCGATGTCTGAATGCCCACCGCCGTGATCGTGTTGTTGAGGTACACGCGCCAGAAATCGACGCTCATCGACAGGCCGGGCACAAAATGCGGCGAATACACCGCGCCGAAGTCGAACGTCTTCCCGGATTCCGGCTTGAGATTGATGCCGAAGAACTTCGAGCCCGCATCTATCGCCCCGGTCTGCAGGTGGGTCTGAACGTAGAAGTCCTTGAACGTGCCATTGGTCGGCACATTCTGGCATGCGATCGCGGGACCGCTACCGGCCGGCGCGCCCGTGAACCCGTCGCACGGATCGTAGCTCAGGAACGGCGCGCTGCTGCCGGGTGGTCCAAAGACCTGGGCGATGCTGGGCCCGCGGAATACGGTGGTCTCGGTGCCGCGCAGCAGCAGATCGTCGATGGGCCGGTATTCGAAGGCGATTTTCCAGTTGTTGGTGCTGCCTATCGCGTTGTACTTCGAGTAGCGGTCACCCAGGTCCAGGTTCAATTCATGGACGAACGGCAGGTCCTTCAGGATCGGGATGAACGCCTCGGCATACGCCTCCTTGACGTTGAACCCACCCTGGAGGTGCGAGGCGCATGCGCTGCCCAGCGGGCAGGAATAGGGGGGGTGATCCTCGATCAGGATGAGCGGACCGACCGTGTTGTTGGTGTACTGCTTGTTGTAGTTCAGGCCTGCCGCCAACTGGACGGTGCCCGCCGGAAGATTAAACAATCCGCCGCTGATGTCTGCGTGGTACGTACGAGAGATGTACCACGTATCGACCATCGAAGGGGATGCGGATGCCCGCTCGACCGCCTGCGTGTTCGGGTTGAACTGGTTGAAGGGATCGAACGGCGTGCAGTTCGCGACCGGGGCACCGCCGGGGACGCCGCAGACGACCGTTCCCGTGGCTGCATCGAAGTACGACGGTCCCATGCCAGACATCAACGCCGACTGGTTGGGGAAGCCGAGGTCGGTTCCCAGGCGCGAAGCATGGCCATAGTTGTAGCCCACATCCCACGTCCAGTTCTGGCCGAGGATATTGAGATTGCCCTTGAGTTCGGTATCCAGCTGGTCCTTGGTGGTGGCGCTGTGGAAGATGCGATCACCTACCGGAAACATGCGTGTCTGGAACGTATTGCCGTTGCTGGGCGTGAAGTCGACACCGAACGGGTTGTAGTAACTGTTCGCCGCAATGGTCGCGCCGGTGTTGGTACCGAACACCGGCGGCGCCAGCTGGGCTTCCGATACGGTCTTCTGGTGCAGATAAGTTGCCGTGAAATCGATGTTGTCGGTCAGGTGATACACGCCCTTGAAGAACGCGTTGGTGCGCTCCTGCGGTGTCATCAGCAGATTGACCGCGGCGTAGTTGTATTTGTCAAGGGAACTGACAAACGGATGATAGTCGCTGAGCGTGGTGGGACTGGTGCCCGCGGTTGCCGCGCTCTGGTTCAGCGACAAGTCGAGACCCTTGCTCGGAATCCTGATGCGGTCGCGCGGCGCGGAGGACGAACCGCCGGGGCAAACGAAGAATCCGGCATGACCCGATAGCGGCGAGCACACGCCGCTGCCGCTGGAAGTACTTATCGAGAGGGCGTAATTGGAGAACTTGCGCGCCGACTCCAGCAATTCGCTGAACTGCTGGTATTCCACGCCCGCCAGGATGCTGCCCTTGTCGGAAGTCTGTCCGAAGAGGAAGTTGGCGCCCTTGCGTTCGGCGTCACTATGGTCGGAGATGCCGTAGTTGGCCTGGAACTGTGCGCCCTGATAGTTGGACTTCAGGATGATGTTGATGACGCCGCCGATCGCGTCGGAACCGTACACGGCCGAGGCGCCATCGGTCAGCACTTCGATGCGCTGCACCGCGGATACCGGGATGAAGTTCAGGTCGACGATGCCTTCGAAGCCGACGAGCCGCTGGCCATCGACCAGGATCAAGGTGCGGCTGGCCCCCAATCCGCGCAGCCCGATGTTCGTGGAACCACTTCCACCGCCATTGTTGACGTTGGGATTCTCGACGCCGCCCGTTATGACCGGCAGGTTCTGAACGATGTCGCCCAGCGTCTGCTTGCCGGTGGCCTGAATCTGCTGCGCCGTGACGGCAACGACTGGATTGGATGTTTCCAAGTCCACACGGCGGATGTGCGAACCCGTGACCACGATCGTCTGCAGGGTTTGTGGTTTCTGGCCGTTCTGTGTCGTGGTTGCGTTCTGCGCGAAGGCAGGCAACGCGAGGCTTCCGAGCGTTAGCGCGGCAACAGGTGCACTGGATACCAGAAATGCCTGTTGGATGGCGTCCCACAGCTTATTCTTCGACATGCGACTCTCCGGCAGTGGTGATTCGGCAGGCGCCGCCGTGACGCGGCGTCTTAACGACATTTTTATATGTCGCTCCCATTCACACGTGCCGGGTGTTTCGCTGGTGCGTTGCGCGGATTGCGCGATTGCGTCACGCCGCTTTATGCGGCCGTCGGGAAACTCCGCCGACTTCTGGTTTCCTGGGCGGTAGCGCCAAAACGCTGATGAAACAACCGCGAAAATGCGCTGCGATTTTCGAATCCGCTCGCCATGGCCACCTCCGTGACGGCGAAGTTACCGGACCGCAATAGCCGCCACGCACGTTGCAGGCGCTGGTCGGTCAAGTAGGCGTGGGGCGTGGTTTGGTAGACCATGTGGAAAGTGCGGAGAAAGTGACATGACGAATAATTGGCCATCCGCGCCAATTCATCGAGATCGAGTTCCCGTTCGCAGCACGCACAGATGTAATTGCGGACGCGTTGCAAGCGCAGGAAAACTTGCCGCTTGTTGATCCAGGTCCGACCTGGGCACCGCGCGATCGCCTCACGCAGCGGGGTTTGGGTGGCGGCGAGCTTGTCCGCCAACGCATTGATCGCACCTTCCAGGCTCGTCGAGTTCGTCGAACGCGCTACAGCAATAGAAGTGGACCCACCCGTTTGAACAGTCGAACCCGGTTCGATAAGTGGATGCCTGCTCGGTTCAAGCTGCCTTGGGCAGGGGCAGCGGTTGGTTGAAGTAGACCTGA
>JAJPJT010000080.1 GCA_021324095.1 Gammaproteobacteria bacterium
CGACGGGCAACGGCAGCTTGCCGCGCAAAGCGCCGAACGGCGTGCTTTTGCCGAGTTGCGCGGGGATGTCGGCGAACACGTTTTGCAGTTGCTTCAGCAATTGGTCCAGTGCATCGGCATCGCGGCGCAGGGCGGCGAGCTTGTCCTTTTGCTGTGCGAGTTGGCGGTTCGCCTCCGCGAGCAGCGCGGCTTGGGCGTCGCGCGCCCGCTCGAGCTGCGCGACCTGCGCCGTGCGCTGGGTGCGCTGTTGTTGCAAGGCCGCGGCTTCCGCCTCGATCGATGCCTTCACCTGGTCGAGTTTGGCGACCTGGCCGAGCAATGCGCGAATGTGCGCGACGCGATCCTGCTGGAAATAGCGCGAGTAGGCGAGCGCGCGGTCGATCTTCGCGATGTCGTCCTCGCCCAGCAGCATCGTGAGGTCCGAACCGCGATTGAGGGTATACGCCGCGCGCAGCAGATCCGCGAGTGCTGCGCGCTGACTGGCCAGCCCGGATTCGAGTTGCGCGCGCTGGCGCTCGAGGGTAGCAAGCGCCGCGGTTTTCGATGCGATCGCGGCGTCGCTGTCCTGCACCGCCCTGGCGGCGCGGTCGAGTTGCGTCGCCTGCGCGGAAAGTTTCGCGTTGATGGCGTCGCGCTTTGCAGCGGTAGCGTGCTGTGCTTCGGCGATTTTCGCGATTTCGGACCGGACCTGGGCGAGCTTCGCGCGCGTTTCCGCCTCGCGCGACGGGGACGGTTCCGGCGTCGTAGGGGACGCGGGCGGCGCGGCGAACGCTGCCATGGGTGCGCACACGATCAGTGCGCACAGCATCGTCGTCGGCAGCACGCGTTGCAGTCGTGGGATCGAGGCAAACATGCGCGGGATTATCGCCGCGAATCTCTTGAGCCGTTCCGGCGTGCGAGCGGCTAAAGTCGGGCCCGCGAAGCGCGCGGCTCGAAGCCCGTTCGCCCCGAGCGTAGGACCCGGCTTTGAATAAAGCCGGGGCCGGAGTCGAAGGGCCTTGCGTTTCGACTCCGTTCGCTGCGCTCGCGTAGCCTGTCCCGAGCTTGTCGAAGGGCTCAACGCGAACGGATGGTTGTGTTCAGCGTTCCACCCAGACGGCCAGCAGGCCCAGTGCACCGGACAACTCGTTCGCGGTATCGACCACCGCCGGGGCATCGCCTGCACGCCCCGCCGATTCCGCGGCCGCGGCGCGCGCGTGCACGTCGCGCGCCCCCACCAGCGCGGCAGCACCCTTGATGCGGTGGGCCTGCCGGATCGCCTCGGGCATGTCGCCGTCGGCGAGCGCCGCGTGCAGGGCCGCGAGGTCCCGCTGGGCCGCGACGAGGAAATCGCTGAGCAGGTTGTGTGCGAGGATCTGGTCGCTGCCCGCGATTTCATGGAGGATTTCGATGTCGATCGGCGCCTCCGGCGTGAACAGCGGGTCCGCGACGGTGGGCGGATCTCGCGTCGCCTCCTCGTGGGCGGGATCACCGTCCGGAAACACCACGTGCGGCAACCAGCGGCGCAGCATCGCGGACAGTTGCGCAATCCGCAGCGGCTTGCCCAGGAAGCCGTCCATGCCCATCGCGAGACAATGCTCGGGCTCGTCCTTGCTGACGTTGGCGGTGACCGCGATAATCGGGGTGCGCGCGCGCCGCAGGTGGCGTTCGGCCCTGCGGATCGCAGCGGTCAACTGATACCCATCCAGCTTCGGCATGTGGATGTCGGTCAGCACCAGCGCATAGGCGCCGGACTCCCAGCGACGCAGTCCTTCGTCGCCATCCGCGGCGGTTTCGCAGGCAAAGCCCGCGCGCGCGAGTTGCCGCGTCAGCACTTCGCGGTTCGTCGCGTGGTCGTCGACCACCAGCACGAGGCTGTGCTCGCGCTGCGCTTCCTCGATCCCGGGCAACGGACGGGTAGGAAAATCCTCCTGCGCGATCGTGCCCTCGGGTTGCACCTTGGCCGGATCGCCCTTGGCGAGCGACAGGAGCAGTGTGAAGGTGCTGCCGGCGCCGGGTTTGCTTGCGAGTTCGATGGCGCCGCCCATCATCTCGGCGAGTTGGCGGCAGATCGCGAGACCGAGGCCGGTGCCGCCGAACGTCCGCGTGGTGCCGCTGTCAACGCTCGACCCTCGGCAAGATCACGGTCGGCCGGTGCCGCCGAACGTCCGCGTGGTGCCGCTGTCCGCCTGCGAGAACGGCTGGAACAGCAGTTCGCGCTGTGCATCGCTGATGCCGATCCCGCTGTCGCGCACACGCAGGGCGATGCGGTCGTGTGCCTCGTCGATGGATGCGACGCGTTCCACGCGTACCGTGACGCCGCCGGTGAGCGTGAACTTGAAGGCGTTCGACAGGAAATTGGACAGGATCTGCCGGATCCGGAGCGGGTCAGCGAAGTAGGCGGGTGCGAGCGCGGGGTCGACCGCGACCTCCAGGGTCAGGCCCTTGCTGGAAGCGATGCCGAGATAGTTGTCGACCGTGTGTTCGACGAGGCGGCCCAGATCGGTGTCCATCGGCGCCAGTTCCATCCGGCCCGCCTCGATCTTGGAGAAGTCGAGGATGTCGCCGATGATTTGCAGCAGGCTCTTGGCCGAGCTTTGCACGACCGCGATGCTGCGGCGCTGCTCGGCGTCCAGCCTGGTATGTTCGAGCAACTCCAGCATGCCGGTAATACCGATCATCGGCGTCCGGATCTCATGGCTCATTGCGGCGAGAAAGGCACTCTTCGCATGGCTCGCTTCGCGGGCACGCGACTCGCTTTCGCTCAACGCGGCATTCTTGCGCTTGACCTCTTCGCGCATGGAGAGGAATCCCTCGATCACCTCGCCGGTTTCGCCCTTCACGGGCGACTCGACCGGCGCATCGTAATCGCCGGCGCGCATGCTCTGGGTCAGGTGCACCAGTTGGCCGATGCCGCGGTAGACGTTGCCCAGGATCCGGCGGCCCGTGATCAGCACGATCAGGAGCGCCGCCAGCGACAAGCCGATGCGCCACGCGTTCAGGTGCTGCGCGTGGGTGCGGTCGTCCTCCAGTTGGGATTGCGCGTCGAGGATCTTCATGTCGGCCATGAGATCCAGGTCGCCCAGCAGTGGATCCAGCGCGGGAAACAGGCGCTCGTCCGCAAACCGGCTGAGGCCGTCGATGCTGTGGGCCGCGAGCTGTGCACGTAGTTGCGCGACGGCGGCGTCGGCGGCTTTGCGATCGGCGCGGATGCTCGCGAGCAGCGTGCGCTGTTCCGGCGGCATGGCTTCGGCGTCGAGCTCCGCGAATGCCCGGTCGATCCGCTGCCGCGAGCGATCGACCGCCGCGAGACCCTGGTCGAAGGTCATCAATCCGTTGCGCACCTTGAACGTGACGCCGATGATGTCGACGCCGTACGCGTCCGTCAGCGCCTTCACGTTGCTCTGGCCGCCCAATGCGTTGTCGTACAGGCGATTGAGGGTGGCCTCGTGGTTGCGCTGGTAGATCGCGTCGAGTGCCAGCACGCAGCCGGCTGCCAGCAGCATCACGCCGAACAGCAGCAACAACTGGCGGCGGACGGTCCAGAAGCCGCGGCTCATGGCTTTCTTCGCCGCCACTTGTCGATGGCGGCCGCAAGCTGGTCGCCGGGCACCGCCATGCCCACGAGTTCGCCTTGCGCGCGGGTGCAACCGAGCTCGGCCAGCATCTGCCATTCCTCGATGTTGCGGACGCCTTCCGCCACGGTCGTCAAGCCGAGCTTCCGCCCGAGCTCGAGGCTGGCTTCGACCACGGCACGCTTGCGCGCCTCGCTGGTGGCGCCATTGATGAAGCCCTGGTCGATCTTGAGCTCGGTCACGGGCAGTTGCGCCAACTGCGACAGCGAGGACCAGCCGGTGCCGAAGTCGTCCACCGACAATCCGAAGCCTTTCAGCCGCAATCGGGCGAGTACGTTCAACACCTGCGCGGCCTCGTGCATCATCGCCGACTCGGTGATCTCGAGCGTCACGTCGTGGGTGTCGACGCCGGCGGCCTGGATGATCGCCTGATAGCGGTCCGCGGCGGCGGTGTCCTCGAGGTTGTGCATCGACACGTTGACCGAAATGCTCAAGTCGAGACCGGCCGCGCGCCAGCGTGCGCGCCAGGCGCAGGCCTGCGTCAGGATGCGTTCGGTCAGCGCGTCGATGAGGTGACAGCGCTCCAGTTCCGGGATGAAGCGCGTGGGCGGCACCGGATACCCGCCGAGGTTCCAGCGCGCGAGTGCCTCGACGCCGGTGACGAAACCGCTGCCGATCGCCACCTGCGGCTGAAACCATGCCTCGAAGGCATCGCTGGCCAGCGCTTCCGCGAGCAGGCCTTCGTCGATGTCGGGATAGGGCGCTTCGTCGGCCAGCAGATCGGCGGTGAAATAAAGCTCGATGACTTCGTTGAGCTTGGCGTGGGTCAGCGGCTTCTCCACCGTGCCGAGCACGCGAATCCCCGATGCCCGCGCCATGATCCGCACGGTGTTGAGCAGCGCGGGATCGAGCGCGGTGAGCACCACGACCGCATGGGCCAGCCGGTCCCGCGCGACGTGGCCGATGAATTCGATGCCGTCCATGTGCGGCAGGTCGAGATCGACCAGCACCACGTCGACGGGATGCTTTTGCTGACCGAGCACGGCCAATGCGCTGCGGCCGTCGGCAGCCTCGAGCGCGGTACCCGTACCCATTTGCTGCAGGAGCCGCAGCGCCACCTGGCGCTGGAAATCATGATCTTCGACAACCAGCACGGACATGTGTGCCAGCTTGGTTCGCATGCCGTTCCCTTGCACGTGTCGGTTCAGCCCGAGTCTAGCACCTGATCGCGAGCCGGGGCGGGACGGAATCGACACGCTGCGCTACGCTTGCGCAGGTGTGCGTGATCGCTTTCGCCTGGAATTTCCATCCGCGCTGGCGCTTGCTGCTGATCGGCAATCGCGACGAAGCGCACGCGCGCCCCTCGGCGCCGCTGGCGCGCTGGGCGGACGATCCGGCCATGATCGCCGGCCGTGATCTCGAGGCGGGCGGCACCTGGATGGGCGTGCAGGAACCAGGGCGTGCCGCCGTGGTGACCAATGTGCGCGATCCGCGTGCTGCCCTCGACGGTGTGTCGCGCGGACTGCTGGTGACGGATTTCCTGAGCGGCGACGACACCGCCGCGCAACATGCCGCCGCGCTCGAAACGGACGCTGCGCGCTACCGTCCCTTCAACCTGCTGTTGTTCGATCGTGAAGATGCGCGCTTCGTGTCCAACAATCCGCGTGTGCGAGCGCAGAAGATTCCGGCTGGCCTGCACGGTCTGTCGAACGGCGACCTGGATGCGCCGTGGCCGAAGGTCAGGCGTGTCACCGCGACATTGCGGCGCTGGATCAAGGAAGGCGCGGACGACTTCGGCGTGCTGTTCGAAACGTGCCTCGATACGACACCCGCGCCCGATGCCGAACTTCCGAAAACCGGCGTCGGTCTGGCGATGGAACGCCACTTGTCGCCGGTGTTCGTGCGTGGCGAGCGTTACGGCACGCGCGCGACCACGCTGATCGCGCTTGACCGCGAGGGCGGTGGCTGCATCGTGGAACACCGCTTCGGCGCGGACAGCGTGCCGCAGGGACAGACCGCGTTGCGGTTTTGACTCTCCCTCTTCATCCGGGAGAGATGCCCGATCGAGCGCGTAGTCCCCTCACCCAGCGCTATGCACTCGGCCTGGGCCGCCTCTCCCCCGTGGGAGAGGGAGACAAGCGCGAAGCGCTTGGCGGATGAGGGGAGGTGAGGAACCCGGTCCGCCAAAAAAACTGCAACTGCCTAACCGGACGACGCCGGCGCCGGCTGTGCCGAACTTGCTTCGCGAAGCACCGGCTTCGCGAGATGCCGCAGGCCGAGCGCAGCGCCCCCTCACCCCAACCCTCTCCCCCGTGGGGAGAGGGAGACAAGCGCGAAGCGCTTGGCGGGTGAGGGGGTGAGATGAGAAATCGGGTGCTTGGCGAACACTGCGCGTCCCTAACCGGACGATGCGGGCGCGAGCTGCGCCGAACTCGACGCCGGCGCAGGCTGCGCGCTGCCTTCCGCCCGGAACTCCGGCGCCTTGCCGAGCAGCAACGCGCGGATGTTGCTCAGCTTGATTTTCAGCAAGCGTTCGTTCCGCGGGCCCACCCGGATCATCAGTTTCTGCCCGACCGAGAGCGATTCCCAGGTCGGATCCGCATACGCGTAATGGCCGTCCGGCGTCATCACCAGCGCCACCGGTGGTTGCGCGTTTGGCGCGGCCAGCATGTCGTCGATCGCCTCGATCAGGCGATCATTGAAGTAGCCGTTCGGGTAACCGAGCTGCCGGTACGCCTGCTGGAACAGCGGATACCAGTGCACGTACCACGTCACCAGCGTGCGCGGATCCACCGACTCGACGATCTTCATGTACGCGTCGTAGCGCGCGTAGTCCTTCGAATCCAGCGCCGGCTTTCCGCTGGAGGTATCCGCGGTGAACACGCCCTTCGGCGTGCGCAGCGGCAGGATGCTGGCGCCGATGCTGTGGCGCGGCAGCGCGTCGACCGTCGCGACGATGTGCGGGATCAGCGCGCGCTTGACGAGCAGATCGGCCAAGCCGTTCGCCCCGGGGATCGACGACAGTGCCGACGCCGCTGCGCTGTCGCTGTCATCCAGCGGCGGCAACGCGGTGCTGCCGGCGGGCGCGGGATTGGTCTGCGCCTCGCTGATGGGATGCTGGATGGGCGGCGGCGCCGTACTCGCCTTGGCGGGGCCGGAGGGCGCGGGACCGTGCCGCTCGAAATCCACGCCGGGCACGTGCGAGAAGTACCACCACGCCGCCGCCGCGACGATGATGATGACCACGATCGCACCGATGATCTTTCCGGTTGCCGCAGTGTGTCGAGTCACTTCGCCCCTCGAAAGCCGAACTATCCGGTTGGATGCGCGCGAACCTAATTGGTTCCGTCAGATGAACGGGTTCACGCCTATCAATCGCTGATGGAGCAGGAACGCAAAGATCGCCCACGCCGCCACGCCGGCCACCACTGCAATGATGTCACCCGCCAGCGTGCCGGCAGGGTACACCGTGCCGGCCTTGCGATCACGTCGGCGCGATACCGCGAAATCCGCGGCGGCCCACAGCAGGAACGCGCCGAACAACACCACGTCGCGCTCGAAGCCGATCGCCATCAGATGCCCCGCCGCCCACAGCTTCACGCCCGCCAGCATCGGGTGGCCGATCTTCGCCTTCAGGTGATTGCGCGGCACGTACGCCGCCGCGATCAGCACGAACGCGACCAGCGTGAACAGCGCATTCAAGTGGCGCAGCCACGCGGGCGGCACGTACAGGAGATGCGCCTGCGCGCGCGCCATCCCGAAGCCGATCACGATCAGCACGAACCCCGCGATCGACACGACGGAATACAGGCCTTTCCATGGCTTGAGTCCGATCCGCGCCACCATGCGCTCGCGAAAATGCGGCGCCAGCATCTGCACCGAGTGCATGCCGAGGAACAACACGAGGCCGAGGATCAGGAGGGGCATGGCGGCTGCTCCGCGAATGCGCGAGCCGGCATGGTAGCCAAAACGGCGATCCGCGGCAGGGATGGGGCTCGCGTCCGGCGAGAGTTCCTTGCCTCAAAAGGACGCACTCGCGGGTTCGCGTGCTTCAGGGCACCCGATTGATCACGATGTGTGCCAGCACGAGCGCGACGATGATGCCCATGGTCCAGAAATGCAGCTTGCGGCGCGATCGCTGCTGCGTGGGACCCGCGCTGCGCAAGCGCAGTCCCAGCGCCACCTGCCAGACCATCATCAACAAGGCGAACGTGGCAAGCCAGATTCCCGCCAGCCCTTGCCGCGCGACCCCCGCCGCCATCGGCAGCCACGCGTGGACGAACGCCATGATCAGAACGATCGGTCCGATCCAGAAATGCAGCGCCATGCCCTGCCGTTGCGGATTCGGAACGGGCGCGGTGACCCGCGCAATGTACGGAATGCCAACCGTTGCGGCCAGCAGCAAAGCGGCGAGCCAACCCAGCGACGCGGTCCACAGGAACAACATCACGTCCCTCCCTGCGCCACGTGGACGAAGCGGGTCAGCAGCACGATGCGATCTGCGTGCAGGCGACGCGCGGCGTCCAGCATGCCGCGAACCTGTGCCACCGCGCCGGGCTTGAGATCCGAGGCGGCACCCATCGCGAATGTCGCGGTCCGGTCCACCACGAATTCGAGCCGGGTCCCGGTCCCGCGAAAATCTGTTCCGTCGATGGACTGCAAAACCTCCGCGACGTGGACGTTTCCAGCGGTGCTCCCTTCCAGGCGGACCACCGGCTCGATGCGCATGCCGGGCCTGGAATCCGCGACGTCCGCGAACGTGGTGAGGGAAGCACGCATCGCGCGGGCACGCCGCGTGATGTTGGTGGCGAGGAAACCCGCGGCCACGATCAGGATCAAGGCCAGCAGAATCCCGGCGATTCGTGCGCGCGTGAGAAGCTTTCCCGATGGCATGGAAGCGTGTCCGCATTGCCGCGACACGTCCATGTTGCACCTTGCAGCAAGGTGCAAGGTCAAGTCACCCGTTGGCGCGATACCGGGCAGACCGGCTTGCGATCGTTGCGCAGGGTCTCCGCCAAGGTCCGCAGCTCGGACTTCATTCGCCTCAGCAGCCTGAGCTTGCCGTCGACCGCCGCCATGCGCCGGTCCGTGGCCTCGAGGAATTTCCGCTGCGCATCCGGCTTCAGCGCGGACACGCCCTCGCGCGTCGCGAGCACCCGGTGCAGTTCGAACACGTCCCTGATGTCGGCCAGTGTGAAGCCGATCTCCTGGCAGGCGCGGACGAAGCGCACGCGCTCGAGATCGCCTTTCCCGTAATCCCGGTATCCGGAGTGCGTGCGCAATGCTTTCGGCAACAAACCTTCGCGCTCGTAGAAGCGCAGGGTCTGCGGATGAACGCCCGCCGCCTTGGCCAACTGCCCGATGCGCATGACGCACACCTCGCATGACACGCGCGCGCCGCCATGCGCTCGCCGAAAAGCCGGATGCTACCAGCGCCCGGGCGCACGCGACGTTTTCAGATGCCGCCCTCGTCTCGCGCGACTTCCGCACGACGGATCATTTGCTGCACCGCCGGAGTTGCGTGCTTCGGCACCAATTCGACGTCCGGGTGCGCGTTGGCGAACACGCGAAACACCTCGTCCGCGAATGCCTGGCCGATGCTGGCTATGCCTGCGAAGTCGAGCACGACGGTCCTGAAGCGCTCGACACGCTGCATCAAGCGTTTGGCTTGCGAACGCGACACCAGATTTTCGTCGCCGACCTTGGCGAGTCGCACCGGTACCACGGTTTTGGCAAACGCATAGTCATCGGGTCCGCTGGAAAATCTGTCGAACACCTGCTTCGCGGTTCGCTTCGAGTCCGCTGCGATTTCCATCAGCACCGTGGTGCCATGCCGGGCATAACGAGGTTCGATGTCGTCGAGCAGATCGTCGGCCTGTGCGTCGTCGTGATCGAACACCAGTTCCCCCGACACAATCTGGAAGCGGTCGAACATGCGCGAGGTGAAGAACACGCCTTCGCCCGTGTGCCGCCGCGGATCGGTAGTCAGCTTGCCCTTGGACAGCTCCAGCAGCGCCAATCGCTCGTCGGGAAGGTCGAGCGCCGCGGTGATCTTGCGGAAAATGCCCATGCCGTCGTCGGACACCATCAGCGTCACGGTTTCCCGCGTGCGATCCACGAATACGCGCAGGTGCGAGCCGCCGGAATGGTCGATCGCGTTGTTGACCATTTCGGTCAGACCGTGATGGCAAATGTCAACCACGTTTACCGGCAGGCCGCGCAGCACTGGTGCGATGTCGTGCAGCCATACACGGCCTTCATCCAGCCCGCGCAGTACGTGCGTGAACACCGCACGCCGGCTGGACCCCAGTGTGTAGGTGGGACGGGTGGTGCCGGATTTGGCGAGGTAGCCGGCCTTGATCAACGCGCGCGCGCGCGCTGCGACGGTTTGCCGTGTCAGCCCCAGCTCATTGCCGACCACCGCCACCAGATCCCGAGGATGCTTTGCGACGCGGTCCAGCAACGTGGCGTCGATCTCGGCGGAGCGGTCTGGGCGGGGCATGCGCCGACTGTAAGGTTTGCAGGGTCGATTGTAAAGTTATTCCGGCCGATTGTAAGAATAGGGCGGGCGCGGCGCCGGGAGTCGAACCCGAATCATGGTGAAGCGAGGCTCACCAACCGTTCCGGTCGGAAACAACCGCGCCCGGTTGGAAATTATCGCATTCCGCGGATTCAACGCGGCGCGCGCATGGCCTCGACGATCGCTTGGGTTTCCACGCTGACGCGGGTGACGCGCGCGAGCAGGTCGATCACCTTGTCCTTGTAATCGGCGAAGCGATAGGTGTTGAAGCGCTCGCGGATGGTCGGGTCCTTCGGTTTCTTTTCCTTGTACTGATCCAGGATCCATTCCAGCGCCGAGCGGTTGCCGAGTTTGTAATCCCACGCCTCATGCGGAATGCCGGCGAGCGTGGTTTTCGAGTCCAGCACGATGCGGCCGTTGTCCTTGTCGGCCTTCAGCATCGCTTTCGGCGATGCGCCGTTCTTGCGCGCCTTCTCGTCGGGAACGCCGATGCGCGCGAGCGGCCACGGCTCCACCGATTCGTAGCCGATGTGCAGGTCCATCAGCGTTTTGCCCCAGTCGGCCCACTGCCAGAAATCCGGGTAAAACGGAATGCGCGGAAATTCGCGCTTGAGGTTCTGCGCGTACTTCTCGCGGTACACCGGATCGTGCAGCACGGCGTACACGTAGTGGAAGATGTCCTCCTTCTCGATCACGCGGTTTGTTCTTTCCCCCACCCCAACCCTCCCCCGTAGGGGGAGGGAGTCGGCCTCGGGTTTTCTCCCTCCCCCTACGGGGGAGGGTTGGATGCTTTTACCCCCTCCCCCGGAGGGGGAGGGTTGGGGAGGGGGTGCTTCTTGGAGCGCTTGGACGATTGCATCCCACACACCCTCCGAGTTGTCGAACACCTCGTTGTTCCAAAACCGCAACACCCGAATTCCCTTGCCCTGCAGAAACGACGTGCGTTGCGCATCGTGCGCGCGACCGGTTTCCTCATTGTGCTGCCCCCCATCAATCTCGACCGCGAGCTTGTGTTCCAGGCAGTAGAAATCCAGCACGTAGGGATCGACTGGATGCTGGCGCCTGAACTTCACGCCCATCTGCTGCTTGCGCAGCATGTCCCAGACCAGGTTTTCAGCGTTCGTGAGATTGCTCCGAAGCTCGCGGGCTCGTGCTTTCAGGTGTGCCGGGAGCGGTTTGGGGATGAATAGGGGTGGCGTCTGTTGTTCCCCGCTTTCCCCCTCCCCAGCCCTCCCCCGCTGGGGGAGGGGGTCAAAACCCGCGCTCCTCCCCCCGGAGGGGGAAGGCTGGCTGCTGTTGCCCCCTCCCCCAGCGGGGGAGGGTTGGATGCTGTTGCTCCCTCCCCCAGCGGGGGAGGGCTGGGGGCGTTCGCTCCTCCCCCCGGAGGGGGGAGGCTGGCTGCTGTTGCTCCCTCCCCCAGCGGGGGAGGGCTGGATGCTGTTGCTCCCTCCCCCAGCGGGGGATGGTTGGCTGCTGTTGCCCCCTCCCCCAGCGGGGGAGGGTTGGGGGCGTTCGCTCCTCCCGCCGGAGGGGGGAGGTTGGCTGCTGTTGCCCCCTCCCCCAGCGGGGGAGGGTTGGATGCTGTTGCTCCCTCCCCCAGCGGGGGAGGGTTGGGGAGGGGGTGCTTTCCCATAATGATCCCGAAACTGCTTCAGCGCCCAGTCGGTGATGTTGTCAACCATCACGCCGTTTTCATACCGATATTGAGAGAAGCACTGGGCAGGATCGAGTGAATACAACGCATAGTTCGGGAGCACATCGCCTGCCAGTGCTGCAAATTCCAAGCGCGCTCCAGCGACACACGCGATGTATGGATTGACCGTGTCCTTGCTGGGAAATAATCGATCCAACTGATACGTCATTTCGTTGAGGCGCTTACTGAAATACAGTGGCTCTTTGACAAATGGGCGATACAGGCTCGTTGTGAACCAGCCTTGAGAAACCGAATATTCAACGTCTCGCTTAAGATCATTTTTTACAGCGCGCGACCACTTAATTGATGTGTCGAGGCTTTCAACGAAGTTCGGGCCGCTAAGCGACTGAGCCAGACGCTTGCGGTCCCGATTGTATGTGTCGATCAACAGATCAACCTTCCGTTTGACCTGCTCCTCGCTCAAGCCGTAAACCCACTCATCGCGCGCCGTGACGACGCCCAGCGAAAACAGCTTGAAGATCGCCTTCTCCTGCGATGGCTTCTTTGCGGCTTTCGCCGCCTTGCTCGCCACCGGCAGCAACGAATCGAAATCGTTGTCGGTCAGGTTCAGCCAGTTGTGTTTCGCATCGGGGCGAATCTCGCTGCGTTCGAGCTGGTCGAAGCGCGCCTTCGACAGCCACGCCAGCTTTTCCTCGGCGGTTTCGAATTCCGGCCGGCGTAAATAGAAAATCCGGCAGCCTTGCGCCTTGGCGCGCTTCACGAGAAAGCCGATCGCGACGCCGGTCTGGATGCCGAACACGTTGTGCCTGGTGCCCGAGAGCTTCGGGTTGGCGCGCACGTCGCCGCCCAGATCGATGATGTGGATTTCGTTGAACTCGCGCGCCACCACGTCGCGGAAACCGTCGAAGGTGCGCGAATCGATGTAGCTGCGGTTGCTGACGAACGCGACCACGCCATTCTCGGCGGTGCGATCGGACGCCCAGCGGAAGAAACGCGCGTACATGTCGTACAGCTTGGTCTTCTGCGCGGTGGACGCCTTGATGTAGGTGTCCTTGATGCGTTTGTCGATGTCGGGATATTCGCGGTTCTTGTTGTTGTCGTTCTCGTTGGCCTGGTTGGCGTTGTAGGGCGGGTTGCCGATCACCACGCTGATCTTGCGGCGGTTCTGGCGCTTGATGCGCTCGACGTTTTCCTCAGCGAGGCCGAACAGGTCGGCGATCTGCTGTCCGGTGTAGCGGCGCAGGCCCGCCACGTTGTCCAGCGTGTCCACGAAACAGAGGTTCGGATATTCCAGGTACTCGCCGCTGATCGCGGCGTAGGTCGCCTCGATGTTCAGATTGGCGACGTAGTACGGCAGGATCGCGACCTCGTTGGCGTGCAGTTCTTCCAGGTACTTGTGCTTCAGCTTGGCCGGCTGGCCGCGGAAGTGTTCCAGCAGCTCGCTGATGAAGGTGCCGGTGCCGGCGGCGGGATCGAGGATTTCGACGTCCCGATCGATCAGGTTCCGGCCGAAGTGCTTCTCGCAAAGCCAGTCGGCCGATTCGATCATGAAGCGCACGATCTCGTTTGGCGTGTACACCACGCCCAGGCGATCGGCGGCCTTGGGGTTGTAGACCTTGTAGAAGTTTTCGTAGACGACTTTCAGGAAGGTCTGTTTTTCGTGGTGGCTGGCGATCTGGCCGGCCGAACGGCGGATCGCGGCGTAGTAGGGTTCCAGCGCGCGCAGGGTCTGGTGCTTGGTGTTGCCGGTGAAGAAGGTGTGCTCCAGCTTGTACAGCTCGCGCGCGATGTTGTTGTCCTCGTGGTAATTGGAGCCGGGGAACACCAGCGCGAAGATTTCTTCGGTGAGGATGTGCTGGATCAGGATTTCGCGGACGTCCGCCTCGCCCAGCGACGGGTTGATGGTCTCGCGCGCCTGCTTCAGGAACTTGTCGGCGGCGGCGCGGAACGTCGCGTTGTCCTTGTACGCGCGCTCGATCATGTCGCGCAGCGCGTCGCACACCGCCGGCAGGTCGGCCTTGAACTGTTCGACCGCCTTGCGGAATTCGGCGATCTCGGGCCGTTCGTAGCCGAAATAGAGTTCCAGCAGGCGCTGGAGTTTTTCGACGTCGTCGACCGCGCAGCGGATCACTTCGCGCCGGTTCTGGATCAGCACCGCTTCGCGCGAATCCTCGAAGACGATGTTGTCCTGCGGATAGCCGCGCTTGAATTTCAGTTCGATCTCGGCGTCGAGGTCGTCGCGCTCGTCCTTGGCTTCCCAGTAGCCGAATGGCAGGCGCAGGCCGTACACCAGCGCGCCGTCGACGTAGCGACGTTCCTTCGCGGGCGATTCGATTTCGTATTCGGGCACGAAGGTGAGGTCCAGCGCGCGGCCCCAGCCTTTCAACAAATCCTTGAACGCCTCGCGCACCACGCTTTCGCGATGCGTGCCGCCGACCTGGCGCAGCTTCGCGAGTTCCGCGAGGTAGTGCTGGATCAGCACGCTGGACATGCGGGTTCCCCTTTCACAACGGCGCGGTGCCTTCGCTCTGCCCGGCATGGTAACCCGTGCGTGCCCGCAAAAAGGACGCCCCGCTTTCGCAAGCGGGGCGTTTGGGCGGTTTTAAGAAAAACCGGGCGCGAATTTTCCGCAAGAAGGCGATTTGCGGATCTCGTGATCGCAATTGCTGGCGAACCTCACCGGTTGCCCAGGTAATCCATCTTCCCGATCGGGGTGCCCGCCACGCGCAGGATGTCGTAGGCGGTGGTGCAGTGGAAGAAGATGTTGGGAATGACGGTGTGCTGCAGGTATTCCAGCCCGGACATTTCCACTTCGCCTTCGCGCGTCTTCATGCGCACGCGGCGCTCCTCGCTGCCGTCGATCTGTTCGGGCTTGAAGGATTTCGCGTAGGCGATCGCGGCATCGATGCGCTGGTACGCCTCGGCCAGCGTCTTCTCGTTGTCCGGGAACGACTTCGGTTCCGTGCCGGCCAGCCGCGCGGCGCCGCGAGCGGCCATGTCGCAGGCGATCTGGATCTGCTTGATCAGCGGCAGCATGTCGAAGATCAACCGCTGCTGCAGCAGGTTGTCGGGGTCGACGCCTTTCTCCTTCGCGTGCGCCTCGCCCTTCTTCAGCACGTTGGAGAGATTGGTCAGCGCGCGCACGAACACGGGAACGGAAGCCTGGTACATCGAGATCGTCATGGTGTTGCTCCAGTAGTGGATCAGGAAGGGAATCGTTTCAGTCGTTTGTGTTGAGCCTTTCGGCTTCGGTTATTCGGACTTGCGCCCAGAGCTGCCCCGGACTTGATCCGGGGGCGAACGGAATCTTTGTGGGATAGCCGCATCACAGCCTTCGCGGGCCGCCGAGGATACGCCCCGGCAGGCGCAGGATCGCGCGCAGCAGGTCGAACACGCCGTCCACCGCGATGCCGAGCAGGCGGAACGGCAGCAGGATCAGCCAGACCAGCGGCCACAGGATCAGCGCGAGCAACGCCAGCGGCCAGCAGAAAATCAGCAGCAGCAACCACAACAGGAAGGTGATCATTCAAGGCGCCTGCGGGAGATTGCGGTGATGCAAATGGTATTGTGCCGCGGCGATTACAAGGGTTCGCTGACGTCCGGTTCACGCGGAGCCGGCAAGGGCACGGGGCCGGGGATGGCCATTCCGCGCGTGACGCGGGCCGTCAGTACCAAAGCGGCCAACATCAAGATCGCCGCGAGCACGAAAGACACACCGGAAAAGTCCCGCACCGGCGCGTGCTTGCTGATGAACAGTGCGAACAGGTTCGCGAACAGCAGCGGCCCGAAGATGCCGGCGAAGCTGCGCAGACTAGAAAGCGCGCCCTGCAGGCGGCCTTGCTCGGCCGGATCGACCTGTTGGGTCATCACCGATTGCGCGGGCGGTCCGGCGAGGCCGCCCAGGCACAGGAACGGAATGCCGATCCAGAACAGCCACGCGACGGGCGCGAAACCAAAAATGGCGTAGCCCGCCACCGCGAGCGCCAGACCCATCAGCATCAGGCGACGGTCTCCGAGCTTCGGCGCCAGCGGGCGGACCAGTCCGCCTTGCACGATCGCGGTGCAGAGGCCCACCACGCCCAGCGCATAACCTACGGTGTTGGTGCCCCAGCCGAAGCGGTAATCGGTGTACAGCACGAATGTCGCATTGAGCGAATACTGCGCCAGCGAGATAAGGAAGAACACCACGGCCAGCCCGAACACCTGCGGGTAGCGCTTCAGCAACAACAGAGAACCGAGCGGGTTGGCCTGCTTCCATTCCAGTCGCGAACTGCGGCGCTCGCGCGGCAGCGATTCCGGCAGCACGAGCAAGCCGTAACAGAAGTTGGTGAGCGACAGGCACGCCGCCACCCAGAACGGCAGGCGGATCCAGATGTGGCCGAGGAAGCCGCCCACGGCCGGGCCGACGATGAAGCCGAGTCCGAACGCCGCACCCAGCAGCCCGAACGCCGCCGCGCGCTTCTCGCGCGGCGTGATGTCGGCGATGTAGGCGTTGGCGGTGGTGAAGCTGGCGGCGCACATGCCCGACACCGCCCGCCCGACGAAAAGCAGCCACAGCACCGGTGCCAGCGCCATCACCACGAAATCGACGCCCAGCCCGCAGCATGAAATCAGGATCACCGCGCGCCGGCCAAAGCGGTCCGACAGCGCGCCCTGGATCGGCGAGCACACGAACTGCATCAGCATGAACACGGTGCCGAAGCCACTGGCCCACACCGCCGCGTGCGCGATGCTGCCGCCGACCAGTTCGACAATCAGGTGCGGCAGCACCGGGATGATGATGCCGAAGCTGAGGATATCGATCAGCACCGTGACGAAGATGAAGATCACGGCGGCGCGGCGGCGCGGATGTTCCGTGGTTTCTGTTGGATCCATGCGGGTTCGATGCAACCCTCCTCTTCAAGGAGAGGGTTGCGCGGGAATGGTGTGGGTTGCCAGGAACATCGTGAATCGAACTCGCGAGGCGCGGGGCATCGCGACCATATCGCGACCCCCTCACCCGCCAAGCGCTTTGCGCTTGTCTCCCTCTCCCCAGAGGGGAGAGGGCTGGGGTGAGGGGGGTCACGCGCATTCAGCGCTCACTTTCCACCATCGATATCGATGAAGCGCAGGAACTCCGCGCGCGTGCGCGCGTCCTCGCGGAAGCTGCCGAGCATCTGGCTGGTGATCATCGACACGCCGCGCTTGTGCACGCCGCGGGTGGTCATGCACTGGTGCGTCGCGTCGATCACCACGCCGACGCCGCGCGGCTGCAGCACCTCGCTGATGCAGGTCGCAATCTGCGCGGTGAGTTTTTCCTGCACCTGCATGCGGTGCGCGAAGGCGTCCACCACGCGCGCCAGCTTGGAGATGCCGACGACCTTGCCGTCCGGCACGTAGCCGACGTGCGCGCGGCCGATGATCGGCGCGAGGTGGTGCTCGCAGAACGATTCGAACTGGATGCCCCGCAGCACGATCATCTCGTCGTAGCCGGCGACTTCCTCGAAGGTGCGGCGCAGGTATTCCTGCGGATCCTCGTGGTAGCCGGAAAACCACTCGGAATACGCGTCCACCACGCGCTTGGGCGTGTCGCGCAGGCCCTCGCGCGCGGGCTCGTCGCCGGCCCAGCGCAGCAGCGTGCGCACCGCGTCCATCGCCTGCTCGCGCGTTACGGGCGGCGACGTCGGCTTGGCGGCCGCGCACAGCGAAGATTTGCCGGGTTCGCTCATGCTGGGTTTCCGTGGAGGCAATACGCCATTCTAGCGTGTCGCCGCTTGCAGCCGAGCCGTAGCCTCGCGCGTGCTGGTCAGGACTGGTCGGGATCGACCTTGGCCGGCTTCGGCGAGGCATCGTCATCGAAGTCCTGCAGCGCTGCGTCTTCCAACAGCGACTGGACTTCCGCCGCCGGGAGCGATTCGACGTCGCGCAAGGCGCGGGTGATCGTGCGGGTTTTGCGGCCGGCCTCGCCGATGCTCTTGCTGACCGTGTTCAACTGTCTTTCGGCTTTCTCCAAAATGCCGCCGAACTTGCCGAACTCGGTCTTGACCTCGCCGAGCAGCCGCCATACTTCGCTGCTGCGCCGTTCGATGGCGAGCGTGCGGAAACCCATCTGCAGCGCATTGAGGATCGCGGTCAGCGTGGTGGGGCCGGCCACCGTGACCCGGTATTCGCGTTGCAGCACCTCGAACAATCCCGGCCGCCGGATCACTTCCGCGTACAGGCCCTCGGCCGGCAGGAACAGGATCGCGAAATCCGTGGTGTGCGGCGGCGAGATATATTTGTCGTGGATCGTTCGGGCCTCGTCCCGCACGCGCCGCTCCAGCGCCTGCGCGGCGGCGGATGCGGTCTCTGCATCCGCGCGTTCCTGCGCGTCGAGCAGGCGCTGGTAATCCTCGGTCGGAAACTTGCAATCGATGGGCAGCCACACGGGCGCGTCGCCGTCCTGTCCGGGCAGGCGGATCGCGTATTCCACCCGCTCGGCGGAATGCGGGACGACGGCCACGTTCGCTGTGTATTGGTCAGCGGTCAGTATCTGTTCCAGCAACGCGCCCAATTGCACTTCGCCGAAGGTGCCGCGCGTCTTGACATTGCTGAGCACGCGTTTGAGGTCCCCGACGCCCACCGCCAGCGTCTGCATTTCGCCGAGGCCGCGCTGCACGGCTTCCAGTTGCTTGACGATCACGCCGAACGACTGGCCCAGGCGCGCTTCCAGCGTCTTCTGCAGCTTTTCGTCCACGACTTCGCGCATCTTGTCGAGCTGCGCGGCGTTGTCGGTTTGCAGCGCCTTCAATTGCGCGTCGAGCGTGGCCCGCACTTCGGCGAGCCGCTGCTGATTTTCGACAGTCAATGCCTTGAGCGCCGCCTGCAGTTGCTCGCTGAACTGTTGCAGCGCGGCCTGGCTCTCCGCGCGGGTCTTCCGCGCGTCGTCCAGCAACTGGTTGCGCAGCGCCTCGCCGCCGCGGTCGGTGCGCTCGATCAGTTGCGAAAGCCGCGTCGAGAACTCCTCGATGCGCTGGCGTTGCTGGGTGCTGACGGTCTCCAGTTGCGCCTGCACATGGCCGCGGAACTGCTCGAACGATTGCGCGAGTTCCGTGCGTCCGGCGCGCTGCTCGTCGCGCAGCACGCGTTCGACGCGTTCGCTGTCGCCGCGCAAGGCATCGAATTTTCCGCGCAGCGCGGCATCGCCGCGGGGGCGCACCAGCAGGGCTGAGAGCAGGATGACCGTCAGTGCGGCCAGCGCGACGAGCACATAGAGCAGGGTGGCTTCCATGACGCGATTGTAGGAGCGGGATGCAGCTCAGGTTAGGCCAGCGCTGTCGCAGGACGCGAGATCCCGCTACTTCCGCAGCGCAAACGCGCTCCCCGGCACCACCGCCATGGTCAGGCGCGCGATGCAGGTCAGGTCGCCGGCTTCGTTTTCGATCCGGATTTCCCACACCTGCGTGCTGCGGCCGACGTGGATCGGGCGCGCGGTTCCGGTGACGGTGCCCTCGCGCACCGCACGCAGATGGTTGGCATTGATCTCGAGGCCCACCGCTGCAGAGCCTTCCCCGCAACACAGCATCGCCGCGGTCGAGCCCAATGTTTCGGCGAGTGCCACCGACGCGCCGCCATGCAGGATGCCGTAAGGCTGGCGGGTGCGATCGTCGACCGGCATCGTGCCGCGCAGGTAATCCTCGCCGATTTCGGTGATGCGGATGTCCAGCGCCTGCATCAGCGTACCGCGGCTCCACGCATTGGCGGCTTCCAGATCGACGTGCTGCTTCCAAATGGCCATGATCGCTCCACGCGGAGAGGGACTCCCGCCTTTGCGGGAGTGACGAGATCAGGATTGATTCTCTACCGCGCCGCGCCACTCGGCTCGCCCGGCAACCGCGGCATCCCGTGCTCGTCGCGTTCCTCCAGTGTCAGGTGCGCGGTGTCGATGCCGGCTTCCTGCGCGCCGGGCGCAATGGTTTCGCCGTGCGCGCATTTCCACGCGTTGGCGTAACAGCGCGTGGCATCGGCGGCTTCGCCGGTCGCCGATTGCACGTCGCCGAGTGCCGCCCAGCCCATGGCCGTCGGCTTCAGCGCCAGCGCGCGCACCAGGTATTCGCGCGCGTCGCGCGGATCCGATGCACGCAGCGACAGGGTGCCGAGCGTCCGCAGCAGGGCGTCGTCGCCGGGATGGATTTCCTGCCAGCGCGCCGCGGTGTGCAGGCGCTGGGTGGCTTCGGCGGGCGGCGTGATCTCGCCGTAGGTCGCGACGAGTTCGGGATTCCATTCGCGCTTGACCGCGTCTTCGATTGCATCCAGCGCGACGTGCGCGTCGCCGAGCGCCGCCGCGCGGCGGGCGTAAATGTCCAGCAGCGCCGGCATCTGGCGCTGTTGTCGGGTCGCGCCTTTCCAGAGCGCCTGCAGCGTGGCGGTGTCCGGCGCATCGCGCAGCGTTGCGCCGAGCACGTCTGTCACGAGATCCGCGAATGCGGCGGCGCCCAGCGCGTCGGACTTGCGCAAAGGTTCCAGCGCCGCGCGCGCCTTGTCCGGCTGGAACGTCGCGAGCGCCGCCAACGCGTATTCGTGCCAGCCGGCCGGCGGCAGTTTGCCCGCCTCCGCCGCGGGCGACAGCAATTGCAGCGCCTCTTCGGCGCGACCGTTCTCGCGCAGGACCCGGGCACGCAGGATGCGCGCGGCTTCGGGTGCGTGCTGCGCGGCTTCGTCCAGGGTTTCCAGCGCGCGCGCCGTGTCGCCGTGGCGGTGCGCGGCGTCGGCTGCGGCCAGCAGTGAGGGCGAGCGCAACGACGCGTATTGCGCGGCGCGCTGCAACGTGCGATGCGCTTCGACGTTGCGGCCTTCGTTCAACGCGACCAGTCCATCCCGCAAACGCTCGTGGCTGATCCGGCGGCGCCGGCGCGACAGCGCGCCGAACGGCCACAGCAGCAACCACCATGCGATGCCGAGCGCGATCCATGCGGCGATCAGGATCGCCACCGCGCCGACCACGGTCGTCTGGATGCGCCATCCACGGAAACGAATGAGCACGTCGCCGGGATCGGACGACAACCACACGAACAGGACCGCGAGCAGCAGGATGATGATCAGTGCGAGGATGAGCCAGCGCCGCGCTTTCATCACTGCGCCCTCCCGGCGCTGGCGGACGGCGCCGGCGCTGCCGCGGGTTGGCTGGCACGCAGGGCCTGCAGTTGCGCGAGCGCGCCGCCGAGTTTCGGCGGCGGTCCGCCGTGCTGTGACAGCAGGTTGGCGATCCGCGCACGGGCGTCCTGCACGCCGGACTCAGGCGTGTCGAATTGCGCGGCCAGCGTCGCGTCGGCGCGTTGCAGGGCGGCATGGTAGGTGTCGTCGTCGAACGCGAGCAGCGCTTCCTGTGCCTGCGCGAGATCCAGCGACAGCATCTGGCGGGCGAAACCGGCGTCGACCGGCTGCTGCTGCGTGTTGTCGTGCGACACCTTGACGATGCCGCTGAAGGCCTGGCCGACGCGCGACCAGAAGCCCGGCTTTTGCGGCGGCGCGGATGACGCGGCGGATTCGGCCGAGACCAGCGGCAGTGAAGCAACCTTGCCGCGCAACGCGGACAAGCTGTCCAGCGCGGCCTGCCGCGACGGTGGCGCGGCCGCGGCCAGCGCGTCGCGCTCGGTCTGGGCGCTGGCGCGCACCGGCTCATAGGCGGGGTTCTGCACCTGCGCGAGCACGCTGATCGCCTGCGAATACGCCTTCAGCGCGCCGGTGCTGTCATGGAACAACTCAATACGCTGCTGACCCGTACGCAGCAGCATCTCGGCGTCATTGAGCAGCAGGGTGTCGTGTCCGGACTGCTGCTGGCCGCTCAAGGTCGCGTAGGCTGTCACGAGATTGCCAAGGCGCCGGTCCAGGCCTTGCGCAGTGGTGCGCAGGTCGTCCAGCCTCGATTCGAGCGCGGAGATGCGCTGATTGCCGGCCTGCGCCTGCTGGTTGCCGGCCGCGAGCTGGTTCTGCAGGGTCTCGATCGTCGCCGCGTCCTGCTTGTGCACGGCCTGCTCGGCGCGGGTGGCGCGTTGCAGCCGCCACACGCTCCACGCCGCGACGGCCAAAGCCACGAAGGCCACGACCACGGCGACCGCGGCAAGCAGGGACGGGCGCCCCCGCGGCGGGCGCGGCTGCGGTTGCTCGGCGGTCTCGTCGACGTCGTCGGTCATGCGCGGGATGCTAACAGTTACTTGTGCGATCATCCCTGATCGCTGCGTTTCCGAGGCCGAACTCCAGAATGAGTTGGCTTTGGCTGCTGGGGATTACCACGGCCATCCCTGGCCTGACCTTTCACGACAGCCGCGAGCATATCGTTTGTGTGCGCCGAGTCCGCCTGCAGCACGCGTGCAAAGCCGGCGCCGCGCGCAGCCGTCGCGAGCCGTTCACTGCTGGTGACAGCCGCGCCTCCAAGCAGCGTCGGCCGCACTTCGGCGGACAATCCGCCCAACAGGTTTGCAAGCGCCTCGACACTCGACAGCAACACATACAGCGGCTCGTGCGCGGTACGTCGCAGCGCGTCGGCGTGGCGGCGATCGAGCCGCGCCGGCAGGCGACGATAAACGTGCGCATGGACGATCTCGGCACCGCGCCTGCCAAGCTCGCCATCCAGCAGGCCGCGTCCTCCGGCGGCGCCGACGACGCCGATGCGCCTGCCCTGCACGTGTTGCAAAGCCGGCATGGCCAGCAAACCCTCGCTGTCCTCGCGCGCGGGCGCGATCGCGTCCGTGCGACCGACGCGTCGCAGCGCACGTTGCGTGCCTGCGCCGGGCGCCAGGATGACCGCGCGGCCTCGTAGTGCGCCAAGTCGTCTTGCGAAGCGCACCGCCGCGGGGCTGATGAAGATCGCGATATCGGAAGACAGCGCGGTTCGAAGCGCCTTGCGCGCGGTTTCCACATCGGCCGGCGCGCGCAAACTCGATCCCGGCAACAGCAGCGGCGTTCCACCCAGCGCGCGCACGCGCTGCGCAAGCGAGCCTGCCGTGCCCGACGGGCGGGTGATCGCGATGCGGGTGCCCGTGAGCGGAAGGGATCGAGTCATGCGCGGATGATAGGCCACGGAACCGCGAATAATCTGCTGCGCTCGTCAGCTTGCGCGCCGGCGGTGCTCGCAATGCTCACGTACTGGCGTGTACGCTCCGCTTGCTGCGCTCCGGCGTCACGCAACCTGCCTTCGCTCGCGACGATTATTCATCGGTTCCGACACATGCAAGGCTTGTCGCGCCGGCCGCATCGCGACACACTTGCGCGATGGATGCCAATGACTCCGCCACCGCAGCACTCGAATCGTACATCCTCGAGAACATTCCACTGGCTGGCGCCATGGGTCTGAAGGTGCGGCGCTACGCCGGCGATTCGCTGGAAATGACCGCGCCGCTCGCACCCAACACCAACGACAAGGGCTGCGCGTTCGGCGGCAGCATGGCGTCGTTGCTGACGCTGGCCGGGTGGGGACTGATCGAACTCGGCCTGCAGGCGCAGGGTCTCGCTTGCGACATCTACGTGGGCGATTCGCAGCTGCGTTACCGCGAACCCGTGTGGAGCGAACTGCGCGGCGTGGCGCGGTTCGCCGAACCCCATGCGCTGGAGAACCTGCTGGTTGCACTGAAGGAGCGCGGCAAGGGACGCGCCGACGTGGTCTGCGAGATCGCGGGCGGGACGGGTCCCGCGGCGGTGCTCACCGCGCGCTTTGTTGCAAAGCTGCGACAGGGTCCCTGATCGGGCACAATCGGCGGCGGGTTGTTGCCGGGAGGCGATCATGCGTCGAATCGTGCTTGCGGGTGCCGCGCTGTTGCTGCTGGCCGGCTGCGCCACCCTCCAGAGAAAGGACGATCTGCGCGACCAGACCCTGGATGGTTACGCCGCCGCCTTGCGCTGGGGCGATTTCCAGAGTGCCTGGACGTACGTCGATCCCGCGGTACGCGCCGCGCATCCGCTGACGCCGCAGCAGAAGGCGCTCTACAACACCGTGCGCGTGGGCGAGTACGACACGCAGGGCCCGGTCGCGACGGGGCCGGACACCGTCCAGCAAACCGCCCAGATCAGCCTGATCGTGAAATCCAGCCAGCAGGTGTACAACGTGCTCGATCACCAGACCTGGCGCTGGGATGCGAGTACCAAGCACTGGTGGCTGGAGTCGGGATTGCCGGACATAGCGCCCCAGTAGTTCTCATTTGGAGCAGCCCCCTCACCCAGCGCTACGCGCTCGGCCTGCGGCCGCCTCTCCCCTTGGGGGAGAGGGAGACAGGCGCGAAGCGCTTGGCGGGTGAGGGGGTCGACGTTTGCATCTGACAATCGCCGAGGAGTCTTGGCATCTGGCCCAAACTGAAGTCCTGCTGGAATAAAACTTCGGGTGCATGATCCCGGTTGTTCCCCGATAATGCGCGGTCCGCTTTGGATCAAAACTGTCGATGCACGAGATTCTGACCCGCCTGCCGGCTTTCATCGGCCATCACATCCTGCTGGTGATCGCGTTCATCGTGATCATCCTCGCGCTGATCGGCCTCGAGGTGTCGCGCAGGTTCCGTGGCTTTCGCGAGTTGACGCCGGGCGCACTGGTGCAGCTGATCAACCGCTCGTCGCCCCTGGTGATCGACCTCTCCGCGATCGCCGATTACGAGAAGGGCCACATCACCGGCTCGCGGCACGTCGCCCCGAGCCAGTTCGATCCCGAGAACAAGGACCTCGCCAAGGCGAAGGACCTGCAGGTGGTGACGGTGTGCAAGAACGGAATGGAATCGGGCAAGGCCGCGAAACGGCTGGTCAAGGCCGGCTTCACCAACGTCGCAACACTCGCGGGCGGGCTGGACGCTTGGCGGCGCGCCGATTTGCCGCTGGCGAAGGGCAAGCGTTGAGACGATTGTTCCCGGGCCTGGCTCAAGGCTGTTGGCGCAAGAGGAACGCGCGCATCGCCGGGTCCTCGCACAGGGTGATCGCGCGCTCGCGCGCCGCGCGTGCTTAGCGATGGCGGTCCATGCGGCCGAGCAGGTGCGCCGCCAGCGCCCAGTACGGCTGGTAATCCGCGACGGCGTCGGCGGGAATCCGCTGCAGCAATGACCAGCCCGCCTGCGGATCGCGCGCCTGCGCGACCGCGGCAGCGCGGCCGACCAGCGCGCCGACGGTGGGTGCGATCCGCACCAGCCCTTCATAAAGAAGCGCGATGGAGTCCCAATCCGTCGCGCCCGTGCGTGCACGTTTGGCGTGCACCGACTGGATCGCCGCCTCGAGCTGGAAACGGCCCATCCGGCGCATGCTTTCGGCCCGGCGCAGCAGGCGATCCGCCCGTTCGATCATCGATATCGACCAGCGTGCGGTGTCCTGTTCGGAAAGCGGGACGTATTCGCCAGCCGGACCGCGTCGCGCCGCGCGCCGCGATTCGCAATACAGCATCAGCGCCGACAGGCCGAGCGCTTCAGGTTCGCCGGGCAACAAACGCACCAGCAGCGCGCCGAGTTCCAGCGCTTCCACCGACAAACCCTTGCGGCGCGGATCGGCACCGGCGATATCGTCCCAGCCGCTCCCGTAGGCGGCGTAGATCGCTTCCAGCACCGCGTCGAGGCGCTCCGGCAAGTCGGCGCCGCGCGGGATCTCGAATGCGATTCCGGCGTCGCGGATCTTGGTCTTGACGCGCGAAAGGC
>JAJPJT010000100.1 GCA_021324095.1 Gammaproteobacteria bacterium
CCGAGTCCCGAGTCCCGAGTCCCGAGTCCCGAGTCCCGAGTCCCGAGTCCCGGCATTTCTCAGGAGACGATCATGCGCAAGACACTTTTCGCATTGTTGCTGGTGTTCGGTTTCGCATCGATGGCCCACGCCGCGATGCGGACCGAAACGATCGATTACAGCGTGGACGGCAAAGCGATGCAGGGCGTGCTGGTCTGGGACGACGCCGTGAAGACGCCGCGGCCCGGCGTGCTGATGATTCCGGACTGGACCGGCATCAATCCGGCCAACATCGATTTTGCGAAACGGATCGCCGGCCACGATTACGTGATCTTCATGGGCGACATGTACGGCAAGCACGTACGTCCCAGGAACAGTACGGAAGCGCAGGCCGCGATGAAGCCGCTGATGGCCGACCGGCCGATGCTGCGCAAGCGTGTCGTGGCGGCTTTCGATCACTTGAAAGCGCTGGCGGCGAAACACGCGGCGCCGATCGATTCCGCGAAACTGGCCGCGATCGGATTCTGCTTCGGCGGCACCTCGGTGCTGGATCTTGCGCGCACCGGTACCGACGTGGCCGCGGTGGTGAGCTTCCACGGCGGACTTTCGACCGACGATCCGGCGCTGGCGAAACACATCAAGGCGCGGGTGCTGGCGATGAACGGCGGCGACGATCGCGGCACCATGCCCGATGCGCCGGCCTTCATGAAGGACATGCAGCAGGATCCCGCGCCGTGGCAGTTTGTGGTGTTCGGCGGCGCCGTGCACTGCTTCGCCGAGCCGTGGGCGCATTCACCGCCGGGCTGCGTCTATGATCCGCCGGTCGCCAAGCGCGCGTTCGCGCTGATGCACGCCTGGCTGGACGAGGCGTTCAAGGGATAAGCCCAGAGCAGCTTTGTTTTTCGCCCCTTGAGTCAAGGGGGCGGTTCGGCCATTGGGGACAATGGCCGAACGGGGGTTGTGGAGGTAAGGCGCGCCGCACGAGTTGAAGGGATGCGGAAAGCGTCCCTTCAACTCGTGCGGTTGACCGCGTAATCCGCCAGCCCCGCCAGCGCGTCGCGGTATTCCGACGCCGGCAGTGCTTCGAGCGCGGCGTGTGCCGCTTCGGCATGCGCCTGCGCGCGCATGCGGGTGCGCTCCAGCGCACCGGAATCGCGGATCGCGGCGATGATCACGTCCAGCGCCGCGAGGCGCTTGCTGGTGATCGCGTTGCGCAGCAGTTCCGCCTGCATCGGCGTCGAGCGTTCGATCGCGTAGATCAGCGGCAGCGTGGGTTTGCCTTCGGCCAGATCGTCGCCGATGTTCTTGCCCAGCGTGTCCGAATCCGAGACGTAATCGAGCAGGTCGTCGGCGATCTGGAACGCCGAACCCAGTTCCATGCCGTAGCGGCGCAACGCCAGGCATTGCGCTTCCGGCAGGCCGGCGAGTACACCGCCCAATTGGGTCGCGGCCGCGAACAGCACCGCGGTCTTGCGCTCTATCACACGCATGTAGGCGGCTTCGGTCGTTTCCGCCTTGCCGATGTTCAGCAACTGCAACACCTCGCCTTCGGCGATGGAATTGGTGGTGTCGGCGAGGATTCGCATCACGGACATGCGGTCCAGTTCCACCATCATCTGGAACGCGCGCGAATACAGGAAATCGCCGACCAGCACGCTGGCGGCATTTCCCCATGCGGCATTGGCGGTCTTGCGGCCGCGCCGCAGGTCCGAACCATCCACCACGTCGTCGTGCAACAGTGTCGCGGTGTGGATGAATTCGATCACCGCGGCCAGTTCGATGTGGGCGTCGCCCGTGTAGCCGGCCGCGTGCGCCGCCAGCACGTGCAGGGTCGGGCGCAACCGCTTGCCGCCGCCGCCCACGATGTGTTCGGCGATCGCGTTGATCAGCACCACTTCGGAATGGAGCCGCTGGCGGATCATCCCGTCCACCTGCCGCATGTCCGCTGCGGCGAGGTCGCGCGCCACGACGAACGCGTTGCTGGGCTCGGCCTGCGCGGCGGGGTGGGGGCGGTTCATGGGCATCCAAGCGCGACGAACCACTGATTATAGTGCGTCGCAGCAAAGCGCCGGCATCGGCCTACGCCGCGCCGGGAATTGCGCCGGCATACAGGCCGGTGTGCTGGTAGCATCCTCAAGTTTCGTTGTTCCCATTCGAGGATTCGCAACCATGGCACGTGGCGTCAACAAGGTCATCCTGATCGGCAATCTGGGCGCGGACCCCGACACGCGCTACAGCGCCTCCGGCACCGCGATGTGCACCATCAGCCTTGCCACGTCGGAGAGCTGGAAGGACAAGCAGACAGGCGAGATGCAGGAACGCACCGAGTGGCACCGGGTGAAGTTCTGGGGGAAGCTCGCGGAAATCGCGGGCGAGTACCTGAAGAAAGGCCGGCAGGTTTACATCGAAGGGTCGATCCGCAGCAGCAAATACACCGACAAGGAAGGCGTCGAGCGCTGGAGCACCGACATCATCGCCAACAACATGCAGATGCTGGGCGGTCCCGGCGACAACGAGACCCGCGGCGAAGGCGGCTACCGCCAGCGCGCACCGCAGAGCCGCCCCAGTGCCGGCGCGCCGTCGGGCGGTGGATCGCGTCCGTCCGCGCCGCCACCGCCGGACCATGGTGCGTTCGAAGACGACGACATACCGTTTTGAGTGCGATCGTCCATGATCGCAGCGTTGCTGGAGATGCCTCCAGAACTGGAGAATCAAAGCCCGCGGGCACCAGAACGGCCTTCCGTGGCCTGACTTTCCGCGAAGCTGAGTGCGATCGTCCATGATCGCAGCGTTGTTGAAGATCCCTCCGAATCCGGAGAATCAACGTCTACGGGCACCACAAGGCCTTCCGTGGCCTGACTTTCCGCGAAGCTGGGTGCGATCGTCCATGATCGCAGCGTTGTTGAAGATCCCTCCGGATCCGGAGAATCAACGTCTGCGGGCACCAGAACGGCCTTCCGTGGCCTGATTTTCCGCGAAGCTGAGTGCGATCATCCATGATCGCAGCGTTGTTGAAGATCCCTCCGAATCCGGAGAATCAACGTCTACGGACACCAGAACGGCCTTCCGTGGCCTGACTTTCAACAACAGCCGCTTCGATGTGCGCGTGACGAGCGCCTGCACTCGACAAAAAGGGGTACCGTGGCGATCGGCACGGGCCGATCCGGTGCGACTGCGATAGGATCGCCGCCTGGCGCGCTTCGATGCGTTGCCACCCTCCGCTGCCGAGACGCCAAGCATGCCCAGAATCCGCGTGTCGCCGATCCTTTCCGCAGGGGTGCTGCTGGCATCACTGATTGCCTTTCCGGCTGCCGCGGCCACCAGCCACCTGGCCGACGTCGACCCGATGATCGGCACCGGTGGTGCCGGACATACATTTCCCGGTGCCACGGTGCCGTTCGGGATGATCCAGCTGAGCCCTGACACCGCGATGCCGGATTTCAAGCACGCGTATGCGTGGGCGGCGGGCTATCAATACGGCGACCACAGCATTCTCGGGTTTTCCGAGACGCATTTCTCCGGCAGCGGGCATTCCGATCTCGGCGACGTGCTGCTGATGCCGGGCGTCGGGAAAGTGCAATGGGATCCGGGTGATCCCGACAAGCCGGGCTCGGGCTACCGCTCCGACTTCAGCCACAGGACCGAGGTCGCCCAGCCCGGTTATTACGCGGTGACGCTGGCGACCAGTGGCGTGCGCGTGGAATTGACGGCGGGCCGACGCGTCGGCTGGCACCGCTACACGTTTCCGCAAGGACAGGACGCGCACGTGTTGCTCGACCTGCGCCCCAGCATCTACGACTATCCGGGCAAGGTGTTGTGGGCGCGGCTGCGCGTGCGCGCCGACGGCACCGTCACCGGCTACCGCGAAACGCGTGGCTGGGCGCCGGGAAGGCAACTGTGGTTCGCGATCCGTTTCTCGCAGCCGATGACGCGGCACGAACTGGTCAACCGCGAGACGAATATCGTTTACAAGGGCTTCAAGGGACCGGCGCCCGATCCGACCGGCGTCGATGCGATCGGCGGCAAGCAAATCGAAGGCGCCTTCGAATTCGGCAAGCTCACGAAACCGCTGCTGGTGAAAGTGGCGATTTCCACGGTGAGCGCCGCGAACGCGATCGCCAACCTCGAGACCGATGGCCAAGGCTGGGATTTCGACGCGCGTCGCGCGGAAGCGAGTGCCGCGTGGGCGAAAGCGCTGTCGGCGATCGACGTCGAGGCGCCACCGGATATCCAGAAGAGTTTCTACACCTCGCTGTACCACGCCCTCATTGCGCCGAATCTTTCGATGGACGTGAACGGCGAATACCGCGGGCCCGACCACGCGGTGCACACGGCGAAGGACTTCACCTTCTATTCCAGCTGGTCGCTGTGGGACGTCTATCGCGCGGAGATGCCGCTGCTGGCGTTCATCCAGCCGCCGCAGCGCATCGATGATTTCGTCAACTCATTGGTTGCCGCTCAGCAGGCCAGTCCGTTCGGCATCCTGCCCGTTTGGGCCTATCAGGGGTTGGAAACGTGGTGCATGATCGGCTACCACGCGGTGCCGGTGATCGCCAACTTTTACATGCAGGGGTTCCGCGGTTTCGATGCCGACACCGCGCTGAAGGCGATGGTGGCGAGCGCGACCTACGCGCCCTACGGCGATCTCGGCGATTACATGAAGATCGGATACGTGCCGCAGGACCACGAGGACGAATCTGTTTCCAAGACGCTGGAATACGCATTCGACGACTGGAGCCTCGCGCGCATGGCCGAGGCGATGGGCCGCAAGGACATCGCGGCGAAATTCTTCAAGCGCGCGGAAAACTGGCGCAACGTGTTCAACCCGAAGACGGGCTTCGCGCAACCGCGCCTCGCGAACCGACAATTTCGCGAGCCGTTCAGTCCGGCGAAGGCGGGCGTGGGCAGCGGTTTCACCGAAGGCAATTCCTGGCAGTACTCGTGGTACGAACCGCAGGACATCGGCGGTTTGATCCATGAACTCGGCGGCGATGCGGGCCTGGTGAAGAAACTGGACGAGGTGTTCGACGCCAGGATCAGCCCCAACGCGTTTGCCGGACTCGAGGACGTGACCGGGCTCATCGGGTGGTACGCGCACGGCAACGAACCCAGCCACCACATTGCCTATCTTTACGATTACGCGGGCGCGGCCTGGAAGACGCAGGAGCGGTTGGCCGAGATCATGCGCACCCAGTACGCGCCCACGCCGACCGGCCTTGCCGGCAACGACGATCTCGGACAGATGTCCGCGTGGTACATCTTCACCGCGCTGGGTTTCTATCCGGTTGCGCCGGCCAGCAACCAGTACGTGATCGGCCGTCCGTTCGTGCGCCGCGCGGTGCTGCATCTGCCCAATGGCAAGACCTTCACCATCACGGTCGACGGCTTGGGCAAGGACCACCCGTACGTCGGATTGGTCGCCTTGAACGGCAAGCCGCTGGCACGCGATTACCTGACCTACGCGGAAATCACGAACGGCGGCACGCTGCATTTCACGATGCAGGCCGAGCCGAACAAGACGTGGGCCACGCAGCCACAGGACCAGCCGTATTCGATGACGGCGTACCCGTAATCAAAAACCTCTCCCGGAGGGAGGGGTTCAGGTGTCAATCGATCCCGAGCTTCTTCAACTTGTACCGCAGCGCACGGAATGTTATGCCGAGCTTCTTCGCCGCGGCCGTCTTGTTGTAGCGGGTTTCCTTCAACACCTTGATGATGGCTTCGCGTTCGATATTGGAAATGTAATCGTCGAGGCCCACGGCGCCGCTTGCGCCGGACGTGATTTCTTCGGCCTCGGCGTATTCCTCCTCGTTCCCGTCGTCGTCATCCAGGTCCGCGTCATCCGTTTCCTGGGCGGTGGGCAGTTCGAGCATCAGGTCCGGCGGTTCGATCAAGCCGTTTTCGCAGAGTGCTATCGCCCGTTCCAGCACGTTCTCAAGTTCGCGCACGTTGCCGGGAAAATCGTATTCCGTGAGCACCTTCAGCGCGGCGGGCTGCAGGGCGGGTGCCTGGCTGCCGGCCTGTTCCGCCAGACGCTTGAGAATGTACTTGGCGAGCACGGCGACATCGCCGTCGCGCTCGCGCAGCGGCGGCACGCGCAGTTCGATCACGTTGATGCGGTAATAAAGATCCTGGCGGAAATGCCCGGCCTGGGTCAGCCGTCCGAGATCCTTGTGGGTCGCGGACAGGATGCGCACGTCCACCGGCACTTCGCCGCGCCCGCCGATCGGGCGCACCGCCTTTTCCTGGATCACGCGCAGCAGCTTCACCTGCATGTGGAGCGGCAGTTCCGCGACCTCGTCCAGGAACAGCGTGCCGCCGTTGGCGGTCTGGAACAAACCTTCCTTGTCCGCGTGTGCGCCGGTAAAGGAGCCCTTCTTGTGGCCGAAGAATTCGCTCTCCATCAGTTCGGACGGTATCGCGCCGCAGTTGACCGGCACGAACGGGCCAGCCGCGCGCGGCCCGAGTTCGTGGATGGAACGCGCCACCAGTTCCTTGCCCACGCCGGATTCGCCCGAGATGTAGATCGGCGCCTGGCTGCGCGCGAGCTTGGCGATGCGCGCGCGGACGTCCCTCATCACCGGCGAATCGCCGATCAGGCGACCGGCCGAAACCTGGTCGTCGACCTCACGCTCGGCCGCCTGGCTGGCGCGCAGCGCGGTCTGGACCAGCCGCCGCAGCATGTGGATGTCGACCGGCTTGCTGACGAAATCGAAGGCGCCGGCCTTCAGCGCATCGACGGCCGCCTCGACGTTGCCGTAGGCCGTGATCATCGCGACCGGGGTTTCGGGGTGTTCGCGCGCGATCAGCTCGATCAGTTCCTGGCCCGTGCCGTCCGGCAGGCGCATGTCGGTGAAGCACAGGTCGTAATGCACCTCGCCAAGCATCTTCTTGGCGTCACCGACGCTGGCGGCGGTGTCGACGTCGAGATCCATCCGGCCCAGCGTGATGCTGAGCAGCTCGCGGATGTCACGTTCGTCGTCGACGACCAGTACCGTCTGTTTGGTCATGTTGCCCCGCCTCGTTGAAACCCCTCACCCGTGAGGTTAGCGCGACGATCGCGGCGTTGCCACGCCCGAATCGTCCTTGCGTCACGCTTCCGAAGCCATGGGCACGCGCGCGGGCGCAGTCAGCGTGATGCGGAAGCAACTTCCGCCGCCGGCGACCGGCACGTATTCGAGGTTGGCCTGGTTGGCCTCGCACATTTGCTTGGCGAGGTAAAGGCCGAGCCCGGTGCCGTACTGGTGGGTGGTGAAGAAGGGTTCGAAGATTTGCGCGGCAACCTTGGGCGGGATGCCGGGGCCGCGGTCGATCACTTCGAGCAACGGCGGACCGTTGTCGCTGGCGAGGCGCGCCACCACCATCACGCGCGCCGGTTCGTCGGGCAATCGTCCGTAACGCAGCGCGTTCTGCACCAGGTTCCAGACCACCTGCTGCAGGTGTTGCGAATCGGCCAGCGCTTCGACCGGGCGCGGGTACAGCAGGGGACGCAGGCTGTCCTGGCCCACGTCGTTGGCTTCCTTGTATTCCTCGATGAAGCGCGTGGCCCAGTGGTTGAGGTCCAGCGACTCGGGGCGCGAACGTTCGCGCCGCGACAGTTGCAGGATGTTCTCGATGATCTCGTTCACGCGCCCGCAGTGGTTGTTGATGATTTCCACCATGCGTTGGTCGGCGTCGTTGAGGCCTTCGGATTCGGCAAGCAGTTGCGCGGAGTAGCGGATCGCCGCGAGCGGATTGCGGATCTCGTGTGCGATCGAAGCCGACAGGCGTCCCAGCGTGGTGAGCGTGAGCTGCTCGGCGCGCTGCGAGACCAGCGAGGTGTCGTCGAGGAAGATCAGCACGTATGATTCATCGTGCGACGAAAGCCGCGTGAAGCGCGGAATGATTTCCGGCGTGCCGTCGGCGAGTGAGACCGCGGTCGGATCATGTTCGTGGGTGGTACGCCAGTGGTACAGGCGCCGCGACAGCTCCGGAGCCACCGTGCCGAGGTCGCGCTGCTCCAGCCCCGGATTGCCGACCAGCATCCACGCCGATTCGTTGATTTGATGGATGTGATTGGCGTCGTCCACCAGCAGCACGCCCGTGCGCATGCGCCGGATGATCAGGTCGTTCACCTGCGCGAGGTTGGCGAGGTCGCTGCCGCGCTGCTCGGCCAGCGCCTCGCTCGCGCGCATCTGGCTGCCGAGGGCATAACACAGCGCCGCGGTCGCGAAATAGGCGACCCCGAACAGCCCGGCTTCGAGCAGCATCGGGCTGGTTTCGCCCGCCGGAATGGCGAGCACGGCCTGCGCGATCACCGCGATCGTGGCGAGCGCCGCGAACAGGCCGCCCAGGCGCGGCGCCAGCAGCAGCGCGGCCGCGCCCACGTTGATGACCAGCATTGCCGCGATGCCGGTGTGCGCGGCGGGAATGGTGACTGCCGCCAGGAACGCCGCGAACACGTCCACACACAGGAAGGCGCCGGTGCTGGCCACCAGCGCGCGCGAACGGCTCAGGTCGTGGGCCAGCACCACCAGCGCGAACAGCAGATAGACGAGGGCAGTCGCGCGCGCGACCACCGGGTCGCGCAATGGCATCCATACGAAGGCCAGGCTGCTCAGCGACAGCGTCGAGTAGACAACGCCCTGGAATACCCGGTAGATGTTGAGCACGCGCAGTTCGCGCCGGATATGCTCCGCCCCGGGTATCGGATGCGTGTTCGAGATGGCCTGGGTCGTGGTTGCCACGCGCGGAATGATCCCGTGTGCAGTGCGCACGCACAAGACCTTGGGCCAGTCCCCGCGATGCGGGGCGGTGCCCCGCCGTCGCAGGATCTGCGTTGCGCGTCCGGATGAGTGCCCGTAAACTAACCGATTCCCGCGTGCCGGAGTAGCTCAGTTGGTAGAGCAACGCATTCGTAATGCGTGGGTCGGGGGTTCGATTCCCTCTTCCGGCACCACCTTTCAGTTTCACTCCGTTTCAGGCGACCTCTATTCGCCCTTGAGCCCAGCATAAGCTGGGTTTTTTGTTTCTAGGTGTCTCGCGCCATCTAATGCAAGCTCGGTTGACTTGGAAGCCGAGCTCGCGCCGTTGCGCAAGCGCATCACCGCCGCGCTACCCAAGGGCTGGCTGGCCGCGTACCGCAAACAGCAGAAATACACCGCCGAGGTGCCCGCCGAAACCGCCGAATGGGAAGTACCGCGTGAGCCGCCCGCCGACTGGTCGAAAGATGCCACAGCGCTGCTCGCCGAGTTTTGGAAATTCCGCATCGCGCGCCAGCAGGAAATCGACGCTTCCATCGCCGCCAAGGCCGACTTCGAGAACCTCTACGATAAACCGTATGAGGACAACAAGAAGGTGCGCGTCGCCGGCCCGTTCACGGTGGAGAGCCTGATCCCGCACCGCGTGCTGGGCGTGGACGAGAACGACGAGCTGATCGACGGCGTGAAGGATTCGGTCGGGGACGAACGTGACCTCGCGGCCATGATTTTGGAAAACCTGTGCACCGCCGGCGTGCAGCAGGCGCACAAGGACGACCGCATCAGCTTCACCTCGCTCGTGCCTTGGCCCGGCAACCTCGTATGCGCCGAAGGACGCTACCTCGAAGGCACCCAGGAGAAACGCTCGGGCATCTTCATCGGCCCCGAGTTCGGCACCGTCTCGCGCCCCGACCTGGTGGAAGCCGCGCGCGAAGCCGGCGACGCCGGTTTCGACGTGCTGATCGCCTGTGCCTTCGACTACGACGCCCATTCCGCCGAATTCGAGAAACTCGGCCGCATCCCGGTGCTCAAGGTGCGCATGAACGCCGACCTGCACATGGCCGACGACCTCAAGAACACCGGCAAGGGCAACCTGTTCGTGATCTTCGGCGAACCCGACATCGACGTGCTCGACGCGGGCGACGGCCAGATCGAGGTGAAGGTAAACGGCGTGGACGTGTTCAAGCCGCAGACCGGCAAGGTCGAAAGCGACGGCCCCGACGGCATCGCCTGCTGGTTCATCGACACCGACTACAACGAAGAATCCTTCTTCGTCCGCCAAGCCTATTTCCTCGGCGCCAATGACCCCTAGAAATCACTCAAGACCACCCTCAAGGCCGAAATCAACGCCCACGCCTGGGAAACCCTGCATAGCGACACATCCCGCCCCTTCCCAAGCCCGAAACCGGCCGCATCGCCGTCAAGGTCATCAACCACCTCGGCGACGAGGTCATGAAAGTGTTTCGGGTGCGGTAAAGTTGCCGACATGAGCGAACAAGACCTCCACTTCGCCAATCCTCCAATCGTCGAGGCTGTAGTCGACATCGAGTGTGACTTTGCGGCGGACTTCAACCTGAAGTCCATTGAGGAGTCGCTCAGACAGACTTTCGTTGGCACGTATCCGAAGACCCAGACGCGCTTGCTTCAAGAGTTCTCGTTCGCCATGAAACCGGGTGAGCCGGTCGGTCGGTCAGCGCGGCAGGCTCTTCAGGCTTTTCAGTTTTTGCACGACGACAGCAAACAGTTGGTCCAGGCGCGCACCACCGGCTACTCGTTCAATCGACTTGCCCCATATTCAAGTCTCGATGAGTACCTGCCAGAGATTCAACGGACTTGGAACCTGTATCGGGCGGTCGCAAATCCGATCCAGATTCGTGCGGTCCAGTTGAGATACATAAACCGCATCCTGCTTCCAATGCCGGACGGACAGCTCGACCTCGACCTGTATTTCAGGAATGGTCCACGACTGCCCGAGGGTAGCGACTTGACCTTCAACGGCTTCCTCAATCAAAGTTCAGCCGTGGAGCGTGAAACCGGCTATCTTGTGACCACGGTTCTGACCGCTGAGCAGCCTCAGGAAAGCAAACTTCCCATCATCTTCGATGTCACGGTCAGAGCGGTAGTTGGCACGGACCCCGCGGACTGGGGTTGGCTTGAGGCTACCATGCGGTCGCTCCGAGGCTTGAAGAATCGTGTGTTCGTAAACACATTAAAGCAGGCATGTTTGAACCTCTTTCAATGAGCGCCGCCCTGTGTCTCGGCTATTCAGCGTTGGCTGGGTACGCCCGGCCGAGTAGCGCGTACTCCCGTGAGGCAGGGGAGATTTCCGACGCAGCCTGCCGTGTTATGCAGGATCGGCTCGGTTCCGAGTCGCTGTTCGGCAAAAAGATGGTGGGTCTTTCGACGTTGGTTGCAACCGTCGATGCCGTGCACGTCGATTCTGAACAGGAACCCGTCAGTGCACCTGCGCGGGTCAACGCCGAGCAATTTTTGCTCGCGCTACCAGACAACTTGCCGATGCCGGAAGTCGGAATCGATCCAGACGGTGCCGTTTCGCTGACGTGGTTTGCGTCTCGGACTCAGATGTTCTCTGTAAGCATTGACGAGTCAGACAGAATCGCGTTCGCGTGGTTGGATGGTTCGGATAAGGGACACGCGGTCGCCCGCTTCCGTCCACCAGTATTGCCCGGTGTGATTGTTTCCACCCTGCGTTCGATAGTTGCTAATGGCCCAGTTACCCTCCGGGCTGCCTGAAATCGTTGCCGACGACGAAGACGTCGCACGATTTCTGACGCAAAGCAACCACTTTACAAGCCAACACGTTCAGCCGATTGCCTTTCTCCCCAGCAGGGATCGGGAAACGTCTGCATCCCGACACGGTCGTGAACCCATCGAATCGCTGCGCTCAATTGGTCTAGCGGTAGCCGAGGCTAGTGGACGCAGGTTGTACGGGGCAGCGATTTTCAAGGCACGCGATGTCCGTGAAGCATCCCTTGAAATCGTGCCGGATGAACCGCCAAATCGGCATGCGGTCATTCGCCGCTGGCCGTGGATCGAGAATGACCCCAAGTTGCGAAAAGCTCAGCAAATGGAACACGCGCTGGTTCTGGTAAGCGCATCCGGTGAACCACTGCTGTTCAACGGGGGGCTTGCGTGGACTTCCGGATAGCCGAAACCTTCACCGACAGCCTTGCACGCCTGACCGGCGACGAGCAGAAGGCGGTCAAGACCACGGCATTCGACCAGCAGGTGAACCCGGCGAATCCGGGCATGAGCTTCCACAAGCTCGACAAGGCGCGCGACAAGAATTTCTGGTCGGTGCGGGTGAGCCTCGATATTCGCCTAATCGTGCATCGCACGACGCAAAGCTTTCTGCTTTGCTTCGTCGGCCACCACGACGACGCATACGACTGGGCGGAGCGCCGCAAGATCGAGATACACCCCAACACCGGCGCCGTGCAGATCGTGGAGATCCGCGAGCGCGTCGAGGAAATCACGATTCCGAAATACGTGGAACACCAGCCGCGCGGGCTGACCAGCGCGCCGCTGTTCGCAGCCGTCGCCGACGGCGACTTGCTGTCGTGGGGTGTGCCGCCGGAATGGCTGCCGGATGTTCGCGCAACAGCGAAGATGGGCTGCTGGCATTGACGGACCATCTTCCTGCCGAAGCGGCCGAGGCGCTGATCGAGTTTGCGACGGGTGGGCACCCGCAAGCACGTCTTCTGGCGGGGATGCCTGGTACGGGTTTGCGGTTGGTACCGTAGCACGGATGTTGAAACCAGAGGCTGTCAGTTTCAGTGCTCGCGAAGCGCAGGCCGTAAGTTCCGATCCCTTTGCCCATCCGGACGCCCAGCGCCGCTTTCGCACCATCGAAAGCAGCGAAGAGCTGGAACGCGCACTGGACGCACCCTGGGACAAGTGGACGATTTTCCTGCATCCGGCGCAACGCGAATGGGTGGACAGGAACTACGGCGGGCCGGCGCGGGTTTCCGGGTCGGCTGGTACCGGCAAGACCATCGTGGCGCTGCACCGCGCCGTGCACCTGGCGCGCACGCAGCTGGAAGGCCGCGTGCTGTTGACCACGGTTTCCGATGCGTTGGCCAATGCGCTGAAGGTGAAGTTGCGGCGCTTGGTCGGTAACGAACCACATCTTGCCGAACGCATCGACGTGTACTCGATGGATGCCGTTGGCGAGAGGCTGTACAAATCGGCGTTCGGCTCACTGCGACTGGCGACGGCGCAGGATGTCGACAAATTGCTGGAATCGGCAGTGAAAGCGCATCCGGATCACGGTTTCAGCACGGCGTCCTTGCTCTCGGAATGGAACGGCGTCGTGGACGCATGGCAGTTGCAGTCATGGGAAGCCTATCGCGATGTGCAGCGGCTCGGCCGCAGGACACGCTTGCCCGAGGGCCGACGCAAGGAGCTATGGGCGATCTACGGTGACGTGCTTGGCAGGCTGGAAGCCGAGGACAAGGTTACCCGTGCCGGCATGTTCACGCGCCTTGCCGATGAATTGGCCAGGCGCGATCGACCGCCGTACGACTTTGCCGTGGTGGACGAGTCGCAAGACATCAATGTGGCGCAGTTGCGGTTCCTCGCCGCGCTGGGCGACGATCGGCCAAACTCGTTGTTCTTCGCGGGCGACTTGTGCCAGCTCATCTTCCAGCAGCCGTTTTCCTGGAAATCGCAGGGTGTGGATATCCGCGGACGTGCGCGCACGCTGCATGTGAATTATCGGACGTCGCATCAAATCCGCGCGCAGGCCGATCGCCTGCTCGACCCGGTGGTCGCCGACGTGGACGGAAACCAGCAAGAGCGCAAGGGCACGGTTTCCGTCTTCAATGGCCGGAACCCGAAATCCGCACGTTTGGCAACGCAGCGAACGAATCTGCGACGGTTGGCGAGTGGCTTCTCGAAGGATGAACTTGCCGAGTTGCGCGAAGCGATCCGGCAGATCGGGCCGATCGGGCGCAACCTCAACATGATCACCCACCGGTTGCAGCGCAGCGACCAGTGGAGCGATGCCCAGCGCGAGTTCGTCCAGGCTGCCGAGCGCGCCGTCGACAAGGTCCACGCGCCGTCCGCAATCTGGCGCAGAAGGCGTCGTATCGAACGGGAGCACCGGATTCCGGATGATTGGGAGGAGATCGAGTAAGTATCCCCCGGCTTCGCCGGGAGATACTTACTCGCGAAAGGTGCCAGGCCGGCGCGTGGGCCGGTCTTGAATCTGCCGCGACGGTTCGTGGAGCTGGCGGCATCGTGCGCGCTCGTGCACTTCCGTAGCGATCGACGATCGATCGGTCGATTCTGTTGCCGCACCGATGTCGCGAAATTTGCCGCGTACAGCGGAACTTCATCGAAACGGCTCGACATGCACACCACGGGACCGTGCTCGTCTTGATGCTCCAGCGCCCTCTGCACCGATCGCTCCTGCACTTCAGGTGAGTACCGCGTATCTGTGTTCATGCTCCAATCCCCCGAAGGTCGGAGCCGCCGGAAGAGCAGGGCCGGTTCAGATGCCTGATGTCTTACAAGTGTGGCTCAATGATCACGCTCGCGTTGCATCTTTGTGTCGCCCGCCCGCGCAATACTGCTGCAACGGACATCGCCGCAAGCCTGCCAGCCGCCGCCCAGCGCCTTGTAGAGCGCCACCGCGCGGATATCGATTGCCGCTTCGCCCTGCGCCAGGGCATCTTCGGCCGCCAGCTGCACGCGCTCGGCATCCAGCAATTCCAGGAAACCCGTCGCGCCTTCCTGATAGCGGATGTGCGCGAGCCCGGCGGCGCGACGACTCTGTTGCGCCTGTGCGATGAGTTTGTCCACGCGCACGTGCTGCTGGTTGTAGCCGACCACGGCGTTGTCGACGTCTTCGATCGCTTCGAGTACGGTGCGCTGGTAATTCGCCTGCGCCGCGTCGGCGCGTGCCTCGGCGGCATGCAGTTCGCTGCGCACGTGCTTCACGTTGAGCCCATTCCAGGTGATGCTGGGCATGAGCGACCACGCACGCGTGGACGGGGCGCCGAAGTCGTTGCTGCGCCCGGCCAGGAAGCCGAGGAAGCCACCCAGCGAAATGTGCGGGAAGAAGTCCGCCTTGGCTACGCCGATGCGCGCGACGGCAGCAGCGTATTCACGCTCGGCTATGCGCACGTCCGGACGGCGCGCCAGTACGTCGCCCGCCGCGCCCATCGGCAATACCGCATCGATCGGCTTGAATGTTTTCGGCGACACGTCGACATCGAGCGCGCCGGGCCGCTCGCCCAGCAGCACGGCAAGCCGGTACTCGTCCGCGTGCGCCTGCATGTCCAGCAATGGCAACTGCGCTTCCACCGCGCTCAAGCGCGCCTCGGCGCTGGCGACGTCCTGGTCCGAGGCGGTCCCGACTTCGGCGCGGGTGCGGATCAGCTTCAGCGTGTCCTGCTGGTTGGAGATGTCACGCCGGGCGATGGCCTGCCGCTGCTGCACGCCGCGCAATTCGAAATAGTTGCGTGCCACTTCTGCGAACAGGCTCACCTGCACATCCTCAAGGGCAGCTTTGCTGGCGCCGAAATCGGCGCGCGCGGCCTCCACCGAACGGCGCACGCCGCCGAACAGGTCGATCTCCCAGCTGGCATCGAAACCGGCCTGATACGCCGTCACCGTGTTGCGTTGCGCACTGATGCCGGGTGTCTGCTCGCGGCTGCGTGTGTACGAAATCCCGGCTTGGATATCAGGCAGGTACTGCGATTTGGCGCCACCCAGCAGCGCGCGCGATTCGTCGAGGTGCGCCAAGGCGATGCGCAGATCGAGGTTGTTTGCCGCCGCGTGCTGGATCAGCTGATCCAGCACGGGATCGCCGAACTGCTTCCACCACGCGGCCTGGAATTTCGCGGCGCTTTCGCGCGCCGCATCCAGTTCCTGCAGGCGCGGCGTGGGCGTGGCGGGTTTGTGATAGTTCGGCCCGGCGGTGACGCAACCGGTCAGCGCGAGCGCCGCAACCAGCACGCCGTTTCGTATCAAGGCGATCATCTCAATGGCCCTCCAGCGCCGGCTTCGCATCCGCACGCGCACGCTTGCGCGCTTCGCGACGCTCCACGAAGGCACGAATCAATACATAGAACAGCGGTGTGTAGGCGAGCCCGAAGATCGTCACGCCGAGCATGCCCGAGAACACCGCCACGCCCATCGCATGGCGCATCTCGGCGCCGGCACCGTGCGAGGTGACCAACGGCACCACGCCCATGATGAAGGCGATCGACGTCATCAGAATCGGACGCAGGCGCAGGCGTGCCGCTTCCAATACCGCCTCGTGGCGGGGCAAACCATCGAGCTGGCGTTCGCGCGCAAATTCCACGATCAGGATCGCGTTCTTGCACGCGAGGCCCACCAGCACGATCAGTCCGATCTGGGTGAAGATGTTGTTGTCGCCGCCCGACAGCCACACGCCGGCGATCGCGGACAGCAGCACCATCGGTACGATCAGGATCACCGCCAGCGGCAGCGACCAGCTTTCATACAGCGAGGACAGCACCAGGAACACCAGCAGCACGCACAACGGGAACACCAGCACCGCCGTGTTGCCGGCGAGGATCTGCTGATAGGTGAGGTCGGTCCACTCGAAGCTCATGCCGTTTGGCAACAGTTGCCTGGCCAGCTTCACCATGGCCGCCTGCGCCTGACCCGAGCTGTAGCCGGCCGCAGGACCACCGTTGATCTCCGCGGTCGGGTAGCCGTTGTAGTGCATCACGCGATCGGGTCCGGCGCCGCGCTTGACGGTGACGAACGAGCCCAGCGGCACCATGTCGCCCTTGGCGTTGCGGGTCTGCAACTGACCGATGTCGGCAAGGTCGTGGCGGAATTTGGGCTCGGCCGACACGTTTACCTGATAGGTGCGTCCGAAGCGGTTGAAGTCGTTGACGTACAGCGAGCCCAGGTACGCCTGCATGGTCTGGTAGGCATCGGTGAGATCCACGCCTTCGGCCTTGGCCTGCTCGCGATTCACGTACACGTCCACCTGCGGCACGCTGACTTGGAAGCTCGAGAACAACCCGGCCAGCACGGGATCCTTGCGGCCGGCCGCGATCAGTTTCTGAGTCTGCGCGTACAGCTCATTGAAACCGAGTTGACCTCGATCCTCGATCTGCATCCGGAATCCGCCGATCGTACCGAGGCCCATCACCGGCGGCGGCGGAAACACCGCGATGTAAGCGTCCTGGATGGAAGCGAACTTCCGGTTCAAGGCACCCGCGATCGCGCCCGCGGAAAGGCTGGCGCTGCGGCGCTCCTCGAACGGTTTGAGGGTCACGAACACGATGCCTGAATTGGAGGCATTCGTGAAACCGTTGATCGAGAGGCCGGGGAAGGCGACCGCGTTCAACACGCCCGGCTGTTTCAATGCAATCGCGCTCATGCGCTTGATCACGTCACTGGTACGATCCAGCGAAGCTGCATCAGGCAACTGCGCGAACGCCACCAGGTACTGCTTGTCCTGGGTCGGCACGAAACCGGTCGGCACGTGCGTGAAGCCGAACCAGGTCAGCGCGATCAGCCCGGCGTAGACCACCAGCGCGGCCCCGCCCTTGCCTTGGAGCCTGCGCGTGCCTTCCACGTAGCGATCCGCGCCGCGGTGGAACCGGCGGTTGAACGGGCGGAACAGCCAACCAAAAGCAAGATCGATGCCGCGGGTCAGGCGATCCTTGGGCGCGTCGTGCGGCAGCAGCAGAATCGCGGACAATGCCGGGCTCAGGGTCAACGAATTGAACGCCGAGATCACCGTCGAGATCGCGATGGTCAGCGCGAACTGGCGATAGAACTCGCCCGTGAGCCCACTGATGAAGGCGGTCGGGATGAACACCGCACACAGCACCAGCGCAGTCGCCACGATCGGACTCGTGACCTCGCGCATCGCCTGGCGCGTGGCTTCCCTGGGCGGCTGGCCGAGTTCGATGTGGCGCTCCACGTTCTCGACCACCACGATCGCGTCATCCACCACGATGCCGATTGCCAGCACCATGCCGAACAGCGACAGTGCGTTGAGCGAGAACCCGATCAGGTACATCACCGCGAAGGTGCCGATCAGCGACACCGGCACCGAAATCAGCGGGATGATCGAGGCGCGCCAGGTCTGCAGGAACAGGATCACCACCAGCACCACCAGCGCGATCGCTTCCAGCAACGTTTCCACCACGGCATGGATGGAATCGCGCACGAACACGGTCGGGTCATACACGATCCGGTAGTCCACGCCCTGCGGGAATTGCTGCTTCAGTCGCGCCATCGTGGCGCGCACTTCATCGGAAATCTGGATCGCGTTGGAGCCGGGCCGCGCGAAAATCGGTATCGCCACGGCCGGCTGGCCATTCAACAGGCTGCGCAGCGCGTACTGGTCGGCGCCGAGTTGCACCCGTGCCACGTCGCGCAGGTGCACGACGCCGCCATCCGGGTCGGTGCGCACGATGATGTCCTTGAAATCGTCGACACTGCTCAGCCGTCCGCGGGTGTTGATGTTGAGCTGGAAGGCCGAGTTGCCCGGACCGGGCGGCGCGTTGAGCTTGCCGGCTGCGACCTGCACGTTCTGCTCGCGAATGGCATTCACCACGTCGCCGACGGTGAGGTTGCGCTGGGCGAGCTTCTGCGGATCCAGCCATACCCGCATGGAATATTCGCCGGCACCGAAAATCTGCACGTCGCCGATGCCGTTCAGCCGGCGCAGCACGTCCTGCACGTGCAGGCGCGCGTAGTTTGACAGATACAGCATGTCGTAGCGGTGATCGGGCGAGACCAGATGCACCACCATGGTGAGGTCGGGCGAACTTTTCTGCGTGGTTATGCCGAGCCGCTGGACCTCTTCTGGCAGGCGCGGCAACGCCTGCGCCACGCGGTTCTGCACTTCGACCTGCGCTTCGTCGAGATCGGTCCCCAGTGCGAAGGTGACGGTGAGCGTCATGGTGCCGTCGCTGGTGGCCTGCGAGGACGAATACAGCATTCCCTGCGCGCCGTTGATCGACTGCTCCAGCGGCGTCGCAACGGTCTGGGCGATGACCTCGGGATTGGCGCCCGGATACTGCGCACGCACCACCACGGTCGGCGGCACCACTTGCGGGTATTCGCTGATCGGCAACTGGAATACCGCGATGCCACCGGCAATCAGGAACAGCAGCGACAACACTGCCGCCATGATCGGTCGATCGACAAAAAATTGGGCAATGTTTTTCATGGGATCAACTCAGTCTTGCGAGTTCTGCGAAGCGACGGCGACAGCTTGGGCTGTGCGTGTGCCGTTCGATTGGGGGACGCTGGTGGCATAAACGAGGGCCTTGTCGCGCGCGTCCAGCCGGTTGCCCATCGCCACCAACTGCGGATCCACCTCTACGCCGGGACGTACACGCTGCAGGCCGTTGACCACGATCACGTCGCCCGGTCTCAGGCCGGCATCGACGATCCGCAAGCCATGGAACAGGCCACCGATCACGATCCTGCGGTATTGCACCTTGTGGCTTTTGTCGACCACGTACGCGAATTGGTTGCCAAGGTCGGTTCCGACCGCACGGTCGTCGATCAGGATGCGCGGCTTGGGCTGACCGACCTGCAGGCGCACGTGCGCATACAGGCCCGGCGTGAGCAGCCCGTGGATATTGTCGAACACCGCGCGCAAGCGCATGGTTCCCGAGTCGCTGTGCAACTGGTTGTCGACGAAGTCGAGGTGCCCCACATGCGGGTAGCCCTGCTCATCGGCCAAGCCCATGCTCACGGCCATGCGCGCGCTGCGTCCGTCGGCACGCGCCGCTGCGCGCAAGTGATCCAATTTCAACCAGGTGTGCTCGTCCGCATCGAAGTACACGTAAACCGGGTTGACCGAAACGAGAGTGGTGAGCACGTCGGCACTGGTGACGAGATTGCCGGGCGTCACGCGGGCATTGCTGACGCGGCCGTCGATCGGCGCGCGCACGTCGGTGAATTCCAGGTTCAGCCGCGCCGCCGCCAGCGCTGCATCGGCCGCCGCCAGCGCCGCCTTGGCACTTTGCGCGGCGGTGATCTGGCTATCGGCGTCTTCCTGCGCGATCGCATGCTTGGCGAGCAGCAATTTTGCGCGACGTGCGTTGGCGCGAGCCAATTCCAGTTGCGACTGGGCTTGTGCGCACTGCGCGGTGAGCCGGTCCACCTGGGCCTGGAACGGACGCGGATCGATCTTGAACAGCACTTCGCCCTTGTGCACCAGCGCGCCTTCGGTGAACTTCACCGCCTGCACATAACCACTGACGCGTGGCTGCACCTTGACCGCATCGACTGCCTGCACCTTGCCGATGAAATCGGCGCTGTCGGCCACCGGACGTTCGAGAACCTCGGATACGGTCACCTGTGGCGGGCCCGGCGGGGCAATCTGGGCGTTGCCGCTGCGATGGTCGATGGCGGCCCAGGTGGCAAGCACCGCTGCCACCACCAAACCCATTAGGGTCAGTCTCTTTTTCATCGTCACGCTCCCTGCTGAACAGTCGTGCCCGGGATTGCAATCCCGGAAGAGCGCCCGAAATAAGAACACCGTCGAGTACAGTTAACCCCTTCGCCAGGCATTCCAGTCGTGACTCGCAGTCACGAATCGGTGGATAATCGATCCAATGGAAGACTTTTCAGCGATAACGAGCTTCGTCCGTGTGGTCGAAGCCAAGAGTTTCCGGGCCGCCGCGGCGCAACTGGGCATGACCCCGTCCGGCGTCAGCCGCGCGGTATCGCGGCTGGAAGAGCGCATCGGCGTGCGCCTGCTGTTTCGCAGCACGCGCGCGCTCAATCTTACCGACGACGGGGAATCGTTCTATCGGCGCTGCAAGGACATCCTTGCCGACCTCGGCGACGCGGTGGAAGCGCTTGCGTACGCGCGCACCAAACCGCGCGGCAAGCTGCGGGTCGCCATGAACGTGTCGATCGGGCGCGCAGGGCTGATTCCGAACCTCGCCGATTTCGAAGAACGCTATCCCGACATTCAGCTGGAACTGTCGATGAGCGAGCGCAATATCGGGCTGATCGAGGAAGGCATCGATTGCGCGATCCGCATGGGCGAGCTGGAGGACTCCAACCTGATCGCGCGCAAGCTGGGCTACTTCAGCAACGTGCTATGCGCCTCGCCTGCGTATCTCGCGCGCCACGGCACGCCGTCCACCGTCGAGGATCTCAAGCGCCACCGCTGCATCAACTACATCTATCCCACGAACGGCCGGCCGTACCAGTGGCAGTTCGACACCCCGGACGGTCGCATCGCTCTGGACATCGATGCGCACCTCCTGATCAACGACGGCGAATCGGTGATACAGGCAGCCATGGCGGGCCTCGGCATCATCCAGGTACCGCACTGGCTGGCTGCCGGCCCGATCGGCCACGGCAAATTGCAAGTGATCATGGAAGACACCATCTCGACGGGTTCGCCGGTGTGGATCGTCTATCCGCAGAAGAAGCATTTGTCCGCGCGTGTCCATGCATTCATCGACTGGGTGCAGGAACTGTTCAGCCGCGACAATGTGCCCGCGTGCCGGATGACCGCAAAAGCTGCGGCCGCGCAGACAGGCAGCGAGAGTGCGGCGGCGGATACCGCACGAAGACCCTCAGACATCCGGCCTGCGCTTGCAATCGACACTTGAAAGGCAAGGATCGACGCAGCTATCCGATCGCCACAGCGGTCGCCCGCGTCGCGAAACGACGCTCGCCCTGTCGGTCACAGGCGAGGAATCTGGGTACGACGGCTGTGCCTTCTTGTATGGCTCCAGCAGCACCGGCGACCGCATGGCAGCAGTCGATCAGCACTTTGTCCGGATTTGCCTCATAAAACGTCTTGTTGGATATGGGGCCCGGATGTTTCAGGCAGCGGGTGGCGTGAGCAGCCTTTCGACCAGATTGCTGCGAGCGCGCCAGCCGCACTGTGAACCTGCGTACCGTGCAGTGAGCGCGGCCCCTGCTCTTGCACTCGTTACTGCGTGCAAGTTTCGAACTCGATCTGCCACGATTGAGTCGCTTTGAGGGAAGCGGCGAGAGGGAATCGAAACACCGGGGAGGCCGTGTGACAGGAGTTGTCTCGTGGATTCCACGAACGATCGCGGTATGGCCATGCGTCCATTGGAAGTATTGGGAATAAGTGACAGCGAGGAACTCGTCTATCGAGCCTTGGTTGAGCGCCACAAGGCCTGCTCGACCCGAATCGCGGTTGATCTCGGGATCGACGAGCAGGAAGCAGGTGATTGGCTGGAGCACCTCGAGACTTTGGGCCTGGCGACGTACATGCCGGAAACCCCGAAGGTCTACATTGCCGTCGATCCCGAACTGGCGATTGATGCGCTGATCAAGCAACGCCAGCGCGCCCTGGAACAGGCACGGAACTCGATTCCAGCGCTGATGAAATCTTTTTCCCACACTTCGGACGCGGATGGGGAGCAGCCTATCCTGGAGTTGATCACCAATCGCGCGTATCTGGGCGCGGTTCTGGATCAGATGTACAAATCGCTCCGCAGTGAAATCCTGCTGTTCCAGAAAGCGCCAATCCTGGTACCCGCCGCCCGCACGAGCAACATGCTGCCCGTTGGTGGTCAAGTGAGGAGCATTTCCGACAAGACTTTCCTTGACTCCTCCGATGGGTTGGCCAATCTGCTCGAAGATATGGCGCTGGGCGAGCAGGCGCGGACCGTCCCTGCATTGCCGTTCAAAATGATGATCGTCGATCGACGCACGGCGGTCATGACGCTCGATGGTCAGAGCCCCGAAACCGCGTCGACATTGCTGATCAGGCGCGGCGCGCTGGTTGAGGCGTTGTGCCAATTGTTCGAGTTCGTCTGGGAGAAGGCGACACCGGTGTTTGCCGTCCCCGACGGTAAGGTGGAATCGGGTTCTCAATTCGGTGAACACTGGATGGAGTCGACCGAGGCGCTGATTCCGCTGATGGCGGCAGGACTCAACGACAAGGCGATTACCCAGGAACTGCAGATCTCCGCTTCCACCCTCAATCGCCGCGTTGGCGACCTGATGCGCATGCTGGGTGCGCGCACCCGCTTCCAGCTTGGTGTGCACCTCGCGCAGAAGTTCGCCATGTCCTCGCAGCAATCGTCGTAGCTTCCATGACATTCATGCCGATCAGGTCGGGCAGGCGGCCTGAATGATTTCTGCCATGGCACAAATCTGTCAGGTTTTTCTATTGCGATCGCACGCCGTCCTCTTCCAGACTCGCCACGCATTCCGTTGCGCAGCGTTCGGATTTGAACCGGCGCGCGGAGTGCAACACAAGTCCTGACCGACTCTGAACCACACTTTCAGCTCACCGCCTTCTGGGCAGGTGGCAGGGGCTGCTTCGTCTCGAAACAACACGCTTGTCCGGCCGCGCCGGCCCGCATGAACCCGCGGCGCTGCCAAACCCAAAGATCACCCGACAATCCTGAGGCCGACGATGAACAAGAAGATTTACAGCCTGGTTTGGAACAAATCTCTTCGTCAGGTCGTTGTGGCATCCGAACTGGCAACGGTCAAGGGTGGTGGTGGGACGGCGGGTGAAGCCAAAGGTTCGCGCACCGGTGTGCGCCGCACCGCGCTCGCGCTGGCGGCGGCACTGGCGTTCGGCATGGCGCCGTGGGTGATCGCCGCACCCGCGCATGGCCAGACCAACTGCAGCGGCGCGACGGCGACGGCCAAGAATTCGCTCGCGTGCGGCAAGGGCGCCCTGGCGAACGCTGACGGCGCGACCGCGGTCGGCGTCGATGCGGTGGCGTCCGGCGCGTATGCCTCGGCTTTCGGCGAGAACTCGGCGGCGCAGGGCGCCTTCAGTGTTGCGTTGGGTACCGACGCTGTCGCATCGGGCAACTCCTCAATGGCCTTGGGCGATCAGGCCAACAGTGCCAGCGATGACGGCATTGCGATCGGAAAGGGCGCGCACGTCGCGGCTACGGGCCAGGTCGGCAGCAACTATTCCGGTGGTTACAAGACGGTTCCAACGGAAGGTATTGCGATCGGCGCCGGAGCGAATGTGACGGGCGTGAATGGCACGGCTCTGGGCGTCAACGCCAACGCCGTTGCGAACAACGCCACGGCTGTGGGTAGCAACGCCTACGCGAGAGGCGCCAGCTCCATTGCACTGGGCGACAGTGCTGCGGCGATCGGCAAGAACGACATTGCCATTGGTAGTGGCGCGACAACAGGCAGCAGCGTAGGCAACGACATCGCGATCGGTGCGGGCTCCTATGCGGGCAGCGTTTATGGCGGCAATATCGCGATCGGGCAGGGTGCGCGTGCCGCGGGCTCTGGAAAGTACACAACCGCGATCGGCCATGACGCCAGCGCGAACGACAAATATGCGACTGCTGTGGGCAATCGTGCCGTCGCGTCGAATAATCTCAGCATGGCCATCGGCGCACGGTCGACGGCGGCCGGATCGGTCTCCACCGCGCTGGGCGAGTATTCGACGGCAGGTGATGGCGGAGCTACGGCGGTCGGCGCATTTTCGTTTGCGACAGCTGCGGAGAGCACCGCATTGGGCTTTTCCGCGTTTGCCACGGGGCGAAGCGCGACGGCCCTCGGTGAGAACGCCCATGCGGCAGCTTATTCCACGGCGGTTGGTGCAAACAGTTATGCGATCGGTTACGGATCGAATGCACTCGGTACTTTTGCATTTGCCGCGGGCCGTGACAGCAATGCGTTGGGCGCAAATTCCGTGGCGATCGGCAACGACTCGCTGGCGGTGGGCTACCGCTCCTATAGCAGCGGTTCGCGCAGCAACGCGATGGGCTACTTCGCGGCGGCAACGGGCTACGCATCGAACGCCATCGGCTCGAACGCAGTGGCTTCGGGAGATTCCTCGATCGCGATGGGCAACACCAGCCTGGCAAGCGGCGACTACGCAACAGCTCTCGGCCCATTCGCGGTGGCGCAGGGCTACTCGTCGGTGGCGCTGGGCGACACTGCCAATGCGCTGAGTGACAACAGCATCGCGATTGGCAAGAATTCCTACGTTGCTTCGACGGGTACGGGTGGATATTCCGCGCATTATGCGGCTGTGCCAACGCAGGGGATTGCGATCGGCGCGAATGCGAGCGTGACGGGAGTCGAAGGTACCGCACTCGGTGCGGAAGCGACGGCGAGCAGCCTGTACACGACGGCCCTCGGCACCCACAGTCTGGCGAGCGGTCAATACAGCACGGCGGTTGGCGTCAACGCGCAGGCGACGGGCAGGTCGGATAACGCGCTGGGTTTCGGTGCGCAGGCGACCGGTGTGTTGGCGAACGCGTTCGGCACAAATGCGTATGCATCGGGTTCGCGCTCGACGGCCATTGGCCAGCAGGCTACCGCGACCCAGAACATGTCGACGGCGGTAGGTGCGAGCGCGTTTGCGGACGAGGGATTCTCGACGGCGATCGGTGCGTTCTCGTTTGCCTTGGGCCCCGACAGCACGACGTTGGGTGCGCATTCGATGGCATGGGGACATTACAGCACGGCGATTGGCTACTCATCTTCGGCCAGTAACGTTGGCTCGACAGCAGTCGGATTCGCCGCTTCGGCGTACGGATACCTCTCCACGGCGTTGGGTCCAGGTGCTGTCGCGAGGGGTGCACATTCGATTGCGGCAGGCGTCGGTGCGTACACGGGGTACTACGCGCAGAACGAGACGGCAATCGGATACTTGGCCAACGCACGCGGCTACGCAAGCACCGCATTGGGCAGTCATGCAACCGCATCCGGAGATTCATCGGTGGCGCTTGGCAATACAAGCCTCGCGAGCGGCGACTATGGCACCGCCGTCGGCCCGTTCGCGGTGGCGCAGGGATATTCGTCGGTGGCGCTGGGTGATACCGCCAATGCGATTGGCGACGAGAGCATCGCGATTGGAAAGAACGCCTACGCGGGGAGCGTGAACAGCATCGCGATCGGAAAGGGCGCCTACGTCGCGCCGATGGGCGCCAAGAGGAACAAGTACGGCGCCTGGTACTCGGCGCCTACACAAGGGATCGCCGTCGGCGAGAATGCACGCGTGTCGGGTGTGTACGGTGTGGCGGTAGGCCGCTATGCGTCTGCAAACAGCCCCAACTCGATTGCGATCGGTACCCACGCTTATGCCAGCGGCAAGTATGGCACCGCGATCGGACGCTATGCCTATGCGACCGGCAAGTACGCGACGGCGATTGGGGAAGGCGCGCGCGCCACCGGCCTGTACACGACGGCGCTCGGCTCGAACTCAAGAGCTGACGCCGACTTCTCGACGGCTGTCGGTGACAACTCCTACGCGCATCGCAGGTATGCCACGGCAGTCGGCACGGGCGCGTATGCCGGCTATTCGGCCGCCTCACTCGGTATCAGCGCACAAGCCAGAGGCAAAGGTTCCACGGCACTCGGAGGCGACAGCGCAGTCTGGTCAAACGGCGGTGTAGCGGTCGGCGGCTACGCTTACGTAGGCCACTACGCGCCAAATGGCGTGGCAATCGGGTACAAGGCATCAGCAGCGCGCTCCGACGATACCGCTTTGGGCGGTCATGCAAGCGCCTCGGGCTACGCCAGTACCGCGGTGGGCGGCAACGCGGCGGCAGCCGGCGATTCGGCCGTTGCGGTGGGTCAGGCGACGGTAGCGAGTGGTGCTTATGCCACGGCGTTGGGTCCCTTGGCTGTGGCGCAGGGGTACTCGTCAGTGGCGTTGGGCGATACGGCCAACGCGATCGGTGACGAGAGCATTGCGATTGGCAAGAATTCCTATGCGGGTAGTTCCAGCGGCATTGCGATGGGCAACGGCGCGAACGTGGCGGCGACGGACCGGATTGGCAATCCGTACTCGGGTTACGTATCGCTGCCGACGCAAGGAATCGCGATTGGTGCGGGCGCGAGCGTGACGGGATTGAAGGGAATCGCGTTGGGCGTGGGCGCGACGGCGAGCAGTCTGTATACGACGGCGCTGGGCACGACGGCGGTGGCGAGCGACGTGCTCGCCTCGGCGCTGGGCTCGAATGCCACTGCAAGCGGCTATCAGAGCACCGCTCTGGGTTCGTTCGCGACAGCCACAGGTTACGACAGTACGGCGGTGGGCACTCTTGCATTTGCAAGCGGGGACGACGGCACGGCCGTGGGTGCATCCGCGAGAGCCAGCGGCTATAACAGCACCGCTCTTGGCAAGAATGCGGCGGCAGGCGCGCCAGCCTCGACGGCGATCGGTACGAATGCCTACGCGAGCAATGCGGCCGCGACGGCAGTGGGGTATGGGGCCAGGGCGTCCGGGTACATTTCGACGGCGCTCGGGACGGATGCGTATGCGTCGGGCAAGCTGTCGATTGCCGCAGGGTTCCGGGCATCGTCGTCGGGGTATTCGAGCACGGCGATCGGAACGTATGCGAGTGCATCGGGTCAGCAGGCGACAGCGATTGGAATCAATGCGCAGGCGCCGGGTTATTCGTCGAATGCGATAGGCACTGGCGCCGTGGCGTCAGGGGCATCGGCGATTGCGATGGGCAATGCGAGCCTGGCGAGTGGCGACTACGGCACGGCGGTAGGTCCGTTCGCGGTGGCGCAGGGCGCGAGTGCAACGGCATTGGGCGACACGGCCAATGCCTTGGGAGCCAACTCGACGGCGCTGGGCAGCAATGCCTATGCGAGCGGGTTGCAGTCCTCAGCTGTCGGCAACGGTGCGACGGCGAAGGGCGATTACAGCATTGCGATCGGCAGCGGCGCGGTGGCCGATGCGGCTTCCGCGGTTGCAATCGGCAACGGCGCTGCGACGGCGGGGTTCGCGAACAGCGTCGCGCTGGGCGCGGGATCGATCGTGGATCGTCCAAACAGCGTGTCCGTGGGTGCGCCGGGCGCGGAACGCCAGATCACCAACGTGGCAGCCGGCACGCAGAACACCGACGCGGTGAACGTCGCGCAGTTGGATGCGGCCACTGCAGCCGGCACGACCACAGCGGCCTATTTTGCCACCAGCGGGAAGAACGACGGCAGCGACGATGCGGTGGCGCTGGGTACGGGTGCCGTGGCGGCCGGTCCGAATGCGGCGGCGTCGGGCGACACCAGTGTCGCGTTCGGCTCGGGTGCCCAATCGAGTGGGCTCAATGCATCCGCGGTCGGCAGTGGCGCCGTCGCGAGCGGCATCAATGCCACCGCCACTGGCGCGGGCGCCTTGGCGACGAACAACAATGCTTCGGCATTCGGCGCGGGCGCGATGGCGAACGGATCGACCGCGTCCGCGGTGGGCGCGGGTGCGATTGCGACCGGCAGCAGCTCGTCGGCATTCGGCGCAGGTGCGCAGGCGATTGGCACCAACAGCGTCGCGATCGGCGCGGGTTCGATGGCGAGCATCGCGAACGTGGTGTCGGTCGGATCGGTCGGCAATTACCGCGAGATCATCAACGTCGCGGATCCGACTACGGCGCACTCGGCGGTGACGCTCGGATATCTGCAGAACAACTACTCGACCACCGGCACCACCGACAACGCGATCGCGAGCCTCGCGAACGAAATCGACGCGTTGGACAAGCAGATGGCGAAGTTGAACGGCTCGTCCGGTTCGGCGAGCAGCAATGCCACGTCCACCACCGTCACCACGCCAGCAGCGCAGCCGGCTGGCGGCGTCGCGAATGCGCCAGCCGCGGTGGCAGCGGCGCCGATGCGCGTGAATGGCAAAAACACAGTCATGAGCACGGTCGCGTCCACCTCTGGCACCGGCACGGCCGCGGCCAGTGGCAGTCCGGGTCCGACCAGTCACGTCGTCACCAGAGCGGTGGTCACCGGCAATACACAGCAGGCGGCCGCACAGCCCACCACGGTGGTCGACTCCCAGACCGAGGAGGCGTTGCAGTCGGCGAATACCTACGCACAAAGTCAAGTCACCGCGCAGGCGGTGAACGCGGCCAACGCATACACCGATCAGGCGCTTACGGGTTATGTGACCACCGATCAGTTCAACCAGTTCCAGCAGCAGGTGAATGTGCAATTCCAGCAACAGAACCAACGCATCGACACGTTGGGCGCCATGTCGGCGGCCGCCACCCAGATGGCCATCAACACCGCGGGTCTGTCGGGCGACAACCGGGTGGGCGTGGGCCTTGGAACTTACGGCGGACGGCAGGCGGCGTCGGTCGGTTATCAACACATGTTCTCGAACCAGAAAGCCAGCATTTCCGCGGGCGTGTCTTCCGGCAACGGGGAAACGTCGGGAGGTATCGGCTTCGGCTTCAGTTGGTAGCGGTGTGGTTTGGCAACACGGGAGCCGAGTCGCAACTCGGCCGCGGCAACGATTTGCATCGATTCGGATGTATTTCACAACCAGACTCAAGAGGGCGGTATATGTCAAAACGAAATCGAGGGTTGCACAAACGGCTTCTGGTGCTGGCAGTTGCCGGGGCCATTGGCGCGGCTGGCTTGGCGACGGCGGCGGTTCCGTCGGGAGGCAGGTTCGCAACATTGACCCAGCCCACCCATCTGAATCGCGGCGACGTGGTGCAGAACGCGCTGCCGCTGACGCGACAGGTGAGCGTCACGGTGGTGCTGAAGCTGCGCAACGAAGCGCAACTACGGACGTTCAATTCACAACCGCATGCAGCGATGAGCCATGCGCAATTGGCAGCCGACTACCTTCCAACGCCGGCCGCCGCGCAGGCCGTTGCGGATTATCTGAAGCAAGCCGGCTTCAGCAACGTCAGGATCTCGTCAAACCGGATGCTGGTGAACGCCACCGGCAGCGCGGCCACCGTGCAGTCGGCATTCCGCACTTCGCTGGTGACCGTACACACCCATGACGGGCGCAACGCTTTCGCCAACAGCAGCACCATTCAGATTCCCGTGGCGCTGCAGGGCAGTGTGCAGGCCGTGCTCGGCCTGCAGACCGTGCACAAGGCGCACGTGCTGGCGCGCGCAGTGCCGAACGATACGGTCGGTGTGGAGGGACACAACCCGCTCGACTTCGCGTCGATCTATGACGCGTCGGGCCTCAAGCCGGCGAGCAACATCAACGTGGGCATCATCGGTTGGGGCAGCATGGCGCCGACGCTGGCGGACCTGAATACCTTCACCGCAACGAACGGGCTGAAGAAGGTCAACGCGAAGGTGGTCTGCATCGATTACGGCGGCTATGACAGCGGCGTCATCAACACGACTGATCCCACCTGCAAGAACTTCGACCAAGGCACGACCGAGTGGGACATCGACAGCCAGGACATCATCGCGATGTCGGGTGGCGTCAAGAGTCTCACGTTCTATGCCGCCTACGGCGGCTACAACAACTCGATTACCAATGCGATCAGTCAAACCGTCACGCCGACCGCTGGTGAGCCTCTGGCGCAGGTGGTCAACATGTCGTTCGGCGAATGCGAACGCAACCAAGATTCGGGCCAAGGCGGCGATGGTTCGGCGCAGGCGGACGACGCGCTGTTCCAGTTGGGGGCGGCGCACGGGCAGACCTTCTCGGCTGCCACGGGCGACTACGGGTCAGATGAATGTGGGGACGGCCAAATGGATTCGGCCAGCTATCCGGCGAGTTCGCCTTGGGTGGTCGCGGTGAGCGGCACCACACTCCGCGCATCGAGCACTACCTGGGCACGCGAGAACGTGTGGCTGGACGCCGGCGGCAGCCCGAGTTCGTTCGAGAAGGCGCAATCGTGGCAATCCGGATTGACGTACGGCCAGTACGCAGGTGCACGCGGTCCGGACGTCGCCTTCGAGGCCAATCCAAGTTCGGGCGCGATCGTGGTCGTCAATGGCGCATTGGAACAGTGGGGCGGCACCAGCCTGGCCTCGCCGATTTTCGTCGGCGCGTGGGCGCGGATCCTGCAGGGCAATCCGAAACTGGGCTTTGCAGCGCCGCATTTATACGCGTTGCCGACGAGCGCCCTCCACGACATCCGCGCAGGCAACAACGGACAGTACATTGCCAAACCTGGTTGGGATTGGGCGACCGGACTCGGCAGCTTCGACGTGGGCGAAGCCGTGGCGGCACTGAAGTAGTAGCAACTTGGGTCCTGCATCAGACAGCCGCGCCGGACAGGGTCCGGCGCGGTTTTTTTTGTGCCAACGCAGACGCGCCGCGACACTGTCTTGGCCGAGAGGGACCGGGTCGTGCCGCGGGCTGGGTGATGCGTGGTCATCGCGCACTACGACCAAGGCCTCGGAGGAATGTGAAGGTGATCGGCGGCCGGTCAGCTTGGAGCACATGCTGCGCCCGGCCCCAAGCACCCAACGACCAGATTTCTACTTGGCAAAAACGGTTATTCGCCGCGTTCGCACGGACCCCGGAAGAACCGGAAGCTTCGTCCAGGCCATGTCCGGAACACGCTATTGAAATCGTCTACATTGATGGACAGATTCGATGGGCTTCGGGGTAAGTGCATGGGAGATGTTCTGCAAGCCATCCGGAAAGTACGCGCGGCCGTGCGGCGACAAGGTGTGGCGCTGCAAGATGTCGACGATATCGTCCAGGAGGCTTTTGCACGCATGGAGGCCTACACTCGAAAGCAGGAACTGCGCTCATCGGAAGCCTTCCTGGTTACCACTGCAGTGAACTTCGGCCGTGATCAGGCCCGCCGCAGCGCGCGCATGCACATGGTTTCGGGCGAGCTTGATCTGGAAACGATAGCTGATGTAGCACCTTCGCCGGAGGAGCAATTGGCAATCCAGGAGCGGCTGCGCCGGGCGAATTCGGGTTTGGCTCGGCTTAATCCGATGACGCGACGGTGTTTGTTGGCGCAGCGGGTAGATGGGCTCACGTTCTCTCAAATCGCTGCACGCGAAGGGCTCTCGGTCGCCGCGGTTGAGAAACGGGTCGCGCGTGGGCTGACGTTTCTGACCCAATGGATGGGCAACGAACAATGAGCGAACGTCTGGATATGGCCGACGACATTACGGTTGCGGAAGCGGCGGCTTGGCTGGCACGATTGCAAGGACCGATGCGCTCTCCCACGGTGGAGGATGCTTTCAAGGCCTGGCTGGCGGAGAGTGACGCGAACGCTCGTGCGTATGCTCGTGTCGCCGACACATGGGAGATTATTCCCGCGGCAGCACGCTCGAACGCCGCTCGGTCCAACTCGCCCGTATCGTCGCGGCACCCGCGAAGGTACGTGCTGACTGCAGCCGCCAGCATTGCGATCATGCTGGTATTTGCAGGTTTTGCGTGGTTTCAGCTACGCAGCCCGGTCTACCAGACCTCATTTGGAGAGATTAAATCTGTCACGTTGAGCGATGGTACGCGCGTCACCCTCAATGCTGATACCCGGCTGCGCGTGCTCTACCGAAAGAATGAGCGCAGCGTTCGGCTGGAGCGTGGTGAAGCAGTTTTCGACGACGTCGAGAACCCGCAACGACCGTTTGTAGTGCAGGCCGGCGGCTATCAGGTGCGCGCGCTGGGTACGGTTTTCGATGTATATCGCGCGCCAAAGCATCTTGATGTGACTCTCATCAAAGGGCGGGTCGACGTCAGCAGGAATGCTCCTGCCGGCGGCAAAGCTGTGTCCGTGCCGACAATGCTCTCGCCGGGCGAGCGTCTCGTGATACGCGCCGATGGCCACACCGCGCTTGACCACCCATCGCTGGAGACGATCAGTGCGTGGCAGCGGGGACAGGTTGTGTTCAATGACGTTCCTTTGGCTCAGGCGATCAGCCAGATAAATCGCTACGGCGGTACGCCAATACGTGTTGCGGACCCTGCCTTGGAACAAGTGCGCGTATCAGGCGTCTTCCCGATTCGTGATCCGGAGAAGTTCGCCCACGCCATTTCCAGCTTGCGACACCTCCGAGTCGTGCGATCCCGCAACAGCATCGTGATCGTGCGCTAAGGCCCTTGTGGTCTACCCGATCGCGGGAAGCGCTACCAACTCGACGAGACGACTGTTCCAGCATCCTTGGAAAGAAATCGGTCACTTGGCCTGACGTGACTGCAGAATCGACGATTTAAAAAATCTGCATCAGAAAAAGTCCGGATCGCACTGGTCAGACGTCTACATGTGTGAAGTCTTTCGCCGACGGGTTTCGGGCACAAGGGGGAGAACCACATGTTGTTCGCAAGCCGTTGCACAGTTGCCATTGGGCTCGCGGCTGCTCTTGCAGCTGCGCCACTGCCAGTGTTTGCGCAAGCCGGCCAGACCAGCCAAGCAACTTTCGCCTTTGACTTGGCTGCGCAGCCACTTGCCCGTGCCCTGCTGGCAGTCGGCAGTCAGGCGAATGTGATCGTCACCTTTGACCCTGCAATTGTACGGGGCCGCCTCGCTGCGGCATTGAAAGGGCAATACACCGTTCGCCAGGCCTTTGATCACCTGCTTGCCGGGTCGGGGCTGGTCTTGCATACAACACCGCGCGGCACATTCCTGATCGAATCAGGTGATGCGCCCGTGCTCCCACGCACAGGCGCCACTTCAGCATCTTCATCGACATACAACTTTGATCTTCGTGCACAAAGTCTCGCAGCAACGCTTGAGGCCATTCGCAACATAACCGGCCGCGAAATCACACTGGAGGAGGGCGTCCGGAATGTTCTACAAAAAAGGGTAACTGCAATTCACGGGACGATGACGCCTTTACAAGCACTGCAACAGGCGCTTGCAGGCACGGGACTGGAAGTGGCAGTTTCGCCAACAGCAGGCCTGACGATCGGTACAAGCCGCTACCTAAGGACCTTGGACACGATCACGGTGATCGGACACATCACGGGATTGACGGCTACTCGAACTTCGACGCCCCTGCATGAAATTCCCCAATCAGTCTCAGTTGTCGGTCCGGAGCGCATCCGCGACCAAAACCTCTTCGACCTGACAGACGTCATGAACCAGGTGACTGGAATCTCCGTGGAAGAAAGTGACCAGCTGAACAGCAGCTTTTACTCGCGCGGCTTTTTGATCAATTCGTATCATGTCGATGGCGGGGCAGCCATGGATCTCATATTTCCCAACGACACGCTGCCCGACATGTCCGAATACACCCAAGTCGAAGTGCTGCGCGGCGCCGATGCCCTGTTCGGGGGAGCAGGGAACCCGGGTGGGACCATCAATCTCGTACGCAAGCAACCGCACGAACAGCCGGAATTGAGCCTTGATCAATCGATCGGTTCATGGGACACGTATCGCACAGTACTGGATGCGACCGGACCGCTAGGCTTCGATGGCAAATTGCTCGGACGCGTCGTGGCTATGTACGATCATCAGAATTTTTTTTATAAAACAGCCACCTCACGTGAAAAGAAGGTGTACGGAGTTCTTGAGTATAAGCTGACGCCGGCGACAGTTATCACGTTCGGCGGAAGCATCATGCAACGCCACGACATCCCAATGACAATCGGCCTGCCGCGTTATCTGGACGGGGGCGACCTGCATTTACCTCGTTCAACGTTCTTTGGTATGCCATGGGAATATGAGCACGCCCGTAATTCGGAGGCGTTTGCGGAGCTTACTCATGATTTCGGCAGACGCTGGAAATTCAAGTTCCAGACGACCAGGACACATGAAGATTCCGACCAGCTATACGCGGATCTATTCGGCCCGGTGCAGCGCGCCACGGGGAATCTTGCGTCTCCCATAGACGTGCGCGGTGCGTTGCTGTCAAACACATCCCTCGTCGGTAACGCGCAGCTGTCCGGAAGCTTCGACGTCGATGGCTGGCGCCAGGATGTACTTGTAGGTACTGATTACTCGCGGAACGAAACGTCTTATGGAGGTCCGGTTACATTTTACGGAGAGCCTGTCTCCGTATTCGATTTGAGGTTTTTCGCAATGCCCGACCTGAATTCGCCCGTGTATACCGAGGCAACCTCAGTATCGACGAAGCAAACCGGCTTGTATGCAGCCCTGCGGCTGCGCGCATTGCTCCGTGGATTGAGCTTCGTTGTCGGGGCACGCGACAACCGGTATAGGCAGGGAGGGACATTCTTCTTCCAAGCCGGAAGCTTCGTTCAACATATGGTCGATCCCGTCTCACGCTTCAACGGGAGGGTAAACCCGTTTGCGGGGGCCACTTACGATCTGGGAAAGCATTACTCAGTGTACGCGAGTTACGCTGGAATCTATGCGCCCGGGGAGGGGGGATTCAGAAAGACGGACGGGAGCCTGGTGCCAGATACCCTCACCGGGGTCAATGTTGAGCTGGGCGTTAAGGGTGCATGGTACGGGGGTTTGCTCAACGGTTCGGCGGCATTGTTCAAGATCAACCAATCCGGCCTTGCGCTTTTTGTGGCGCCCAGCGCAACGGTTCCAAATTGCTGCTACGTCAGCGGCAGCAACCGCAGCCGCGGCATTGAACTCCAACTCGATGGCAGACTCACTGCCGACTGGGCGGTGGGTATCGGCTACACCTTCAATATCAACCGCGAGGCTGCCTTGCCCGGGAGCACTCCCGTTCCCCTGGATTCTGAAACACCACGGCAGCTGCTCAAAGTGTGGACCAATTACCAGTTGCCAGGTAACGGACGACGCTGGAGCGTGGGGGCCGAGCTGCACGCGCAGACCAGTAGCTACAGCAGCGGCTTGGTTTGCAGTGGCGACACCGATATCCGTGGCAACTGTCTTGCACCGGAAACGAATTATAACGTTACCCAAGGAACCTATGCGGTATTTGGCTTGCGCGCGGGTTATCGCATCAGCAATAACTGGAGTTTGGCAATCAATTTAAACAACATTTTCGATCGTGTTTATTACCAGACGATCGGTTCTCCCACCTGTTGTAGTTTCTATGGCGCGCCCCGAAATTTCATGCTGACGGTTCACGGCAGCGTTTTTTGATCGACGCGCCTCGCGACTCCACGACCGTGGCGACTCGCGTGGACCCATGTATCTCGTGGGACGCCAGTGCCTTCCTTCGAGTCTGACATCCATGTCGCTTATTCGATCACGGCGCATGCCGAGCTAACGGCGCGCCGCTCTTGACACAAGGAACCATCGATGACGAATCATTGCGGTAAGTACACTCAACTCGCGCTTGGCATCGCGCTGGGTATCGGCCTCACGTTTGGTGGGTTCCGTAAAACCTGGGCCGCCGAAGCATCCACAGTGGCCACACCAGCGCAGCAGCGCGGCAACGTTACGCGCGCCACGCTCAAGAACGGTTTACGCGTGGTAATCATTCGCGACACGTTGGCGCCCATGGTGACCACCCAGATCACCTACCTCGCAGGCGGCTACGAGGCGCCGAAGGGATTCCCGGGCACCGCGCACGCGCTTGAACACATGATGTTCCGCGATTCGAACGGAATGACCGGTGCACAGCTTGACGAAATGGCCGGCAAAATGGGCGCTCGGCTCGACGCCTTCACCACGAACGACGCAACCCAGTTTTACTTTCTCGCTCCGGCGCAATACACCGATATGTTGCTGCATATCGAGTCGATCAGGATGCGCGGTGCCGAGCTGACCGCCAAGGGTTGGGATCTCGAGAAAGGTGCGATAGAACAGGAAGTGTCACGCGACATCTCTTCCCCGGACTTCCTTGCGCTCCAGAAGGCAGAAAAGATTCTTTACGCTGGTACGGGATATGCCCATACCCCGCTGGGATCACGTCCAACCTTCGACAAAACCACCAGCGCGGTCCTGAAAAAGTTTTATAACCATTGGTATATGCCCAACAACGCAATCCTGGTGATCGCGGGCGATATCGATCCCGCGACAACACTGGCCAAGGTCAAGCAGTTCTTCGGGCCGATCAAGCCGGGCGTGTTGCCAGCACGTGCGCCGCTGCAGCTGAAGCCCTTCAAGCCGCAAACCATTTCGCGGAGCACTTCCGACCCTACGGGTACCGTGGCGTATTTCTATCGGATGCCGGGCCAGCGCTCGAAGGACTACGCCGCGATGCAGGTGCTGCTCGACGTGCTCAACAATGCCCGAAGCCCTCTCTCTGATCTGGCTGCGCAAGGCAAGGTGCTATCGGCGAGCGCCGACACGCAGCCCTTCGCGCACGGTGGAGTCGGCATCATCCTGGCCGGTTTCCCCAAAGGCGGCGACAGCAAAAGGACCGCAAGTGAACTGGATGGAGTCATCCAAGGCATCCTGAAGAACGGCGTGCCAGCCGATCTGGTCGCTGCGGCCAAACGTCAGGAGCGCGCACAATTCGAGTTCAACAAGAACAGCGTATCCAATCTCGCCTCGGCATGGTCGCAAGCATTGGCATGGGAGGGCCTGAACTCCCCGGAGGAAGCGCTTAAAGAAATCGAGCAAGTCAGTGTCCAGGACTTTGACCGCGTCGCTCGTGAATACCTTATGCCCGACCGTCGCGTGAGCGTGGTGCTGACCCCGAGCCCGAACGGCAAGCGCCCGCCCAACAGTCAGGGCTTTGGCGGCACAGAGTCTTTCGCCAGCAACGCCAAGCTCGATACACCGTTACCCGAGTGGGCCTCCAAGCAACTTCATAAGCTGGAGATGCCGCATTGGACGCTCAACCCGGTAACGATGAAGCTCAACAACGGCATCACCTTGATCGTGCAGCCCGAGAGCGTCAGCAAGACGGTCACGGTGGTCGGTCAAATCGATCACAACGACAACCTGCAGGAGCCAGAGGGTCAGGAAGGTGTCGGCAGATTGCTTGGCTCATTGTTTGATTACGGCACCACCTCGCTGCACCGGGCTGCTTTCCACAAGGCGCTCGACGAGATTGCGGCGTCAGAATTCGGTGGCAGCACGTTCTATCTCGCGGTGCCAAGCGAGCACTTCGACCGAGGCATGCAGTTGCTGGCCGAAAACGAACTGCATCCGGCGCTGCCCGGAAACGCATTCAGAGTGCAGCAAAAAACGCTCGCTCGCACCTTGTCCGGGCTACTGCAATCGCCGCGCTACAAGCTGTTTCGCGCATTGGACGAAGGACTGTTACCTGCCGGTGATCCCGACTTGCGCCAAGCCACGCCGGCGAGTGTCGACAAACTGACCCTCGCGGACGCCAAAGCCTACTTCAAACAAACTTATCGCCCCGATATGACCACGATTGTGGTAGTTGGCAACGTGACACCCGCGCAGGCAAAAGTTGCTGTCGAGAAGAATTTCGGTGCGTGGAACGCGATTGGACCCAGGCCCAACGTGATTCCGAACCCGGTTCCGCTGAATCCAGCCATCTATACGGTGGTCCCAAATGCCTACGCTTCGCAAGACACGGTGGTGATGGGCCAGCAACTGGATTTGAACGTCCACGATCCTGATCGCTATGCGTTGCAACTGGGTAATGAGGTGCTGGGAGGAAATGGGTTTGCCTCGCGTCTGATGGTGGATATCCGCGTCAAGCATGGCTACGCCTACGGTGCCAACTCCATGCTAAGAATCGATCGCGCCCGTTCGAGTTTCTACGTGTCGTACGGGAGCGATCCGGACAAGGTGAAGTCGGTGGACAAGCTCGTCTTGGAGAACCTCAAGGAGCTGCGGGATAGCCCGGTCAATGCCAACGAACTGCTCAATGCCAAGCAGGCTCTTATTCGCTCGATTCCGCTCGACGTTTCCAGTATCAACAGCATCGCCAGAGCACTGCTCACTTGGAGCAAGAATGGCGAACCGCTGGATGAGCCTGTGGTCGCTGCCAAGTACTATCTGAGCCTCACTGCCGGACAGGTGCAAGCCGCATTCAGGAAATATGTGCGGCCCGCGCATCTGGTGCAGGTGGTTGAAGGCCCGACGCCGACGCAGCACTGACGTAACGTTATAGGTTCTTTGCGTGCTTCGTTCAGAAGGGTATAGGAATGTCTACGCAAGGCTATTCGAATTTGGCTATACTCTCCTAGCCGCCCGTGCCCGGGTGCGGCACGATGGAGTTCGCGTCGTTCGATGCGGCGACGTCCAAGCTCGCACGCTGGGGGCATGGGGGCACGGACGAGCGGTCGGGCGGGCGAATTCGTCGAGCATCAGAAGCTTGCGCAAGCTTTGTGATTCCCTCTTCCGCACCAAGCCGTGCAGTCTGAAGTCTCGACGTACTGCGGGCTCAGAAGAAACCAGGCAGTTTTCGTAGCAAAGTCCGTTCATTATGGAACGGGCTCTTTTTTACCTGTGTGTACCTGCGCCCCAATCGTGACGAGCATGCGCTCGCCTGGTCGGTGATCGGCAGTGGCGTCCGAACGCCGCGCAACGACGGCGGCCCCGGATTTCGTTGGTTACCATGAAGCCTGACTTGAGCCGAAGGCGACATCCTTTGCTTGCGCTGCAACCCTGAGCGCAGCACCTTCCTAAGCAGAACTCGCCCCGCCTCACGATTCTTTGCCGCCGCGCCGGTCACCGCCGCGGCGCCGTTCGGTGCATCGGCGAAGAGGAACGTGGCTTCGTTGACCGTCGCCAGCCCGTAGCCGCTTTTGCCGATGACCTTTGGTGCCCGCCGTTGTTGCGTTGCGGGTGGGCCTATCGCGTGCACGTCGTGCAATCCGCAAAAGTAACCTGGCCGTGAAGAAACCGGTAGCTTGCGTTCTGTCATATTGTATGATTTACTTACTTTAAAATCCAGGCAGGTGCTCCGTGTTGGCCGAGACCTAGGGCGGGACGAAACCACACGGCAGAGCTTTCGACGAGGACGAAGTAACGAACAAAAAGACAGGGAAGCTGATTCGTCCGCGGCAATGAATTCTGTCCAAGTCGAATCGGCCGACCTACCAATGTCTATGAGCTGCGAAGACCAGCTCATCTAACGCGGGAGGGGCGTCGTGAACAGCACTGGCAAGCTCAACCAATTGGCACTTGCGGTCGCAATCGGTTCCGCGCTGGTCATGGCGGCCGGTCAGGCGAAAGCGGGGGCGGCGGCGCAAGCCACGTCGTCGACGAACCAGAACGCCGGCAACGGTTCGAAACCGAAGAGCGCAGCAAAAAAGGGAGCCACGTCGTCCACCACGCCTGCGACGACGCTGAGTGAGATCGTCGTGACCGGCGCGCCGACCTTCAATGGCGTCAAGCGTGTCGACGCGAGCTTCTCGATCACCACGGCGACCCTGCAACAGATCAAGGAAGCGAACCCGGTCAGCATCGCCGATCTCCTCAAGATTTCGCCGGGCGTTTTTGCGGAGTCTTCGGGGGGCCAGACCGGGGCGAACATCGAGGTCGCCGGCTTCCCTTCGGACAGCGGCGCGCCATTCGCAACCTTCGAACTCGAGGGCATGCCGCTCTTTCCGAGATGGTCTTATTTCGAAGACGCGATGATGCGTCTCGATGACACGATCTACCGGGTCGAACTGTTGCAGGGTGGACCATCCGTCCTGTATGGCAACGGCCAGCCGGGACTCATCGCGAACTTCAGGTTGCGGCAGGGCACGCCGACGCCTTCGGGAGATGTAGGCCTCACCCTCCTCTCGGAAGGGGGCGAACGGATTGACGGCTTCTACGGGTTCCCAGTGGGCAGCAGCGGATGGCTGGCGAGCGTCGGTGGGTTCTGGCGGAAATCCGATGGCGTGCGTAACCCGCAGTTCCCTGCCGACAAAGGCGGCCAGGTCACGATGACTTTGTCGCGCGACCTGGACAATGGCTCCATCATGTTCTACGCCCGCTACTTGAACGACAAGAACCAGTTCGTCACGGACACACCGATCTTCAATCCGGCACCCGGTCAGTTCAGTCCGTGGCCCGGTTTCGACCCGCTGACCGGCACCTTTGGCAGCAAGGCCGATCAGTACCAGGTCTGGCAGACGGCACCCTGTTTCACGAATGGTTGCACGCCGCCCGGCCTCGACCTCAACCTTGCGAACGGCCGTGGCGGGGACCTGCGCATCGTCGGCGGAACCTTCTTCTACGATTTCGGCAATGGCTGGACCTTGTCCAACAATTTCCAGGCCATGACGGGCAACATCAACAACATCGCCTACTACAGCACCGGCGAAAACCCGATGCCGCTGTCGGCATTCATCTCGAGCCAGGAGAGCTACTACAACCTTCCGGCCGGGCTCACGCCGGAAGTGCGTTATACGACGGGTGGTACGCCGAGCATGGATGAGATGATCTCGGTCCAGAATCCCGAGTTCATCCGCAAGCACCCCAAATCGATCGGTGACGAACTGCACGTGAGCAAAGAACTGTTTGACGGCATACGCTCACCGTCGGCACGTATCTCGCGGCATTTTCCGATCGGCACTACGAATACGACGGCTGGAACCAGGTGCTGCAGGCGAAGTCCAATCCGACGCCCATCATGGTCGACCTGACCGGCGGTGGCCAGACGTATGCCGTGACCGATTCACAAGGCCTGTTCGCGAACTATCCCCAATCCTGGATGGCCTTTTTCGAGCGATGGCACGAAACGACGGAAGCCTTGTTCGCGACCGACACGTGGCACATCGGCAACTGGTGGCTCAGCGGCGGCGCCCGCGTCCAGCACGTGAACGTCGGCGGGGAATTCCAGGGACAGACATCGGGCGACCTCGATGCGAACCCGCTGACCTTGTACAACAACACGTCGGAATATCTCATCAACAGTTTCACGCATCCGTCCTACAACAAGTCGGCGCCGTCATGGACGGCCGGCGCGACTTACGCGTTCAACAACAACATGAGTGCCTACGCGCGCGTCAACGACGGCGTGTTCATGCCCGGGTTCGACGATGTAGTGGCGCTTCCGACGGTACCGGTCGAGAAGATCCACAACATGGAGGTCGGCTTCAAGTATCAGGCACCCTGGATCTTCCTCGATGTGAGTGCCTACCGAAGGCTGTTCTACGGCATTCCCTATGTGTTCGACCAGCCGAATGGCGGCCAGATCAATCTGGTCTACGGATCGTCCACGAAGGGCCTGGACCTCCAGACGATCATCAAGCCGTTCGAGAACTTTTCCGTTACGGTCGTTGCGGACTACATGGAAGGTCATTACGACCACCACGAAGGTTGCGTGCCCTATACGGCCCAGGATGGAAGCACGCAATGCGGCATCATTGACGGAAAGGTCCTGGACCGCCAGCCCAGGATCCAGTATCGGGTGACGCCGGCGTACGTCGTGCCGACCGGATGGGGGCACATGAAATTCTGGTTCACGTTCGAGCACATCGGCGGTCGTTTCGGTGACCAGCTCAACCAGCAACCGCTCGGCAGTTACCATGATTTCGCGATCGGCGCCTTGGCGGATATCGGCAAGAACTGGGAGTTGATGTTGCGGGGTACCAACGTGACCAACCAACTCGGGATCACCGAGGGCAATGCGCGCCTGTTCGGATTCGCGAGCGGCGGTGGCGTAATCCTGGCGCGGTCGATCCAGGGTCGTGAGGTCAATTTCCAGGTCAAGTACAAGTTCTGACCGCAAGAACGTGGGTCGCCCATGGAGGCAGTCGACAAGCGAGTGGGGCCTGCTTGCGTCCGTCGCTCGCGGGGGTGCCGCGGTCTGCCGATGCTCGCAATCCTGCTGGTGCTGCCGCTGTGCGCATTCGGACAGGCTGCACCACGGCGCGCCGGACCCGTCGAGGGCAAGCGCTATCTCGACCTGCTCGACATGCACGCTGCGCCGCGGTCGGCGACGGACCGAAGCTTCAACATACTTTTTGACGGGGGATCCTGGCAGGGCTACAGCCTTCCTCGTTCCGGAGACACCACGACCGGGTTCGTGGGTCCATTCGTCGGAACGCTGGGCCAAGGCCGTTGGGCGGGCGCGCGGTTCGCGCGGTTATCGCTGAGCGATGTTGAAGGCAAGCCGATCACCCTGCACGCATTCGTCGGCCACTCCGCACCGGGCTATCTGACGCGGCTTTTCGATGCATCCGGTTTGCGCGTTCGGGAGACACTGTTCTTTGCGGACACGTCGACGGCCGTAGTCAGGATCGATCTGGCCGCGAACAAGGCGACGGACGTGCGGTTGGCCATCTCGGCACAGACGATGCCGGATAGTGGGAGTGTGCTTGCGGAGCGGGACGGGAACATCGTCAGCAGGTTTCCGGGCACCAAGAGCTCCTTGATCACGCGCACCCATCCTTCAGGGAAGATCGCGATCTCGGGGCAGGGCTACACCATCACCCTGCAAAAGCCGCTGCACCTGGATGGCGGATCAACCGCGACGGTTTACGTCGTGCAAACCTTGATTGCGAATGCCCGCGAAACACCGCCGGTGCGCGTGGACTTCGCAGCGGCGTGGCAGCGCAATCGCGAACGCTGGAACGGATACCTGAAGGTCGCTGCGCGGGCCCATCTCGACGGATTGCCCGACGAGGTGGCGCGCCGTGTCGTCGTCAAATCCATGGAAACCCTGCTCGGCAATTGGCGTGCGCCTTACCGCGGGCTTCACCACGCCGGTGTCGTCCCCTCCTATTCCAATCCCGATTTCGAGAACGGCTTCTGGTCGTGGGACTCCTGGAAACAGGCGGCCGCGCTGGCGCTGTTCGCGCCGCGCCTGGCCGAGAACAACGTGCGCGCCTTGTTCGACTATCAGGCCGCCGACGGCATGGTTCCCGATGTGATTTACCCGAACAAGGCCGACGACAACTGGCGCGACACCAAGCCGCCGTTGGCGACCTGGGCGGTCCTCAAGATTTACGCGGCGACCGGCGACAAGGCGTTTCTCGCCGAGATGTACGACAAGCTTGCGCGCTATCACCGCTGGTGGTTCGCGGATCGCGATCATGAACATGACGGCTTGGCCGAGTACGGTTCGAGCGATGGAACGAAGATCGCCGCCAAGTGGGAAAGCGGCATGGACGACGCCGCGCGGTTCGACCACATCACGATGCTGAAGAATGGCCCGCATGCATGGTCGATGAACCAGGAAGCGGTCGATTTGAACGCGTACCTTTATCAGGACGCCATGGGGTTGGCGCAAATCGCAGGCGAACTCGGCAAGACTGATGCGCAGGCACACTGGTCGAGCCGCGCCGCAGCGATGAAGGCGAAGATCCAGCAGCGCTTCTTCGACAAGAAGCTCGGCTACTTCTTTGACGTCGAGCTGCCCGGTCACGGCTTCGTGAAGACTTTTGGCCCGGAGGGTTGGATCCCGTTGTGGACGGGCGCTGCGACCCAAGAGCAAGCGAATGCCGTGGCGCGGGTACTTCGCGACCCACGCAAGTTCGATACGTTCATGCCGTTCCCGACGTTGGCTGCGGATGACCCGCGGTTCGCGCCGGTCACGGGATACTGGCGTGGCCCCGTCTGGCTCGACCAGGCGTACTTTGGCGTGGCGGGACTTTGGCGGTACGGGTTCAATGCCGAGGCCGGCGACATGGCGTTGCGGCTGGTGAGGAACGCCAAAGGATTGACCGGGCAGGCGCCGATCTACGAGAACTATGATCCGCTGAACGGGAACGGACAGAATTCGCGAAACTTCAGTTGGTCGGCTGCGAGTTACATCCTGCTGTTGCTGCAACCGCACGGCCGCAGAGGATCCGGTGCAGGCCCGCGGGTCGCACACTGATCCAGGTCCCGAGGCTTGCATGATGCGTCGCCGGGAGAGTGATTCGATGCAAGAGTTGCAAACGGTGCCATCGATCTCGCTGGATGAAGCGGTTCGGCTGGTGCGCGATCTGTATGGTCTCGAAGTCAGCGCCGAACGCTGGCCCGCGGAGTACGACCAGAATTTTCGCGTCACCGACACGTCGGGTAACGCGTTCGTGTTGAAGGTCATGCATCCGTCACGGGAGGAATCCTTTCTTGATCTTCAATGCCACACGCTGAAGCACCTGGCGCGGCACGCCCCTACGCTGGCAGTTCCCCGGGTGCATCCGACCGCAAAAGGTGAACTGTTCACCCGCGCCCATCCGGGAAGCTGGGAGCATTGGGTTTGGCTGCTCGATTTCATCCCGGGCAAGGTGCTGGCCGACGCGCGCCCCCATTCCAGCGAATTGCTGGAGCGTCTCGGCGAGACGCTTGGCGCGATGGATCGTGCATTGCAGGACTTCAGCCACCCAGCGGCCACGCGTGACTTGAAATGGGACTTGACGCAGGCGATGTGGGTCGAGGAGCACCTCGCTGCCATTCCGGATCGAGCGCGCCGGGAGCGGGTAGGACGTGTGATCGAACGCTATCGGTCGGATGTCGCGCCGCGCCTGCCGAAACTTCGCAAGAGCGTCATCCACGGCGACGCCAACGACTACAACGTCCTCGTCTGCCGGCAGGAAGACGCCTGCGATCGCTCGATCGGCTTGATCGATTTTGGCGACATGCACGAGGGGCTGATCGCCGCCGAACCCGCGGTTGCGGCGACGTACGCGTTGCTCGGAACGGCCAATCCGCTGGCGGCCGCGGCGTCGGTCGTCGCGGGATTTCACCGCGCCCTGCCGCTTCGCGATGAGGAACTGGCCGTCCTGTTTCCGCTCATCACCATGCGGCTTGCGGTCAGCGTCGTCAATTCCGCGCTGCGGAAGCGGTTCAAGCCGGACGATCCGTATGTGACGATTTCCGAAGCGCCCGCGTGGGCTGCGCTGGAGCGCCTGGAATCGGTGCACCCCCGATTTGCGCATGCCGTGTTCCGTCACGCATGCGGATGGGAGCCGTTGCCTGCGGCGGCGCGTATCCGGCAGTGGCTGACGAACCATCGTGACCAGCTCGCGCAAGTTTTGGATCTCGACCTGCGGCGCGAGCCGTTGCAAATCCTCGACCTCGGTATTGGCAGCACTCTACTGGGTGCCGACCCGAAGCACTCGGAAGGCGCCGGCCGTCGCCGGAAAATTGCCGAAGCACTGGCAATGGCAGGTGCATCTGTCGGCATCGGGCGTCACGACGAGCCGCGATGGGTGTCTGATTCGACAAGGTCGGTCGGACGCGAGGGGCACGAGGTCGACCTCGCAACCGTTCACATTGGAATGGACATCTTCCTCGACGCAGGCGCAGCGGTGCATGCGCCGCTCGACGGACGCGTGCATGCCGTCGCTGCAGGGAATGCGAATGGCCTTGGCGCGCAAGTCGAAGTGCTCCATGCGCCCGAAGAAGGTGTCGAGTTCTACACGTTGTACAGGCACCTCGTGCCCGCTGAACTTTCGGTCGGACAGAAGGTTGAGAAAGGAACGGTCATCGGGCGCATTGCGTCCGCCGAAGAGAGGGGTGGCGATCATCCGCACGTGCATTTCCAATTGGCGGCGGATGTGCTGGACGACGCAACAACTTTTCCCGGCATGATCCCCGCCGCCGAGCGCGAGGTCTGGCGCGACCTGTCGCCGGATCCCAATTTGATCCTCGGCATTCCCGCCGATCGATTTCCGCAGGCGCCGTCGTTTGCCGAAACGTTGTCACGCAGGCGCGAACTCCTGGGTGGAAGCCTCAGCATTTCCTACCGAAAGCCGCTCAGGATCGTGCGCGGCTGGCGCCAATATCTCTACGACGATACGGGTCGTCCCTACCTCGACGTGTTCAACAACGTGCCGCTGGTCGGGCACAGTCATCCGCGCATCGTCGAGGTCGTGACACGTCAGCTTGCGCTGCTCAACACCAACACGCGCTATTTGCACGACACGGTGCTGGAGTATGCCGAGCGTCTGACGGCATTCATGCCGCCCGAGCTTGCCGTCTGCTTCTTCGTCAATTCGGGCAGCGAAGCGAACGAACTCGCCATCAGGATGGCGCGCACGCATACGCGCGCGGAAGACGTCGTGGTGCTCGAAAACGCGTACCACGGGAACACCGGAACGGTCACGGACATCAGCCCGTACAAGTTCCACGGTCCTGGAGGCACGGGCCGGAAGCCCTGGGTACACGTGGCGCCGGTCGCCGACGATTATCGCGGGCGCTTTCGCCGCGGCGAACCCGATCTGGGAAGCCGCTATGCGCAATGCGTCGCCGACATCCTGGACCACATGCAATCAGAGGGCCGGCGGGTCGCAGCATTCATCGCCGAAAGCATGCCGAGCGTGGGCGGCCAGATCGTATTTCCCGACGGCTACCTGGCAGAGGTGTACAAGCACGTGCGTGCCGCGGGCGGTGTGTGCATCGCGGACGAAGTCCAGGTCGGCTTCGGTCGGCTGGGCAGCGCCTTCTGGGGGTTCGAGACACAGCATGTCGTTCCGGACATCGTGGTGCTCGCGAAACCCATCGGCAATTGTTTTCCCTTGGCTGCGGTCGTCACCACCCGCGAGATCGCGGAATCGTTCAACAACGGCATGGAGTTCTTCAGCACCTACGGGGGGAACCCGGTCTCGTGCGCGGCGGGCCTCGCCGTGCTCGGCGTGCTCAGGGAAGAGGACTTGCAGGCGAACGCGCGCCGCGTTGGCGACTACCTGCGTGACCGGCTCCTGGATCTGCAGCGCACGCACACCCTCATCGGCGACGTGCGCGGGATGGGACTGTTCCTCGGGGTGGACCTCGTTCTTGATCGTGACACCCGCGCGCCCGCTACTTTGCAAGCAGGTTGGCTCGTCAACCGGCTGCGCGAACGCGGCGTGCTGGCGGGCACCGACGGTCCTTACGACAACGTCATCAAGCTTCGTCCGCCGCTGATCATGACCAATGAGGATGTCGATCTCTTCATTGGCGTGCTGGATTCTGTGCTCCAGGAGGATTGTTTTGTCGGCTGATCTGTCACTGGGGGCATCCGCCCGAAGGAAAGGCATCGTGCATCCGCACGTTGAGCGACGCCCAAATCCTGTCCATTGGGCACGCCGCGCGCGCACGTGTTCGCTCGTCGCTCTCATCGCATTCCTCATGGGCGTACTCCCGGCCGTTGCGCAGGCGCGCTCTGAGACTGCTCCCCGTATCGCTCACAAAGATCATGCACAGGCGCATTCGGTCACCTGGGATCGGTATTCCCTGAAGATCGACGGCAAGCGCGTCTTCATCTGGTCCGGTTCGTTCCAGTACTGGCGGCTTCCCAGCCCGAGCCTCTGGAAAGACGTGCTCCAGAAGATGAAGGCGGCCGGCTTCAACACGGTGACGATGTATTTCTATTGGGGCTACCACTCGCCACGAAACGTCGTCTACGATTTTTCCGGCGTGCGGAATGTCGATCGGCTGCTCGACATTGCCAAGGAGGTTGGGCTGTACGTCATCGCAAGGCCGGGACCCTACATCGAGGCGGAGTCGGATGCCGGCGGCCTTCCCGACTGGCTGACGACCATCAAGGGTGGGACGCGTTCGACCAATCCCGAATACACGAAGGCCTACATGCAATGGCTGTCGCACATCGATCGCATCCTTGCGCGGCATCAGCTGACCAACGGAACGGGCACCGTCATTCTTTATCAGATCGAGAACGAGCTCTACGACGCGTCGCCCATGGAACGGCAGTACATGCACGCCATCGAGGCCAAGGCGCGCACGGACGGCATCACCGTGCCGTTCACCGGCAACCACGATGGAACCTTCGCAAGCGGCACCGGTGCCGTCGATCTGCCCGGGTACGACGCCTATCCGCAGCGCTTCGATTGTTCGCATCCCGAAAAGTGGAATCCGCCCTATGACTTCACGCTCGAACGGCTGGAGCGGAAGGACACGCCCCTGTATTTCCCGGAGTTCCAGGGCGGGTCCTTCGATCCGTGGGGCGGGCCGGGCTACGCGGCCTGCTACCGCCTGACCGGGCCTGATTTCGAGCGCGTGTTCTACGAGTCGGCCATTGTGGATGGCGCGACGATGATGAACTTCTACATGACGTTCGGTGGCACGACGTGGGGCTGGATGGCCTATCCGGGCGTGTACACCTCATATGACTACGGCGCTGCGATCGATGAGAGCCGGCAGCTCACGCCCAAGTACTACCAGCAGAAGCTGCTGGGGTACTTCTTGCAGGCAGTCGAGCCGTTGCGAAAGACCGTACGGCTGGCGGTGAGACAGCCCACGAATCCATCGTTGCGGCTGGATGGAAGGGCGAATCCGGACGATGGAACGGCGGTGTACGTCCTGCGGCACGCCGACGCGACCTCGACGTCCGGCGATTCGACGCACGTGTGGCTGGATCTTGCCGGCGCCTGCGCCGGCGGAGGCACTGACGATCGCGACCATGATCCGGATGCACAGGCAGATGCGACACCGAAATCGGCGGGCTGCCCCGTGCTGGTTCCGCAACAAGCCGGCACCGGCATCCGTATCGATGGGCGTGATTCAAGGATGCTGTTGGCGAACTACCGGTTCGGCCACCAGACGCTCGTCTATTCCACCTCGGAATTGATGACCGAGCTCTCCTCCGGTCAGCGCGACATCGCGGTGCTGTACGGTCGCGACGGCGAAGACGGCGAGACGGTGCTCGCCTATGCCACGCAACCGGAAGTGAGGGTGCTCGCAGGTCATGTGCAGTACCGATGGGATGCGAAGAACGGACGGCTGCGCCTCGACTACAAGCACGACGGCCTGATACGGGTGGGCATCACCGGAAACGGCGACCGTCTCATGCTGCTGATCGGCACCCACGAGATCGTCAGGCATATCTGGAGGTTTGACACGAACCGTGGTCCGGTACTGGTGAACGGGCCCTATCTGGTGCGCACGGCCAGCATCGCGCCTGACACCCGCGCACACGACCAAATCCTCGACCTCACCGGTGACACGGATCGACCCACACAGCTCGAAGTCTTTGCGCCGGCCGGAATTGCGGGCGTTTCATGGAACGGACATGCGGTCGATGTCAGTCGCTCTCCGTCAGGCAGCCTTGCCGGGAACCTGCCCGGACCCGAGCCCGTTTCGCTCCCGCAGCTTGCCTGGAAGTTCCATGCCGGCGCGCCCGAAATCCAACCCGGCTTCGACGACAGCAGTTGGCAGGCGACTGACCACACAACCACGAACAATCCGGGTTGGGATGGAAAACTTCCGATCCTCGATGCCGACGATTACGGATTTCACCACGGCGATGTCTGGTACCGGGGCCACTTCATCGCGACGGGCGCGGAGACAGGGGTCAACCTCGTTGCCGGCACGGGCGACCACGGCGTTTTCACGGCATGGTTGAACGGGCACTACCTGGGCAGAAGCGTCCGCCAGATGGGCGGCGATGATGCCCAAAGGGCCTACTTCAACTTCGATCCAGCCTGGTTGAAGAAGGGCAAAGGCAATGTGCTCTCGGTACTCGTCGCCAACATGGGGCACGATGAAAACGATGATTCGAACAAGGCTTACCAGCGGCCGCGTGGTCTTGTTCGTGCAGCCCTGGTCGGTGCCGGTGACGCGATCGGCTGGAAGCTCCAAGGCAACCGCGGAGGCGAGGATCCCATCGATGCGGTGCGCGGCCCTATGAACAACGGCGGCCTTTACGGGGAGCGGTTCGGATGGTCGCTCCCGGGTTATCCAGATGCAGGCTGGCGCGGAGTGACGTTGCCCGATCACGTGACCGAACCCGGCGTCGATTGGTACCGCACTACCTTCGAGCTGCAGCTTCCGAAGGATCAGGACGTGCCCGTGGCGCTCAGGATCAGCGACGATCCCTCACGTCATTACCGCGCGCTGATCTTCATCAACGGCTGGCAATTCGGACGCTACATCAATGCGCTCGGGCCGCAGCACCTGTTCGTGCTGCCGGCAGGGATTCTGGATCCGGACGGCAGGAATACGATTGCGATCGCGGTCTGGTCGACCGAGCACGACGGGGGATTGGGCAAGGTGTCGCTCGAAGCACTGGGCAATTACCTGACTTCGCTGCGTGTCCATGTCGTGGATTCACCGAAGTACGACAAGAAGAAGTACGCAGCGCCGCCGCATCGACCGTGAGGATCGCGACCCTCGAAGACGTGCTGTCGGAGGGCAGGTGAAGGCGATGCGTCCGGCGCTTTCCCCCGTGGCCGTCCGGCTGTTGGCGCGCGCACGCGGGGAAATGCAGTCACAGCCAGCAACTGCACTACGCACGTTGCAGTCGGTGCTCGCGCTCGCGCCGGATTGCACTGATGCGCTTCGCCTTGCCGGGGCTGCGGCACAGATGCTGGGCAACCATGGGGCGGCTGCGGATTACTTTCGGCGCGCGTTCTCCGCCACGCCGAATGATCCGGCGCTCAACATGGCCTTGGGCGTGGCGCTGCAGGAACATGGAGAGACGGACGAAGGTCTTTTGTATCTGCGGCACGCGTGCGAGCTTGCGCCGTCGTCCGCGCCGGCATGGTTCAACCTGGGCGAAGCGCTGATGGCGCAGGCGTTCGTTGCTGAATCCGCTTCGGCGCTGCAGCGAGCCCTTGCGGTCGATCCGCGCTACACGCCGGCGCAGCTCGGGCTGGCGCGGCTGCAGGCCAGTCTGGGGCAGATCGATTCTGCGGTGAAGGCGTTTCGTGACGTATTGCAGCGCGATCCCGACAACGCTACCGCGTGGTTCGGCCTTTCCTACCTCAACACGATCAGGTTCGATGCGGGCGATGCTGCCCGGTTGCGGCACGCTTTCGCCCGCAAGGACCTGCCGGCGCGAGCGCACAACCTCCTGGGGTTTGCCCTCGCCAAGGCTTTGGAGGATCAGGGCGAATACGACCAGGCCTTCGAACTGTTTCGGCACGTCAACGCAGAGCAGCGAAAACAGGTCAAATGGGATCGCGTGGGTGAGCACGACAGGGTGGACGCGATCCTTCGGACGTTCCGCAACGACGTGGCGACATCGCCCGATCGTGCCAGCGGGCGGGAGCTGATCCAGATCGTCAGCCTGCCGCGTTCGGGGGCCTCGTTGGTCGAGCAGATCCTCGCATCGCATCCCGATGTCGAAGGTGCCAACGAGCTCAAGGCGATGCCCCAGGTGATGGACGGCGAAACGCGCAAGCGGGGCAAGCCTTTCCCATCGTGGGTAGCCGATGCCACGCCCGCCGACTGGCAACGACTCGGCACCGAATACCTTGCGCGCACGGCGCGTTGGCGTCGCACGAAGCCAAGATTCACCGACAAGAATCTCGTGAATGGGTATCTGGTCGGCACGACGTTGGCGATGCTGCCCGGTGCACGCGTCGTGATCGTCCGGCGCGATCCGGTGGAAACGTGTTTCGCCTGCTACCGCCAATGCTTCAGCGGCTACGCGGGATTCGCGTACGACCTCGACGAAATGGCGGACTACTGTATCGACTTCATCCGATTGACGCGCTTCTGGCGCGACAAGTACCCGGACCGAGTGTTCGAACTCGAGTACGAAAAGCTGATTGAAGAACCGGAGTCGACGATCCGGCGGTTGCTGGATTTTTGCGAGCTGCCGTTCGATCCGGCCTGCCTCGCATCGCACGAAACCTCCCGCCTCGTGCTGAGTGCGCCGAGCGCGGCGCAGGTTCGCCAACCACTGCATCGCAATACGGCGCGCACCAACCGTTATGGCGACAAGTTGAACCCCTTGCGCAAGCGCCTGCGCGATGGCGGCGTGCTTGCGCCTGCTCAGTAAAGATCGAAGTGGTTCATCGATCCGCCTTGCCGTACCGGCGTATGCTGCAAATCACGCCGAATCAATCGCGCGTTGGTAAGTCGATGCACTCTACGTAATGCCATCCGAGGACCCGCAAGCATGAACCATCAAATGATCCTTTCACGCGCTGGTGGCGTCTTGCTTCTTGTCCTGCTGGCGCTGCCCGGGCTCGCCGTTGCGGCTGCCGGTCAGGACACGCTCGCGCAGACGCCGCCGATGGGCTGGAATAGTTGGAACCATTTCGGCGACCATGTCACGGCAGCGGACGTGCGGCGGGCCGCCGACGCGCTGGTCGCATCGGGGATGGCTGCAGCGGGCTACCGCTACGTGATCATCGACGATGGTTGGCAGGGCAAGCGCGACGCAAACGGCGTGCTGCATCCGAACGCAAGCTTCCACGATATGCGCGGGCTCATCGCGTACGTGCACAGCAAAGGCCTGAAATTCGGCATCTATTCGTCGCCCGGCAAGACAACCTGCGCGGGCCATACCGGCAGCGCCGGGCACGAAGCCGAAGATGCACGCGAGTTCGCGAATTGGGGCGTGGATTACCTGAAGTACGACCTGTGCAGCTTCACCCAGCGATTGGCCGGACACTCCCTGTCGGAGCAGGTGGCGTTGATGAAGGCCGCATATGAGCAGATGCATCGCGCATTGGTCGCAACCGGCCGGCCGATCGTGTTTTCGCTGTGTGAGTACGGCTGGGGCAAAGTCTGGGAGTGGGGTGCCGGCGTGGGCGGGAATCTCTGGCGAACGACCGACGACATCAGGCCGGATTACGAGAGCATGTGGTTCAACGCCGATTCCGAGCAGGGACTGGCGCGCTGGGCCGGCCCAGGGCACTGGAACGATCCGGACATGCTGGAGATCGGCAATCGCGGCATGGACGCGCCGGACATGGAGCGCAGCGAAATGAGCCTGTGGGCGCTGCTCGCCGCGCCGCTCATCGCGGGCAACGATTTGGCAAAAATGGATGCGATCACCCGCGATGTGCTCACCAACCGCGAAGTCATTGCGGTCGACCAGGACCCGCTGGGAACGCAGGGCCATCGGGTCGCGCAGCAGGGTCCGCTGCAGTTGTGGATGAAGCCGCTCGCCGATGGCACCGTGGCGGTCGGGTTGTTCAATACGCTTGGCCGTCCATTGGATGCGACGCTGGACTTCGAGGCGCTCGGCCTGCACGGTACCGTTGCGGGACGCGATCTGTGGCGACGCCAGGACATCGGGCCTGTCACGTCAAAGCGCGTCTTCGAGGTGCCGGCAACCGGTGTCGTGCTGCTCGAGCTTGGCACGTCGAAACACAGGTAGCGTTTGAACCATAAGGGTTCAATGAAAGGCCTCGGCGAATTCCAACTGTGGGATTTGTCGCCTAGCGGCCCGTTGCGGCCACCCGCAGGTTTCCGACGAGCGTCCGCTGCCAGTTCAGCTTCAGCTGAGGCGCCTCAATTCAAATTGGATTGCCGGCTTTTGCACTGATGAGTGGAAAGCTGCGGCTTAGCGTGATGCTAGAAACATGAGGGTCTGACGAGTAATCAGGTGGAAAGGTGGACGCCATGCCAAATGCCGGGCCTTGGATGGGCGCGATGAGCTTTTGCTTAACGGCGCGATCGATTGCAACGCGGCCCTCTCGGTTGCACACGCTCGGCCACGCGCGATTCAGTGCATCAGCTCTCGTGCGAGGCGAACACTTGATCGTGAACTCGCCATCTCGCTTCAAGGCGATGAAGTTCACGGTGACATTGCTCAGCGTGGCGTCGTGCGCCGCTGTAGTCACGGGTGAGATGATGGCCGCCACGAGTGCCGTAAACAAAATCGCTTGTGCTTTGGCCATCTTCCCTCCGATCTCCAATATGTACCGCCTACCACCGGAATTTAGCGGCCCGAGCCGTAGGCGAGCGCCCGGTTGGATGAATTATGCGCCGCATGAAGCGTCCTCGTTTTTCCGAGTCACTCAGAAGTAGAGGTTTGGGGTGATTGTGCCATCGCGTACGGGACAGGTGGGAGCCCGCCCAGTGCACGATGGGGACGTTC
>JAJPJT010000068.1 GCA_021324095.1 Gammaproteobacteria bacterium
TGCGCATCAATTCGCGGCGCCGGCGGGCGAACTCCTCCGCCGTGATCATCGGTGTGCCCCAAGTGCGAGTACCGGCCGAAGATGCTCCGCCTGCAGGCCTCCGACTTCGGATGCGTCATCGCCCGGGTCCTGGAATTCCGGGGCCAAACCATCGGCAGGCATGGCGCCGAGTCTGGCCTGCGCGAGCAACGTGCTCATTTCGAGTAAGTATCCGTCGCCATGGCGTGATTGAAACGGGAGGTCACGGTTGCCGCAGCCATTCTAGGGCACACCGCTCGCCGAGCCCCGGCCACCCGCAACGTAACGATTTGGTTAAACTTGGCGTCGATCTTGCATATGCGACTAGATACCACGGCTGGATCGAGCCGGCGGTGACCTTACCGAGCTGCGCCTACGCACCATGAGCCGCATTGCACAAGGACATCCGTGACCATATCGCGCTTCCGGCTTTGCTTGGCACTCGCGTCCATCGGAGCCTGGGGCTTCGGGCTGGCGCACGCGCCGATGGCGCTCGCCAGGTCACCGGCGGCCGCAAGGTCTTTGCCTGCAACATGGCAGGCGTACCAGCGCAATTATTACTTCCAGCAGCTCAATGACCGCAATGGTTTGGCGCAGAACTCGGTCTCATTGATTTTCCAGGACCAGAAGGGATTCATGTGGTTCGCGACACAGGGCGGCTTGTTCCGTTACGACGGTTATGGTCTGACACGCTACACCCATGACCCGAACCGGGCCGACAGCCTGCCGGACAACTCGCTCGTAACCGCTCTGGCCGATGCCGGCGGCGGGAGATTATGGGTCGGTTCCGCCTATGGCGGATTGACACTGTTCGACCCGGCGACCAACCGGATCCTCCCGCTCCCCGAATCCGTACGGCGCGGGGAAAGGCGGGTCACGAGCTTGCTGCGATTGCCTGGCGGCGAGCTGCTGGTCGGATATCCGGGCGGCGTGGACCTGCTGGTCGACAGTGGCAACAATCCGTCGCTCAAACCGGTCTGGGCTGCGTCCGGTGGCAGTGACGCGCCGATGCACGCACTGACACGCTGCGGCGGCGGCGCAGTCTATGGGCTTGACGGCGATGACGTGATCGCATTGGACCCCGCCCGCGCGAACGGTCGCGTACTCGCCTCTATGGATCACGCCGTCGATGCCCTGCTCTGCACGCCAGACGGCCGCCTGCTGATCGGCGGCACCGCCGGCCTCGAAAGCGTGGACCGCAAGAACGGCATGGCCCAGCCCCTCTGGCGGCCGGCGCAAGGCACGGGCGTGGTCTCCATCGTGCTTGACCACGCCGGGAGGCTCTGGCTCGGACTCGGAGACCATAGCCTGGTCCGGATGGCGCCCGACGGGTCCACAACCAGCGTTCAACCGGCCCCGATCGGCATCGGCGGCGGCTTGCCCGATTCGCCGATAGAAACGATGTTCGTCGATCGCACCGGATTGCTCTGGGTGGGCACCGCGACCTCCGGCGTCGTATGGACCCGTACTGATATCGGTCCCATCCGCGCGGTACTCGAGCTGAGCGGCGATCCGCGAACGAATCTGCTCGTGCGCGCCTTCCAGGAGGCACCCGGAGGGCAGTTCTGGGTCGCCTTGAACGGCCCTGGCCTGGTCCGGTACGACCCTGCCACGCGCCAGGTCACCAGCTACCGCGACGCATTGGAAAAAGCAATCAAGACGGAGGACGCACGGCACGGCAACGGGCGCTCTGCCAAGGCTTCCGCATCTTCGCCGGAAATCCAGATCAACAGCATTCTGCCGGAAGCCGACGGCGAACTGCTGCTGGCTTCCAACTCCGGCATCCTGCAATTCGATCCTGCGGCCGGGACGACGAAGTACGCGCGGCTGGATGGCAACCCCGTTGCGACCACAACCCGCGTGCTGTTGCGCGCCCGCAATGGTGATCTGTGGGCCTCCTACCGCAACGCCGGACTGGTGCATTACCACGCCGGCCGGACCGTGCAGCGTTTCGATCGCGCCCATGGCTTGGCCAGCGATGACGTGATCGCGCTTGCCGAGGACCGCTCCGGCAACATCTGGGCAGGCACCACCACCGGGCTGTCGATGATCGATCCTGCCACCGGGAAAATCCGCACTTTCCACGAAATCCCGGGAGACAGCCACTCGCTGGCGGGGTATACCGTCGTCAGCCTGCTCGTCAGCCGCGAAGGCGAACTCTGGATCGGGTCGATTTCCGGCATCAGCCGCCTGGAAAGCATCGATGCCGACGGTGCGCAATTCCAGCGCTACGGCCTTCGCGACGGACTGCCGGACAGCACGATCGACTGCATGCTCGAAGACGCCAAAGGCCACATCTGGTTCAGTACCAATCTTGGTATCGGCCGGCTGGACCCGAAGAAAGGCACGGTCCGCAGCTTCGGGATTGCCGATGGCACCCAAGGCAACGAATACAATTCAGGCGCCTGCCTGCGTACCGCTACCGGCACGTTGCTGTTTGGCGGTCACGGTTTCGATCTCATCGATCCCGAGCGGCTGCACGCAACGGCGACGCACGCGCCGGTGGTGTTCACCGGGTTCTCTGCCGGGGGACGCCAGATTCCCGTACCGTACGCGTCTTCTCAGGCATTGGCGTTGCAACCCAACGATCACAGCCTGGGCGTTTCATACAGCACGCTCGATTACGCGGCATCAACCCACAACCGATTCCGTTACCGCTTGCTCGGTTCGCGCCAGTCCGACTGGGTGGGACCTACGTCGGACCATACCGTCGCTTTTCCCGATCTTGCCCCCGGCAATTACCGGCTGGAGGTGCAGTCGATCCTGCGCAACGGCGCTCACGGAAGCACCGCCACTTTGCGTTTCGACATTCCGGTTGCATGGTGGTGGCGACTCCCGATGCGCGCCGTCTATGCAGCCGCGTTGGTGTTGCTGGTCCTGATCGCCCTGCTCGGCTGGCGCAGCCATTACCAGGAGCAGGCACGGCACCGCCGTCAACTGCGGCTGCGCGAGAACCGGTTGCGCCAGGCGCTGTGGGGATCGGGGGATGAATTCTGGGATTGGAACCTGGAACAGGGCACGATCCTGCGGCTGGGACCCGAAGGCACTCCCGGAGGCCACCACGAGGAATCCATCGCCGCCGACGAATGGCGCGCCACGATGGTGCACCCCGACGACCTTGCCAATCTCAATCACGCGCTGGCCGAACACATCGCCGGACGCACCGAGCATTTCGAGGTGGAGCACCGGGTGCGCGGCCGCGACGAGGAGTGGACGTGGGTGATCTCGCGCGGTCGCATCGTCGAGCGCGATGCAAACGGCAAACCGCTCCGGATATGCGGGACCGAACGCGACA
>JAJPJT010000013.1 GCA_021324095.1 Gammaproteobacteria bacterium
CGCACACCCTGCTGGTCAATCTTGGGTTCCTTGCCAAGATGGGCCCCGATGCGACAAGGCTTCCGGACTTGCCGCCGATTCCGGAGGATCCGGTTACGCTGACCGGCATTTATGCGCCGCCGCCGCTGCCGGGACTGAAGCTGGGCGGGAATCCGCTGGTGCGGCAGAAGGCCTGGCCCAAGCTGGTGACGTTCATCGATTTGCACGCAATCGCCACTGACCTGCACGCGCGGGTCTATCCGCATATATTGTTGATGGATCCCGACCCGCACAGCGCCTATATCCGGAGTTGGACGGCCAACGTGATGCCCCCGGCGCGCCACCGCGCATATGCGCTGCAGTGGTTCAGTTTCGCGATCGCCGCGATCGTGATGTTCTTCGTGCTCCATCGCGTCAAGCGCGATGCAGCTGTGGCCGACGAGGGTCAGCTTTGATCATGTGCGACTGGATTCGGCCCGTATTGTCATGTCTCCACAACCCCCAACTGCGCGCGTCGGAACGCGCGCGAACGGCGGAGCCGGCCCGAAGGGCGAGCGCCAAGGATGGCGCGAGTAAACATTGCTGCGCAATGGTTTACTCGCCCTTGACTCAAGGGGCGAACAGACTCCACATACTGTTTTGAGGTTCGATGATGGACTTGCGTAACCGGCGCCGCCTGCAGGCGGGTTTGATCGTGGCGATCTTCGTGGTGCCCGTGATCGTGATGCTGGGCTTGGCGCTGGCAGGTTGGGTGCCGCACGGCCGCAGCTATGGCGCACGAATCCAGCCCGAACGTGACCTCGCGAACGTCGCCGTCCAGACGGCCGACGGCAAGCCGTTCGCGTTCGGCAACCACGATGCGGTGTGGACGCTTGTGGCGCTGCCCGGACCCGACTGCGCCGAGCGTTGCCTGCGCAAGCTCGACCTGGTGCACCGCGCGCAGATCACCCTCGGCCAGCACGCCGACAAGTTGCGCCTGCTGTACCTCGGTGCGCCGCCGGATGGGCCGGCCGCCAAGGGCTTCGAAGGCGTGTGGACGCTCGCCACCACGACATCAGACGCGCTGGACGGCTTGCGCGCCGACGCGCGCGATTCGGTGAGCGCGGTGCTGGTCACGCCGGACGGCGAAGCGCTGACGCGTTATTCCGCGGGCTTCGATCCGGCAGGCCTCCGCAAAGATCTCAACAAAGTGGTGCACTAGGGGAACCATGGTTTCGTTTGATGGACGCTCTCTCTTGCCCACACCGCCATGTCTCCAGAACCTCCGACTGCGCGCGTTGAACGCGCGCGAACGGCGCAGCCGGCCCGGAGGGCGAGCGCCAAGGATGGCGCGAGTAAACGCGCGCTGCGCGTGCGTTTCTGCCCCCTTGACTCAAGGGGGCGAGCAGTCCGAAGCATTTTCGCCATAGGTTAATCAGAGGTTCCCATGCAGACGATGCCTTTGCCATTGCGCACGCTCGCCTGGATTGCGTGCGCGCTCGCGTTCTGCGTGATCGTGTTCGGCGCGTTCGTGCGCCTGTCGAATGCGGGGCTGTCGTGCCCCGATTGGCCGACCTGCTACGGACGCATCACCTGGCCGGTGGCGCCGGCCGCGGTCGCGAAAGCGGACAAGGCATTCCCGAATCGCCCGGTGGAGATGCACAAGACGTGGCGCGAACAGAGCCATCGTTTCCTCGCCGGCACGCTGGGCGTGCTGGTGCTCGTCGAGGCGCTGGTCGCGACCTTTGCAACCAAGCGGCGAATCGCACTCGTCATCGCGGCGGTGGTCCTGATCGGCGTCGGCATTCCGTTGTACATGGCGAAGGATTACGTGGCGTCCAGTGTCGTGGCTGCGCTCGGCGAAGCCCTGCTGCTCGCCGTGGTGATCTTTTGGCGCCGCGCCGGTTGGCGGCGCATCGCGGTGCTCGCGTTGGCCGTCGTGTGCTTCCAGGCTCTGCTTGGGATGTGGACCGTCACGTGGCTGTTGAAACCCATCGTGGTGTCGGGGCACCTGCTGGGCGGCATGGCGACTTTCGCGCTGCTGGCGTGGGTGGCGTGGCGGATTTCTCTCAGCCCCAAAATGGTTGCTGAAGGAGGGGCGACGGGCGAGGGGCGAGGGGCGAGTGGTGCACTGCCGGCACCGAGCTTCGCCACGCGCGAGCGGGCGTTGATGTATGCCGTTATCGCGGGTGTGGTGTTGCTGTCCTGCCAGATTTTCCTGGGTGGCTGGACTTCGTCCAATTACGCGGCGCTGGCTTGCGGGCTCGGCGGCTCGGCCTTCCCGACCTGCCTTGGCCAATGGTGGCCGGCAATGGATTTCCACCAGGGTTTCATCCTGTGGCGCGGCATCGGCGTTGATTTCCAGGGCGGCATCCTGGACGCCGCGGCCCGCACGGCGATCCAGATGGCGCACCGCTTCGGCGCTGCGGCCGTGTTCGTCTACGTTTTGTGGCTTGCGCACAAGGCCGGCCGTGCCGGCCTGCGTGGGCACGCAGTGGCGCTGGTCGTGTTGCTGTTCGCGCAAGTGGCGATGGGCATCGGCAATGTCACGCTGGGATTGCCCCTGTGGCTTGCGGATGCGCACACCGGCGGCGCCGCGCTCCTGCTGTTCGCGCTGGTTGCGCTGCTGGCGCGCACGGTCTCTGTGCCGTCGTCCGTGATCGCCGCGGCGCCGACGAGGGTGGTCGATGGAACCGTCCTCGCGCCACCCACATCGGAACGCCCATCCGTGGCCTGACTTTCCGCACAGCGATGCCAGCAGCCGCGCCGGATAGTCGATCGGCCGAGCTGACTTTCCGGGCAGGAACAGGATGGGCTTGCCTCTCCGGCCCGCCCGCAACCCGCGCGGCGAGCGAAGCCGCCGCGGGCAGCCTAGAATAACCAGGATGTCTACCGTCGCAAGCCAGAAATTCGCAGGGACCAGCCGCGCTCCGTCGCGGGCCGGCCAGTACCTTGCCGCCACCAAACCGCGCATCGTCCTGATGCTGGTGTTCACCGCGATCATCGGGATGCTGCTCGCCGCGCCGGGCCTGCCGCCATGGCGGGCGCTGGTGTTCGGGACGCTGGGGATCTGGATGGCGTCGTCTTCGGCGGCGGCGCTCAACCAGTTGATCGACCAGCGCATCGACCGGATCATGGCGCGCACCGCGCACCGGCCACTGGTGACCGGCGCGCTCACCACGCGCCAGGTGCTGACGTTCGCCATTGTTCTCGGTGTGGCGTCGATGCTCATTCTCGGTTTCCTGGTGAACTGGTTGACGGCGCTGCTCACGTTCATCGGCCTGATCGGCTACGCGGTGATCTACACGGCGTTCCTGAAACGCGCGACGCCGCAGAACATCGTGATCGGCGGCCTCGCCGGCGCGATCCCGCCGCTGCTCGGCTGGGCCGCGGTCACGGGCATGCAGTCGTCGAGCGACTGGGCGTATGGATTGCTGCTGGTGCTGATCGTGTTCGCGTGGACGCCGCCGCATTTCTGGTCGCTCGCGATCTTCCGGCGTGAGGATTACCGGCGCGCCTGCATCCCGATGTTGCCGGTGGTGTATGGTGTCGAATACACGCGCTGGCACGTGCTGTTCTACACGATCCTTCTGGTGCTGGTGAGCCTGCTGCCGTACCTCACCGGCATGAGCGGGTTGCTGTATCTGGGTGGCGCGGTGGTGCTCGGCATCGCATACCTGTACTACGCGATCCGCCTGATGCGGCCGCCGGACGAGCGCTTCGCGATGAGCGCGTTCGGTTATTCCATCGTGTACCTGATCGCCTTGTTCAGCTTCCTTTTGGCCGACCACTGGCTGACGGCGCCGGCGATCCACGTCGGCGGCTACGTGTTGGAGCGGATCGGGTAAGCTGAAATCAGCGCGGAACAGCATCCGCGCAGTGGACAAAGTTCGCGGGGCCGCGGCCCCGGCCGGGAGGTTGGCTGCGCTTGAACGTGATCCTTTTGGTGATCGCGATCATTGCATCGCTGATCAGCATCACGCTCGCGGCGTGGACGCTGCGCAAGCAGCGTCGCATCCTGGGCGACCTGAGGATCAGCCGCGAGCGCTACATGCTGGTCGCGGAAGGCGCCAACGACGGGATCTTCGACTACGACATCCGCGGCCAGAAGATCTACTTCTCGCCGCGCGTATATCAGATGCTGGGCTATTCCGAGACCGAGCTGAGCAGCCCGGACGACCTCGGGCGCATCATCTTGCCGGAAGACGTCGAGCAGGCACGCGCGGCGCTCCGCGAGCACCTGCAGGAGCGGCGGCAGGGCGTGCTGCGGCGGGTCATGCGCATGCGCACCCGCGACGGACGGGTGCTGACCATCCTCGCACGCAGCGTGGCGCAATATGCGGGGGACGGCACGCCGCTGCGGATGGCGGGCTCGTACACCGACATCTCCCAACGGTTGCGTGACGAGCGCCAGTTGCAGATCGCGGCCAGCGTCTTCGATGCCGCCAGCGACGGCATCCTGATCACGGACGCGAATCAGCGCATTATTTCCGTGAACAGCGCGTTCCTCCGCATGACCGGCTTCGCGCGCGACGAGTTGATCGGCCGGCCGATACGCGAAATGCAGATCCTGTCCACGGCAACCCGCGCGTGCGACCAGGCCTTGCGCGACACCGACAAATGGAGCGGCGAACTCGCGTGGCGCCGCCGCAACGGCGAAGGCAAGGCACTCGACAGCTCGGTGGTGGCGGTACGCGACGCGTCGGGAGAAGTCGTCTTCCACATCCACGTCTGCATCGACACGGCGGAACTGCGTTACGCGCAGGCGCGCATCCGCCATCTCGCCTATTTCGATCCCTTGACAGGCCTGCCCAATCGCACCCACATGCGCGGCCAGTTCGCGCAGGCGCTGGTGGCCGCGCGCCACAGCGCCCAGCCGCTGGCGGTGGCGTTCTTCGACCTCGACAACTTCAAGGAAATCAACGACACGGCGGGCCACAGCGTGGGCGACGACGTGATCTGCGCGGTGGCCCAGCGGCTCGGCGAAGCGATCCGGGAAGGTGACGTGTTGTGCAGATTCGGTGGCGACGAGTTTCTTCTGTTGTTGCCGAATACCGATGCCGATGCCGCGGAAATCATCCTGCACCGCCTGATGGACCGCATCTGCCAGCCGATCGACATCGAGGGACGCCTGCTCGATGTCGCCGCCAGCGCGGGTTTCAGCATCTTTCCGGACGACGCGCCGGATGCCGAAAACCTGGTTCGTGAGGCGGACACCGCGCTGTTCAGGGCGAAGGCCGAGGGCGGCAACACGGTGCAGCGCTTCCTCCCCTGGATGGGCGAGGCCGTGGCCTGGCGGCGCGACATGCTGGCGGCCTTGCGCGCCGCGATCGTGCGCTCGCAGTTCGTGCTGCGTTACCAGCCGATCGTCGACGCACGCGCCGACCGCATTCGCGGCTTCGAGGCGCTGCTGTACTGGAACCGGCCCGGCATGGGCGTGGTCGGGCCAAGTACCTTCATCGGGCTGGCCGAACAGTCGCGCCTGATCGAGCCGATTGGTGCGTGGGTGATCGACGAAGCCTGCCGGCAGGCGGCGGCCTGGAAACGCGCCGGTCTGCCGCCGTTCTACATCGGCGTGAACGTCTCCGGGATGCAACTGCGCGTGGCCGGCGCCTTCCAGGAAATCCTCGCCACGGACATGCGCAAGCATGGCGTCACCAATGATGACCTGATGCTGGAGATCACCGAGCGTCATCTGGTGCAGGACGTCAAAGGTGGACTGCCGTTGCTGGAAGCCCTCACCGCCAGCGGGATCCGCGTCGCGATCGACGATTTCGGGACGGGCTATTCCAATCTCGAGTCGCTCAAGAACCTGACGGTCAGCCAGATCAAGATCGATCGCACCTTCGTGCGCAATCTGCTGACCGAATCCGGCGACCGGGCGATCGTGCGGTCGATCGTTGCGCTGGGGCGCAGCCTCGGCCTGCAGGTGGTGGCGGAAGGCGTCGAGACCGCCGAACAGGTGCAGATGCTGCGCGAATTCGGCTGCGACCTGTTGCAGGGTTTTCTCTACGCACGGGCCCTGGAGGCGGGCGCGGTGCCAGGCTTCATCAGGGAACTGACTGCCGGAAACAACGGTCACGAAGCTGGCGATCGCGGCCGGATTGTGATGTGATGGGCGGTCGCCTGAGCGCGACGCGGCGGATGCTGACGTGAATGTAGTCTTCGATTTCCTTCGCTGGTGGGTTCCCTGGGAGCCCTCGGCGACCGTGGTGATCGTGTTCGCGCTGGCGGTGTGGCTGTACTGGCGCGGCGTGCGGCGTTCGCCGACGACCGCGCCCTGGTACCGGCAGCTGCTGTTCTGGACCGGTCTGCTGATCCTCTACACCGGCCTGCACACGCGGCTCGACTATTACGCCGAACACGAGTTCTTCATCCACCGCATCCAGCATTTGGGCCTGCACCACATGGGGCCGTTCCTGATTGCGCTGGCGTTTCCCGGACTCACCATGCGGCGCGGCCTGCCCGTGCGCTGGCGCACCCGTTGGCTGAAACCGGCGCTGCACTGGGCGCCGGTGCGCTGGACGCTCGACGTATTGCTGAATCCCGTCGTCGCCGCCGTGGTGTTCGTCGGCCTGATCTACCTGTGGCTGTGGCCCGCGGTGCACTTCGACGCGATGCTCGATTGGCGGCTCTACCACGTGATGAACTACAGCATGGCCGCCGACGGCATGCTGTTCTGGTGGCTGATCCTCGACCACCGTCCACGTCCGCCGGCACGGTTGTCGCCCGGCGTGCGGGTGGTCGTCGCGCTGGTGGTGATCCTGCCGCAGATCCTGATCGGCGCCTACATCAGCATGGCGCGTACCGACCTGTATCCGCTCTACAGCCTGTGCGGACGCGCCTTCGCCGGGATTCCGGCGATCATGGACCAGCATCTGGGCGGATTGATCCTGTGGATACCGGGATCGATGATGAGCGTGCTGGCCGCGCTGATCGCGTTTTCGCACTGGGTGCGGCTGGACAGCAAGGGCCGGTTGCCGCGCAACCGCAAGGCGCGAGAGGCCATCAGGTTGCGCGAAGCAGCGGCGCGGAATTCAGCCGCGCAGCTCTCTGCCAAGGACGATGGCTTCGGGCGTTTCCACGCACCGCCGGGGTAGCGCCTCAGCCCGGGCCCGTGGCGTTCGCCGGCATCACCTTGAAACCCACTTGCACGCTGGCGCCATCCGCGAAGTGCAGCGTGACCGGCACCGTGTCGCCCGGTTTGACCGGCTGTTTTGCGTGCGACAGCATCAGGTGATAACCGCCCGGTGCCAGGCTGACGCTCCCGTGCGCCAGGATATCGAGGTGCGCAACCATCACCATCGTGCTGTCGCCCTCCGCGAGGCGCGACTGGTGCAGCATCACCTCGCCGTAGTCGGGGCTGCTGGCGCCGGTCAGGCGTACGGTACTGTCGCCATCGTTCACGATTTTTGCGTAACCGGCTGCGGGCAAATTGGCGGGCAGCCAGCGGATCCACGCGTGTTCGACGTGCACGCTCGACTTCGCGGGCGCGGCAGCGAATGCAGCCGCACTTGCGGTGATCAGACAAGCGCAAGCCATCGCGCGCAGCAGTTTGAACAGTCGATCGTTCATGACGATTGCCCCACCAGGATCTTGAGGTCGTGCAGGATTTCGTCGTTGGTCGAGCCCGGCGTCGCCAGCAGGCGCGCATGCCCTTCGCGGTCGAAGATGTAGATCGCGGAACTGTGGGTGACCAGGTAATCCGCCGTCGGCGTCTTCGACGGCTCGCGCTGGTAGAAAGCGCGATAACGCTTGGTCAATTGCGCGATCTCGTTCTGGGTTCCGGTCAGGCCCACGATGCGCGGATCGAATGCGGTCACGTATTGGTGCAGCACCGGCACCGTGTCGCGCGCCGGATCCACCGTCACGAACAGAACCTGCACGTCGTTGGCTTGCTTGCCCATCTTCTGCAGCACCGTGTGCAGGTGCACCAGCGTCAACGGACACACGTCCGGGCAATGCGTGTAGCCGAAATACAGCAGCACGACCTTGCCGCGGTAATTGGCCGCGGTGACCGGCTGGCCGAGGTCGTTGGTCATCTGGAATTTCAGATCGGGCAGGTGGCCCTGCACGTCGTCGAGCTGCCACTTGGGTTGCGACGCGCAGGCCGCAAGCAGGACGGCGACGCAGGCGGGCAACAGCCAGCGCGGCCGGTAGCGGAGAGCAGACATGGGGAGCGACCGAAAATCCAACCGGTCAATCATACCGCGGATGCACGTGCTCCTGGAGCGCGCGTTCAAGGCGGAGTCGTGAAGAACTCGATGCGCTTCGCATCGAACAGCCCTACCGCGAATGTCCGGGCGTCCGGCAGGAATATCAGTTCACGGGGAAACGCGGAAGCGGGCTCGCTTACGGCGGTAATCTGGTCCGTCGAGGTTCCGGCGGTATCGAGCAGTCCGACAACCTCGCGCCCTTGCGGGTTGTATTTCGTATTCGCGAACCGGTTGGCGACCGCGATCCACACCTGCTTGCCGTCCGGACGAACCGCGATACCCACGGGGCCACCGCCGACGTTGAAACTCGTCACGTCCACGTGACCGTGTGCGGTCAGGCTGCTGGCCGGGATACGCAGGACCGCGTTGCTGTCGCGCGCGCTCACCCACAGGTAATTGCCGTCCGGCGCCATCGCCACCCGAACGGGATTACACCCCGCCTGCACACCGCCGCTCAAACTGTCGCGTGGGTGCTTCGCCGCTTTGTCCACGTCGATCCGCAGCAGCAAGCCTTGCGGATGCCTGCGCTCACGCCCCGTTTCTGGCCGACAGGAGCTGGAAACCCCCATCTGCGGCAAGGCTTTCTGGCTCGTGGAGTACAGCCATTTCCCGTCGGGCGAAAGCGCGAGGCCGACCGGCGCAGCCGCGGTCGGAACATATCCGATCAACGGGTCGCGCTTGAAACCGTTTCGGCGCCACTTGGCGAGGTCGTACACACTGAGTCTGCGGTCGCTCTCGTCGCTTACAAACAAGAGCCTGTCGTCGAGGCTGGTGATCGCGTAGACGGCGCCGGCGTAGCGGCCCTCGCGCAAGGTCCCGAGCAACGGATCGCCCGAGGGCAGCTCCAGCTTGCCAACGTCGTACGCGGCGACGTCGCCATTCCACTGGGTCACGATCAGCAGCTTGCCGTCGTGCGTCAAGGTCTCGCCGCTGCCGCCGCCGGAGAGGGGCACTTCGCGTGCAACGGAGAAGGTGTCCCCGGAATCGTGCAGAACGGTCAGCGCGCCGGATTTCCTGCCCGTCCACATCGACACGAAGATCCAGCATCCGTCCGATGCCGCCGCCATGCCGAACGGAAAGCCCGGGACCTGCACGATGCTGGCGTTCGCCGGAGCGTGGCAATCCGCCGCGCGCGCGACAGCGGGCAACAACAAAGAGAAGGCCACTCCCAACGCGGCAAGCACTGCCAATCGCATGCGTCCCTCCGTCCCCGTGCGCCGCTGGTCGACACGCTCACAGATTATGAATCCTAGCCCTTTTTCGCTTTTGCCGGCAATCACAAAGTCGCTTTTCTTGCGATTGATGAGCCGAGCGACTGAAGACGTCAAGGACACCGCGTGCCGGCATCGAGTACCGTCCTGCCGGATCGACCGGGTTCGATGCTTTTCACGGTCACATCGTCGATTGCTGCAAATGACGACTCGGTCACGATTGGCTCCCCTCCAACCTCATACGCTCCCCGCGCCGGCCCGCGGGGGGCCGGGTGGAAATGCGCGACATCGGGGCTCCGGCTTGCCCAGATCAGTCGCGCGTCCAGCCCGTCAACAATTGGCATGCCGGCGTTCCGAAAATCGACAGAAATCCATCCGCCAGGAGAAACAATGTGGCAAAGCTTCTTGCGTTCGTGCTGTGCCTTGCATTCAGCAGTTGCGTATCTGCATGTCCGAAATTGCTTTACATGGCTATCAACTACAACACGGAGAACAATCCGGCCGATGCGCAGTATTGGGGCAAGACGGTCGGTGTCCAGGGCGTCTTCGTGAATTATCTGATGACGTATTGGACGACAAATGTCGGAGCAACGCCCAACCCTCTTTGGAAAAGCGCGAGGTCCTTCCAGCAAACCTATGCAAAGTATGGTGTGACGGACAACTTCATCAAGGTATCGATCTTCAGCGACCTCGATTGGAATAATCAGAAAGCCATCAATCAATATGTCACCGACTTCGGCAACCTGGCAAAATTGGCCAAATATGCGGGGTTCAAGGGCATAGCACTCGATTTGGAACCTTACAATCCAGCTTGGGGAGAGCTAGCTGGCGGGAATAGCCAGACAGTCCAAAGAGCTGCCCAGTTGATCGGGAGGTCCATGCAGCAAGCGTATCCAGGCATGACTTTGATCGTTTTGCCTGACGTTGTGTACGAATACAGCGTCACCAAGGATTTGATCTTGGAGACGGGTGGATACAAGCTCGCGGTGCCGTTCGTGCGCGGCCTTTTCCAGCAGCCATGGAAGCAGGTGGTCATGGCGACGGAAGGTACTTACAGGGCATCACCAGCATCCATCGTCCACTGGGTGGATGTGACGTATTCCAACTACAAGGATATGTTCAAACCCGGGGCATTTCCATTCAGCGTGGCGCCTGGAATTTGGCCATTGGGCAAGAGTGGTTCAGACAAATCGCCTGTAATGAGCGTGAGTCAGTTTCAACAGAATCTTGCCACGGACTACAAGGTCGCCCGTTCCTACGTGTGGATCTTTGGAATGGGAACGGCTTGGCAACCGGACAAATATGGTCCTGTCGCACCCGACTTTCTCCAATACACCAACGTCGTCAAAAACGCATGCGTCAAGTAATTTGGGAAGCTGACTCGATATCGGGCCGCCCGTGATGGATTGCGTCGGATCTTGACCCGCTGGATCGTTTCACGCGGCCATCCTGGGTCAGCGCAGGCCAGTACGCACTGCCGGAGCCGGTACAAGGCCAGCCTGATTCAGGGCCCGCCCGCCAGTCGCTTCAGAAACACCCGCATTTCCTTCGCGGCCTGCACGTCGCCGCGCGTTTCCGCGGCCGCGATGCCGCGCCGCCACGCGTCGCTGGCTGCGGGCGTGTCGCCGGTTCGCAGGCAAGCCTTGCCGAGCAGTTTCCACGCGGCGGAATAGTTCGGATCGAAGTCGAGCGCGGCGCGCAATTGCATGATCGCTTCCGCCGTTTCGCCTGCATCGAGCAAGGCCGCGCCCAGCGAATAGCGAAGCAGCGCGCCGTCGCGCGGTCCGCCGAGTTGCGCCTTCAATGAATCAACGCGGTTCATGCGAAGCAGCTGTTGTGGAAAATCAGGCCATGGAGGGCCGTTCTGATCGGCACGGAACGAAGACAATTCTTATTCATTGGAGGTCCAACGAAGCTGCGATCAGGGACGATCGCTTTCAACATTGGCGTAGCGCCAATAGTTCGGCGACGGCAGCAGCACCGTGGGCACGGCCGGCTCGGGCGGCTGCTGGCCGCGTCGCAGCGTCGCCAGCGTCGGCGCGTTCCAGATCACCATCCACACGCCGCGATAGGGCTGCACCAGCCGCCCGTAGCGCAAGTCGTCCGGGTCGAGGCGTTCGGGATAGGAGATCACGAGCCCATGCGGATGCTTCGCGGCCCAATCCTGCAGGAATTGGCCTTCGTACAGCCGGTCGACCGGTTTCGTCATGCGGCCGGCGAATTCGAACTGGCCGTCGTAGAGGCCGAGGTTGCCGATCGCGTGGCCGCGCGCTTCGGCGCTCGCGAGCAATTGTGCGGCGGGACGCATGTCGAACGCGGGATACACCGCCAGGGCAAACAGCGCGTACGCGCCTGCGGCTCCGATCAGGCTCGCGGCGGCGATCCGGCGCAATTCGCCGCGCCCCGGCAGCAGAAGGAGCGCGCCGAGCAGCAGGTACAACACGCCGAACGGTGCGCCGACCGACGCGAAATCCCGTAGCCAATGGTCGTGCAACTTGCCCGCATTGGCTGCGAATGGCAGCGCGAACAGCAGCGCGGCCGCCGCGAACGAGCCCAGCGCCAGTGGCCACGCGCCCAGCCACGGACTGCGCGCGATCCGATCGCCGCGTGCACGCAGGAACGTGATCGCCGCCGCCATCACGATCGCGGCGGCCGGCAGTTCGGGCACCAGGTAATAGCTCTGCTTGCCGCTGAATGCGCTGAAGATCACGAACGCAGGCACCAGCCACGCGAGCAGCATCCGCAAGCCCGGATGCAGTGGACGGCGCAGCGTGACGACACCCGCCCACATCCGTGGCCACAGCACGAAAGGAAACAACAGCACCGCCGCCCACGGCACATACCACCAGAACGGCCGCTTGTGGATGAAGGCATTCACGACGCGCCCGCCGGTCTGCTTGAAAATGAGGTTGTGCGTGTAAGCGCCGCCGCTGGTGTGGATGGCCGGAACCACCCACGCCGCCAGGATAATGCAGCCGCCGATCACGGCCGCGACGCCGAGTCCGTACCAGCGTGCGCGGCGTTCGCGTGCGTAGGCGCACCACCAGGGACCCAGCAACCACGCCGGCGCCGTGTGCACAAGCATCACCGGACCCTTGGTGAGGAAACCCAAGCCAATGCAGATTGCGAACCCGATCCAGCGCGGCCGGTTGCGCCGCGGTCCCGGGACGAGGCACAGCATCGCAGACAGCACCCACACCGCGAGCAGCCCGTCGTACATGATCTGCAGGCCGTACAAAAAGCCATAGGCAAGCGCCAGCAACAGCCACGGCGTGGTGCGCGCGATCCACGCGTGCTCGGGAAACAGCCGGCGCGCGAGCGCCTGCGCAAGGATGAGCTGTGTCGCGCCGATCAACACCATCAACACCCGCGGCCACACGTCGTTCACGCCGAACGCGGCCCAGCCGGCGTGGATCAGCCAGAACAGCAACGGCGCCTTTTCCGGATACGGCGCGCCGTTGATGTGCGGCACCAGGAATTGGTGGTGCGCCCACATGTCCCAGGCCACGGCCAGCGCACGCGTGGAATGCAGCGGGATCGGCGGCTGCAGGAAGATCGCGATCAGCGCAACCACGAGGTAGAGCGGCAGCCACCACAGCAGGGCGCGCAGGTGTTCGGATCGGGCGAAAGAAGCGTCGGTCACGAGAGGATCTGCTGGCGCTATGCCAAACGGGCGCGCCGTCATCCCTTTGCCCGCAGGGCATGGAAGAGTGAGGAAGATGTATGTCGATATCTTGACGACCGATGACACAGCCATGCGGGCAAAGGGCCCCGGCCCGTAGCGTTGCTCCGCAGCGGCCACCATTCGTCGGTGCGTGCCTTGACCATAGGGCCATGGCGCTGCGGCGCGCGCCTTGTCTGGCAGCCGCTGCGAAAGCAACGGGACTCGCTTGGCATAGCGTCAATGGACCTTGGGCACGGCACTGCGCGATGCGGAATTGTAAGGGATGACCTGGCGTGGCTCCTCACGCCGCGTGGGGAAGCTCGGGTTCGCGCGCGGGCAGATCGTGCAGTGCCGCGGCGACCTCCTCGGGCGCGATCTCCGCCACACGCGAACGTTGCGGCAGCCCTCCCAGCGCGATGACCGCACTGCCAGTGGGGCTGCGTGGACCCCACACCCGTGGCGACTGCGCGCCGAACAGCACGACCAGCGGACAGCCTATCGCCGCGGCCACATGGGCGGGACCGGTATCGACCGACAGCATGCCGGCCGCCATTTCGCACAAGGCCATCAGCCGCCGCAGCGGGACGCCGCGCGCCGAGACGTCGAGCTTGTCCATCCGCGCACCGGCTGCAATCGCATCGAGCAATGGCGCCTCGTTCGGCGCGCCGCACAACACGATGCGCGCGTCAGCATGGTCCGCGCGCAACGCGCGCAGGACCGCGATCCAGTTTCTCGCCGGCCAAGCCTTGTCATCATCGGCTGCGTCCCGCGGGCCGTTCCAGCGAATGCTGCGCCGGTTGTAGGGCTGCACCAGCCATACGGGCTCGCCGCGCCAGCCGCGCGCGCGCAGCCACGCGTCGCGGACGTTGCGGTCGTTCTCGCGCAAATACAGGCGCGGAGCGGAGTCGTCCGGCAGCATCGGGGACCGCCACGCGTCGGCGTACGCTGGCGGTGGGCGCCCGCCGCAGCGCAGCAGTCGCTCGACCCAGTGCTCGTCGGGAAGCGCAGGCATGTCGGACACGAATACGCAGCGCCGCGGGCCCACGTTCGCAAGCACGAGCATGCGCCGGATCTTGGCGAGCGCCCGCGGCTCGGTTTCGCACACGTGCACGGCGGCATCCCGATGCGCGCGCAACACCTGCAGCATCTGCCAGCGCTGCGGACTCAGCGCGAGTGGTCGATGGCGCGCGGTGACCTGCACCACGCGCGCGACGTCGGGGTGTACCGCGTAAAGATCCGTGCTCCACGGGCCGGTGCCCAGCAGCACACAGGGATCGCCATACCCGCGGTGCAGGCGGCTCATCAGCGGTGCCAGCAGCAGCATGTCGCCGAGCCGGCCGAAACGGATCACGATGGATTGCATGGAGAGTTCGTGGTCTTGGTTGCGAAGCGGCTGTTGTGAAAAGTCAGGACAGGGACGTCCGCGGTGGTGTTGATGCCTTGGGGAAGGCGTTATCTTTTGCACCGGCTCCGAACGAAGGAGCGATCAAGGAAGATCGCAAAGGTATTGCCTGCCATGCCGCGATCACCTCATCCAGCGCGATCTGGTCGACGCGGTTGCGCTCCGGCAATCCGCCCAGCGCCACCACCGGGCTGCCGGTCGGGCTGCGCGGCAGCCACAGCGTCGGAGGTTGCGCGCCATACAGCACGACCAGCGGACAGCCCAGCGCGGCGGCAGCCTGCGCCGGGCCCGTATCGATCGAGATCATCGCGGCGGCGTGCTCGCACAGGGCCAACAGGCGCCGCAGCGGCAATTCGTCACCAGCGGCAAGCACACGCTCGGAATGCACGGCGCCGGCGATCGCGCGCAGCAATGCGGCCTCGGGCGGCGCACCGCACAGGACCACTTTCACGTCCGGCTGCCGCGCCAGTACCGCGCGGATCAGGGCGGTCCAGTTGGAAAGCGGCCATTGCTTGTCGTCACCGAGCTGTCCCGCGCGTCCGCGCTTGAGCGTGCGCTTGTTGCCGGGTTGCACCAGCACCAGCGGCGCGCTTTCGAATCCGTGTGCCTGCAGCCATTGATGCAGGTCGATGCGGTCGGCGTGATGGACCACAAGGCATGCGGCATCGGGCGCATCGAGCGGGCTGGCCGGCGGAGCGGATGCGAAGGCCGCGGGAGTCAACGCGCCGAAGCGGTGCCACCGGTCGATCCAGTGCTCGTTTTTGCGCAGCATGCATTCCGGATTGGCGAACACGCAGTGGGTATCGGGAACGGCCGCCTGACGCAGGAGCCAGCGGATCTTGTCGATCGAATAGTCGTCACACACGTAAACCGGCCCCGGCGGTTGCGCGCGCAGCAACGCAACCAGGTGCCGCTGGGTCGCATCCAGCCAGTAAGGCCGTTTGCGGCTGGACACCTTCAGCGTCGCGCGCACGTCGGGGTGCCCTGCGAACAAGGGTTCCAGCCAGCCGCCCGAACCCAGCACGCGGCACGCCTGCCCGTACCGACGGTGCAGCAGGCGCAGCAGAGGTGTCAACAAAACCATGTCGCCGAAGGCGCCGAAGCGGATCACGAGCGGAGCGGCGGAGGTGGGCGGCATGGACGGCCTCACGGGCGGCTGGCAAGTTTCGCGGGCGCGCCTGTCGCCGACCTTTCCGGCGGACCCGCTACACTGCGCACGGTAGCGGTTTCAGGCTTACCGATGCCCGAACGTCCACGCCTGTCGGCTTGCGTGATCACCTTGAACGAAGCGGATCGCGTCGACGCGTGCCTGGCGTCGCTGGCGTTCTGCGACGAGATCGTCGTGGTCGATTCGGGATCGTCCGACGGGACCCGCGAACGCGCGGCGGCACGCGGCGCGCGGGTGATCGAACACGCCTTCGAAGGTTTCCGCGCGCAGAAGGATTTCGCGGTTTCGCAGGCGCGCCACGATTGGGTGCTGTGCCTCGACGCCGACGAATGCGTGACACCGGCGCTGCGCGCGTCCATCGAAGCGACGCGCGACGCAGGTTTTGTCGGCGCCGCCGGCTACAGATTCGCGCGCTGCACCGAATACTTCGGCGCATTCCTGCGCCATGGCAATGCCTACCCGGATCGCGTGTTGCGGCTGTTCGACCGCCGCCGCGGCGGCTGGCGCGCAGGACGCGAAATCCACGAACACGCCGTCGTCGACGGCAATGTGCTGACGCTTGCGGGCGACCTGGAACACCGCGCCTACCGTTCGCTGGACGACCAGCTCGCGCGTTATCGGCGCTACGCGGCGATGATGGCGGACCACATGCAAGCGAGCGGCCGGCGCGCGCGACTGGCCAACCTGGTGCTCAATCCGGGTTGGCGCTTCGTGCGCGGTTATATGTTGCGCGCGGGATTCCTGGATGGCTGGCGTGGTTTCGTGTTCGCGTGCATGGAAGCCGACTACGTGCGCGAGAAATTCGCGCGGCTGTGGTTGCTGCAACATGGCACGGGCGGCGGCTGGCAAAATGGCGGGTCGCCATCCGCTATGACTGCGGACGCGCAGCCAACGAGTAAGCCATGAAAACCGCATTGATCACGGGGGTATCCGGACAGGACGGCGCGTATCTGGCGCAGTTGCTGCTGGACAAGGGCTACAAGGTGTACGGCGCGTACCGCCGCACCAGTTCAGTGAACTTCTGGCGGATGGAAGAGCTGGGCGTCCGCTCGCATCCGAACCTGGAGCTGGTCGAATACGACCTGACCGATCCGGGATGCAGCCTGCGCCTGATCGAACGCGCCGAACCCGACGAGGTCTACAACCTTGCGGCCCAGAGTTTCGTCGGCGTGTCGTTCGAACAACCCGTCACCACCGCGAAGATAACGGGGCTGGGCGCGCTGCACCTGCTGGAGGCGATCCGCACGGTGAAGCCGGACACGCGCTTCTACCAGGCGTCCACTTCAGAGATGTTCGGCAAGGTGCAGGCGGTGCCACAGAACGAGCACACGATGTTCTGGCCAAGGAGCCCCTACGGCGTGGCCAAGCTGTTCGCCCACTGGAGCACCGTGAACTACCGCGAATCGTTCGGGATTTTCGGCGCCAGCGGGATCCTGTTCAACCACGAATCGCCGCTGCGGGGCCGCGAGTTCGTGACCAGGAAGATCACCGACGCGGTGGCACGGATCAAGCTGGGCCAGACGGAACCGCTGGAACTTGGGAATCTGGATGCCAAGCGCGACTGGGGCTATGCCGCGGAGTACGTCGAGGGCATGTGGCGGATGCTGCAGGCAGACAGGCCCGACACGTTCGTGCTGGCGACGGGCCGGACCGAGACGGTGCGCGACTTCGCGACTCTGGCGTTCAAGGCAGCGGGTATCGGGATCGAGTGGCGGGGCAGGGAGCAGAACGAAACCGGCCTTCGCACCGACACCGGCAAAGTCGTGGTCAAGGTGAACCCGAAGTTCTACCGCCCGGCCGAAGTGGACATGCTGATCGGCGATCCGTCACATGCGCGCGAGGTGCTGGGCTGGCAGGCGAAGACCACGCTGGAAGCGCTGTGCCGAAGGATGGTCGAAGCCGATCTGAAGCGGGTGGAACGTGGCGTCTCGTTTTAATGCGATCGTCCGTGATCGCTGCAGTTGGGATGAACCCGATCAGGATACCTCCCAGGTCATGCACATCAGAACGGCCATCCCTGGCCCCCGATCAGAAGCACCTCGGGGGCAGGCTCCGGCTTTTCACAACAGCCGCTTCGAACAGACGCCGTGATGACGCGCGCCCGCACCCGCCATTCACGGCCGCGCGCGCTGCTGACCGGCTGGCACGGTTTCACCGGCCGCTACGTCGCAGCCGAGCTCACAGCCGCCGGTTACGAAGTCATTGGACTCGCGCACGACAGCGATCCGCCCGCGGAGGGTGTGTTGCGCGCCAACCTGCTGGACCGTGCGGCCGTGCGCAGCGCCGTCGGCGAAGCGCGCGCAGACGTGGTGGTGCACCTCGCGGCGATTTCGTTCGTGGCGCACGGCGATGCCGACGAGATCTATCGCGTCAACGTGGTCGGCACGCGCAACCTGCTCGAAGCACTGGCGGATGCAGGCACCCGACCGCGCAGCGTGGTGCTGGCCAGCAGCGCCAACGTCTATGGCAACGCCGCGGTCGATCCGATCGACGAATCCACGCCGGCCGCGCCGGCCAATGACTACGCGGTGTCCAAGCTCGCGATGGAATACATGGCGCGGTTGTGGATCGACCGGCTGCCGATCACGCTGGTGCGGCCGTTCAACTACACCGGCGTGGGGCAAAGCGTAAGTTTCCTGATTCCGAAGATCGTCGCGCACTTCCGGCGCGGCGCGAAGATCATCGAACTCGGCAACATCGACGTGGCGCGTGACTTTTCGGACGTGCGCGACGTGGCTCGGGTATATGCCGCGATCGTCGCGAAGGCGCCAGCCGGTGAGACGATCAACATCTGTTCCGGCGTCGCGCACACGCTGGAGCAGGTTATGGAGATGATGGCGAAGATCGCGGGGTACGCGATTGAGGTGCGGGTCAATCCCGCATTCGTGCGCGCCAGCGAGGTGAAGCGGCTGAGGGGTTCCAACGCGCGCCTGCGCGAACTCACCGGATTTGCGCCCTCGATTCCGTTGGAAGATACGCTGCGCTGGATGTATGCGGCACCTTTCAACTGAGGGCGGCCGGCAACGCATTGCAAAGAGGGCACCTGCTGTCTTTCTCCTCCACCCCCTTCAAGGGGGAGGCTGGGAGGGGATGGGGTGCAACTCGCAATCACCGTCCTACCATTTCGTCCGGTACGGAAACCCATCCCCACCCGGTGCTGCGCGCCACCCTCCCCAGGGGAGGGCTTGATGGTGTTCGCGCAAGGTGATTATTTTGCCGTCACGAGCGAGCGGATGGCTTCGGCAACGTGTGACCGAAATGCACGATCGTTATCCTCGAACCACGCGCGCGCGACCGCACCCATGCGTTCGAGCTCCGCATCGGGGGTCGCCAGCAGGCGTTCGATCGCGGCTTCCAGCGCGGCTTCATCGTAAAAGTATGTTGTCGCGAGACTTTGCCGGCCGGTACGCGAGAACGGCACCAGTGCGCCACGCTCCGGCGTAATCATCTCGTTCATGGGCGGCGCGTCCAGTGTCACGACCACCGCACCGACGCCCATCGCTTCCACCAGGTAATGGCCGAAGCCCTCGGTTTCGGACGGGCAAAGATGAAAGCGGTGCGCGTTCTGGATGCGCTTCAATTCATCGTCGGGAATGTAATCGGCGCGGTGCGCGACGTTGGGCGCGCTCACCAGGGCTCGGGTCACGCGCGGGCTTTGCAGCACCGTGAGCCGCGGCCATTCCGGATGTTTGCGCCAGGTCACCAGCAAGGTGTCCGTGCCCTTGTTGGAACTGCGCCCGGCGAGGTGGAAGAACGCCCGCTCGCGCGGCACGCCTGCGTCGAGGCGATCCTCGCTGGTGAAGCCCGTGTAATCCACCCGCAAGCCCAGCGACTCGAAAATCGGGACGGCGTGCCGCGTCAGCGCGAACACCCGATCGAGGCGCGGCAGCCAGGCGCGGTCGCGTTCGTCGAACCATTCGGGATGCGGGATCAGGACGTTGCGCCGCGCGGTCGGAAGGTACTCTGGACGGATGCGCTCCAGCATCAGGTTCACGTCCCAGCGCGGCGCGCTACGGCCGGCGAGCCGCCGCGCCAGCGTGCTGGTGCGGAGCTTCAGCGGATGCAGCGCCTTGCGCAGCGCGCCGCGGCGGATGCCGCTGACCGACACTTCGAAATCCGCTCCCTTCAAAGCGCCCTCCAGCAAGTGCAGGTGGCGCGAGAGGCCAAACCCGTTGTCGCGCGCGATCAGGTTCACGCGGATCATGGGCGCGCCTCGGCCAAGAGCGCACGCAAAGCGGCATCCAGCCGGCCGGGCAGCGCCGCGCGCTCCGACTGGTACCACGCGCGCGCGGCGGCGCCGAGCGCATCGCAACGTGCATCGTCGAAATCCAGTGCTTCCCGTACCGCCGATTCCATCGCAGCGTTGTCAAAGAAATAAGTCGTGGCGAGGTGCTGGGTGCCGGTGCGTGAGTACGGAACCAGCACGCCGCGCGCGGGCGTGATCATTTCATTCATCGGCGGCGCATCCAGCGTGATGACGACGGCGCCGACGCTCATCGCCTCCACGATGTAGTGGCCGAAGCCTTCGGTTTCGGACGGACACAAGTGGAAGCGGTGCGCGTTCTGCAGGCGCTTCAGTTCGGCTTCGTCGAGATAGCCGACGCGATGATCGACGTTGGGCGCAGGCGCGTTCGATTTGGCCTCGCCCGGATGCTGCACGACGGTGAGCCGCGGCCATTCGGGATGCCGGCGCCACAATGCCAGCAGCGGCTCGGTGTTCTTGGTGCGGCTCGATCCCGCGAGGTGGAAGAACGCGCGCTCGCGCGGCACCGAAGTATCACGCCGGTCATCACTCGTGAAACCGATGCAGACCGCGCGACAGCCACGTGCGGCGAAAATGCGCTCGGCCTCGCGCGTCTTGGTGAGGACCAGGTCGATCCGGTTCAGCGCTTCCAGGTCGCGCGGCAGGAACCATTCCGGGTGCGGCAGCAACACGCGGCGCGGCGCGTCGTCGAGGAACGCCGGCGCGATGTGTTCTTCCATCAGCACGAAGTCGTAGGGCGGCGGCAATCCCCGGCGGTGGCAGCGCGCGAGCCGCGCCGCGTGGCGCTTGCCGCGCCATCGTTGGAGCAGTCCAGGAATCCCGCCGCGCCGACGCGTGTTGGTGAAATCGACGGCGTAGCCTCGCGCGCGCAAGGTTTCGTCGAGCAGGCGCAGGTCGCGCGTGAGGCCGACCCCATTGTCGAAGCCCAGCAGGTGCACCGAAAGCGGTGCCGATTCAGTCGTCGTCGGGTTCATACGCGCCGAATTGTCCCGCATCGTCGCTTCGTGGCGGAATGCAGCCCGGCACCACCGCGCTGCGGTTGAACAGGTACCACTCGCGGCGGTTGGCGTGCCCCGCGTGGATCGCGTCGCGGATGCGCACGCACGGCGCCAGCACCTTGCCGTACGCGAAGATCCAGCGATGGGCGGGATCGGCCGCCTGCCATTGAAGTGCCTCGCGCAACTGGTCGTGCCACGCGAGCCTGTAGCCGAAGTTGACGGTGTTGCGGCCCAGCACATCGAGCATCAGCAGGTTTTGTTCCTTCCACGCCACCAGCGCGATGGTGTCGTCGCGCGGCACCAGGCTCGCGGTGCGTTCCATGACGGTGCGCGAAGACGAATAGCCGTTGAGCAGCGGGTAGCCGACCAGGCCCCACGTGCCCCACGCCACCAGCGCGAACGCACACCAGCCCCAGGCCGCGTGCCGTGGCCGCGCGGCGAGTGCGATCACGACGCCCGCGGCGCCGATGCCGAGAATCATCCCGATCAGCGGTTGCGGCGAGCCGTCCAGCGCCGATGTGGCGAGTGCGGTGAGCTTGTGCAGGTGGCCGGCGTGCATCCCGATGCCGCTGGTGAGCAGCACCAGCGCGAGCAGCAGGGTCAATCCCCACAACGCGCCGCGGAACGGGGCCGAGCGCAGGATGCCCGGCAGCAGCGGCGCGAGCGCGAGCGCGGTGACCGGCAGCGCGGGCAGGATGTACACGTCGCGCTTGCCGCCGCTGGCCGAAAAGAAGATCACCACCAGCACCACCCAGGCCAGCGGCAACAGCGTGCGCGCGTCGCGTGCACGGAAATGGCGGATCCAGCCGGGGATCGCCCAATAGATGGCCAGTGACAGCGGCAGCCACTCGAACACGATCACCGGCACATAGGACCACCACGGATGGATGTGGTGCGCAGGTTCGGCGTAACGCGAGACGGTTTGCCCCAGCAGGATGTCGTGTGCGTAGCGCGCATACGCCGCGTCGCCCGCGTGCACGTGCAGTGTGAACCACAACATCGGCAGCGCCCAGCCGAGGATCGGCACGAAGAACAGCAGGGCCAGCCACCAGCGCGGCTCCCAATGCTGGGCGGGCAAGACATGATTCCAGCCGCGCCCGCGCGCGAACCAGAACGGCAGGAACACCAGCAGCGCCAGCACGCCGACGCCCTTGGTGATCACGCCCAGGCCGGCCGCGAGAAAGCCGATCGCGTACCAGCGCCATGCGGGGCCGAGCAGCAGGTGCCGGAGCAGTCCGTACACGGCGAGCATGATCCAGAACACTTCCACGCCGTCGATCTGCGCGGCGCGCATCTGGTAGGTGAAATCGAAACTCACCAGCACCGCCGCGGCGGCGATCAACGCCGCGTGGTGGCTCCACTGTCGGCGCACGAAGTCGTACACCAGTGCGATCGTTCCGAGGCCGGCCAGCAGCGAGGGCAGCAGGAACCAGCCGCGCCAGCCGTGCGTGATCACGTACGCGCAGGCTTCGAGCCACATGAACATCGGCGGCTTGTCGGAATAGAGTTCGATGCCGCGATGCGGGAACAGCCAGTGACCGCTCGCGAGCATCTCGCGCGCCACCAGCGCGAAGCGCGGTTCGTCGGAGGGCCATGGATCGCGCAGACCGATCCCGAGCCCGAGCAGCAGCACCGCGAACGCGAACAGCAGCGCGAGCTGCACGCGTTCGTCTTCAAACGAGTGGCGTGTGTCGGAAGTCGGCTCGGTCGTCACGACGGGATTGTATGCGCGGTCAGCTCATGCCTTTTGCAGCACCGCGTAATACATGCCGTCGAGGCCGCCTTCGCCCGGCAGGATCTGCCAGCCGGCGCCGGCGCGATGGCCCGCGGGAAGTTCGAACGCTTGCGTTTCGGCATCCACATGCGCCGAGACGAATGCCGCGATCACCTGCTCGTTTTCTTCGCGCAGGATCGAGCACGTCGCGTACACCAGCCGGCCGCCGGATGCGAGCAACGGCCACAGCGCCGCGAGCAGGCGGCGCTGCTCCCGCACGAGCGGTGCGATGTCACTGGCACGCCGATGCAATTTGATGTCGGGGTGACGGCGGATCACGCCGGTGGCCGAACACGGCGCGTCGAGGAGGATGCGGCCGAAAGGTTTGCCATCCCACCACGTCGAAGGTTTGCCTGCATCACCGGTTCTCACCTCGCAGCGCAGGCCGAGCCGGTGCAGATTGTCGTCGATGGACGCGGCGCGGACGTGGTCGCGCTCCAGCGCCAGCACGTCCGGGTCGGCGCGCTCCAGCATGTGACCGGTCTTGCCGCCCGGCGCGGCGCAGGCGTCGAGCACGCGCAGGCCGTCGCGAAGGTCCAGCAGGTCGGCGGCGCATTGCGCGGCGCCGTCCTGCACGGAAAAATTACCCTGGGCAAAGCCCGGCAGGCGGGCGAGGTCGCTATGCGAGGCGAGGGTGATCGCGTCGCGAAGCCATGGATGCGGTTGGGCTGCAATCCCGGCTTCAGCGAGTTCGGCGATCACGTCGTCGCGCGCGGACCGACGCGCGTTCACGCGCGACATGGGCGGCGCAACAATGTTGTTCGCGGCGAGGATCGCCGCATCGTGTTCAGGCCAGTCGCGGGTGAGCGCGTCGATCAGCCAGTGCGGATGCGCGCTGGCTGTTTCCGGCCGTGCATCCAGTTGGCGGTTGCGGGCGTCGCGTTCGCGCAACCAGCGCCGCAGCACCGCATTCACCAGCTTGGCGAAGCCGCCACGCCCCAGTGCACGCGTGGCATCCACCGTGGCCGCGACCGCCGCGTGCGGTGGCAGCTTCAGGATTTCGAGCTGCACCATCCCCAGCACCAACAGCGCGTGCAGCGCGGGCTCGCGTTTGCGCAGCGGTTGTTGCAGCAAATCCTCCTGAGCCTTGTCGAAGCGCAGCCACCAACGCGCCCCTTCGCTGCACAACGCGGTCAGGAAGGCGCGGTCGCGGGGGTCGCCCAGCGTTTCTTGCGCGGACTTCAATCTCTCGCGCAGCGAAGCGCCTTTCAGCGCCACGTCGGCAAGCGCTCCCGCCGCGAGGGCGCGCGTGTCTTGCACCTCAGCCCCCCTCACCCCAACCCTCTCCCCCGGGAGAGAGGGAGACAAGCGCAGCGCTTGACGGGTGAAGGGGGATTGTCTTCATCGGCGCAGTGATGGCCGGGCATTGAGGTAATCCGCGGCGCCGATCACGCGCCCGCCCGCGCGTTGCAATTTAAGAATGCGCAACACGCCTTGGCCGCAAGCGATATCGATGCCGTATTTCGACGCAGCGAGAATCTTGCCAGGCTTTTCCGAGTCCCCAGAAACTCGCCGCTCCTGCGGCTCGACCTTCGGGCCATCGGCTTCGCCGATGTTCGCTCCGGCATCCTGCCCCCGCAGCCCGAGTCCCGAGTCCCGCACTTCTGCGGCCCACACCCGCACGCGCTCGCCCGTCAATTCCGCCTCGGCCACCGGCCACGGATCGAACGCGCGCACCTTGCGCTCGAGTTCGACGGCGGATCGCGTGAAATCGAGCATGGCCTCGGCCTTGTCCAGCTTGTGCGCGTAGGTGACGCCGACGTCGGCTTGCGGGGTTTCCGGCAGGGTTTCGCCGGCCGAGAGGCGACCCAATCCCGCCGCCAGCAGACGCTCACCCGTGCCCGCCAGCCGATCGTGCAGCGAACCGCCGGTATCACGGGGCCGGATCGGTGTCGATTCCGAAAGCAGCACCGGTCCCGTGTCGAGGCCGGCCTCCATCCGCATCAGGCACACGCCGGTTTCGGCATCACCGGCGAGGATCGCGCGCTGGATCGGTGCCGCGCCGCGCCAGCGCGGCAGCAGTGATGCGTGCACGTTCCAGCAACCCAGGCGCGGAATCGCCAGTACCTCGCGTGGCAGGATCAACCCGTAAGCGATCACCACCATCAGGTCGGGCGCGTAATCCCGCAGCCTTGCCTGAACCTCGGAAGTCTTCAACGATACCGGCTGTTCGATGGGAATGCCTGCCGCCAGCGCAGCGCGTTTGACCGGACTTTCGCTGAGCTTGCGGCCGCGTCCCGCCAGACGGTCGGGCTGCGTGTACACCGCGACCAGGTCCGCATCGGCGGCAAGGCAGGCGTACAAGCCCGGCACCGCGAAATCCGGCGTGCCGGCAAACACCAGCCGCAGGCGCGGGGCCGCCATGGGCGGGTCAGCCCGCTTTGCGCCGCTGCTTTTCGAGCTTGCGCAGCAGCAGGGAGCGTTTCAGCGGCGACAGGTAATCGACGAAGACCTTGCCGACGAGGTGGTCCATCTCGTGCTGGATGCACACCGCGAGCAGCCCGTCGGTCTCGAGCTCGAACAATTTGCCGCTGACGTCCTGAGCCTTCACGCGGACCCACTCCTTGCGCTGCACGTCGGCAAACACGCCGGGGAACGACAGGCAGCCTTCCTGGCAAACCTCGGAGCCGCGCGAGTCCAGCAGTTCGGGATTGACCAGCACCAGCGGCGCGTCGTGGGCTTCCGACACGTCGACCACGAGGAGGCGCTTCGGGGCGTTCACCTGGGTTGCGGCCAGTCCTATGCCGGGCGCGGCGTACATGGTTTCCAGCATGTCGTCCGCGAGCTTTTTCAGCGCCGCATCAAAAGCCTCGACCGGCAGCGCGTTCAGGCGCAGGCGCGGATCGGGGAATTCCAGGATGTCGAGTTTGGCCATGGCTGGGGCGGATCGGAGACTGAAGGAAAGGTGGGGGCACCGACGGCCAATTTCATGTCCCGGCTAGCGTATCAGCGCTCCGCGCGGACTTTGCGGTTTTGAACACCGCGTCACCAAATGTGAAATATTCGCTTGCCGGCGCCGGCCATTCGGGTACACTCGGCCGAAATTCGTGGGGGATCGGGGGATTGCCGGTCATGTTTAAGAAGCTGCTTGCGCTTTCCGCGGGCCTGCTGATCACGCTCGGCGCCTACGCGGCCGGTGCCCAATTGCGTGCGGACCATCCGCACACTTACGTCGTGAAGAAGGGCGATACGCTCTGGGGCATCGCCGCCCGCTTCCTCCAGAAACCTTGGCTGTGGCCCGAGATCTGGGACGTCAACCAGCAGGTCTACAACCCGCACCGCATCTATCCGGGCGACGTGCTCGACCTCGACGTAAACGGGCTGCATATCGCCAGGCGCGCCACCGTCGAGGCCAATCCCATCCCGACCGTGCCGCTGTCCGCGATCGAACCGTTCCTCAAGGATCTCCGGATCGTCACAGCCGCGCAACTGCAACAGACGCCTTACGTGGTGGCGGTCGAGGAGAACGAACCGCGTGCCACCGAAGGCATGAACCTGTATGTGCGCGATTTGCCCGCGGCGGCCGTGGGGCAGCGTTTCGCAGTCGTGCGCCCCACACACGTCTATCGCGAATTCAACGACAACGGCAGCATGGATGACGTTGCCCACCTCGTCAGCGACAACGTGGATCTTGCGCCCGGCCCGTGGCAGGAAGATTTTCGCAACGACGGCCACTGGGGCCGCGGCCGCGAAATCGGCACCGAGGTACGCGTGATCGGCACGGCCCAGGTGCTGAAGAATGGCGACCCGGCGACCTTGCTGCTCACCAACGCCAGCATGGAAATCCGCGCCGGCGACCGCCTGATGCCAGTCGACGACACGCCCTATGATTTTACCTACTACCCGCATGCCCCGAAGCAGGCACCGGCCGGCGCCTACATCATGGCGCTGTCCAACGGCTATGACGGCATTTCGGTGCAGGGGCCGATGGATGTGGTGGCGATGAACATCGGCAGCGCGGACGGCGTGGACAATGGCACTACTTTCGCAATTTACCAGCCCGGCGATACCGTCACCGATCTGGTCAAGGGCAACACCACGCGCCGTGAGTTCGGGCCGAAGGTCACACTGCCGAGCGAGTTCGTGGGGCACGTGATGGTGTTCCGCACCTTCGAGCACGTCAGCTACGGTCTCGTGATGGACGGCATCCGTCCGGTGCGGGTTCGCGACACTATTCAAGCGCCGCAATAGGCGCGAAGTCGGGTTTTTCTTACACGACGGCGCGGTTGATCCGCGCCGTTTCGTTTCAGGTGTGCCCGTACACTTGCTGGAATGGCTGACGACGACGAACTGCTCGCCTGGTTGACCCTGATCCGTGCTCCCGGGCTGGGCGGCGTCGGCATGCGCGCATTGCTGCAGCAGACCGGCTCGGCGCGAGCGGCGTGCGGCCACATCCGCCGGTTTCGCCAATCCGCCGGCCTGGACCAGGCGGCGCTGGATTGGATCGAAAGTCCCGATTCGGCGCGTCTGGAAGCCGATCTTGCCTGGTTGGCGCAGCCGAACTGCCGGTTGCTTCGGTTTGACGAAGCGGATTTCCCACCGCAACTGGACACGATTCCACAACCGCCCGCGGCTCTCTTCGTCGCAGGTGACTCCGCGGCGCTACTTGGGCCGCAGGTGGCCATCGTCGGCGCTCGCAGCGCCAGCGCGCAAGGCTTGGCGACCGCGCGCGACTTTGGCCGGGCCCTGAGCCGGTCGGGCCTCACCATCACCAGCGGCATGGCCGAAGGCATCGATGCCGCCGCACATGCGGCTGCGCTCGAAGCGGGCGGAAAAACGATCGCCGTGGTGGGCACCGGGCCCGATCAGGTTTATCCGCGCAGACACGCCGAACTCGCGTGCAAAATCGTCGAACATGGCGCGATCGTCAGTGAATTCCCACCCGGCACGGAAGCGCGGCCGGGGCATTTCCCGCGCCGCAACCGGCTGATTGCAGGGCTCGCCTTGGGAACCCTCGTGGTGGAGGCGGGCCTTCAGTCGGGATCGCTGATCACCGCGCGTCTGGCGGCGGAAGCGGGCCGCGAGGTCTTTGCGCTGCCGGGCTCCATCCACAACCCTCTGGCCAAGGGTTGCCACCGGCTGATCCGCGAGGGCGCCCGGCTGGTCGAAACGGCCGCCGAGGTGATCGAGGCGCTGGTTCCGGCCGCGCAGGCCCAAGGCGCCGACCTGAGGGCGCGGCTGGAGGCGGCGGACCCGTCGAACGGGGCGGCCCCGCGCGCCCCAGCCAGGATGCAAGATCCTGATTACGCGTCACTTCTCGCCGCGCTGGGCGATTCGCCGGCCTCCCTTGACGAACTCGCAGAGCGCACCGATCTTGCCCCGGCGGCACTGTCTTCGATGCTGTTGCTGCTGGAACTGGAAGGCACCGTGGCGCCGGCCGTGAACGGACGCTGGCAACGGCTCGTCATCCCGGATGCTTGACACCGCTACCCTGCGCATGCGTCCACTATATATAGACGACCATGTAATCGGCGCTTTCCACTTCATTCCCAGTAGAGCAACGTATCCCCACAACCCCCGCCGAACCGCTGCGCGATTCGGCTGCCCCCTTGACTCAAGGGGACAAAAAACGATCGGCTCCCACTGAATCATGGCCAAGAACCTCCTCATCGTCGAGTCGCCCGCGAAGGCCAAGACGATCAATAAATATCTGGGTACCGATTTCAAGGTGCTGGCCTCCTACGGCCACGTCCGCGATCTCGTGCCCAAGGAAGGCGCGGTCGATCCCGACCACGACTTCCGGATGGATTACGCCCTGATCGACAAGAACGTCAAACACGTCGATGACATCGCCAAGGCCGCGAAAGCCGCCGATTCGATTTATCTGGCGACCGACCTGGACCGCGAGGGTGAGGCGATCAGTTGGCACATCAGCGAAATCCTGAAGCAGCGTGGTCTGCTGGACGGCAAGAAAACGCACCGCGTGGTGTTCAGCGAAATCACGCCGCGCGCGATCAAGGAAGCCGTGGCGCACCCGCGCCGGCTGTCGCACGACCTGGTCGACGCCCAGCAGGCGCGGCGCGCGCTGGATTACCTGGTCGGCTTCAATCTGTCGCCCGTGTTGTGGCGAAAAGTCCAGCGCGGGCTTTCGGCCGGACGCGTGCAGTCGCCGGCGCTCAGGATGATCGTCGAGCGCGAGGAGGAGATCGAAGCCTTCGTGCCGCGCGAATACTGGACGGTCGAGGCCAAGCTCGCGCACAAGGACGGCGAGTTCACCGCACGACTGATCAAGCTGAACGGCAAGAAGTTCGAACAGTTCGACCTCACCAACGCGACCGCGGCGCACGCAGCGCGCGACGCGCTGCTGAAGACCGCTGGCGGGAAACTCGTCGTCGGCGATATCCAGTCGAAGCAACGCCAGCGTCGTCCGGCGGCGCCCTTCACCACGTCCACGCTGCAGCAGGAAGCCGCACGCAAACTCGGCATGGCCACCAGCCGCACCATGCGCATCGCGCAAGGCCTGTACGAGGGCGTGTCGCTGGGCGGCGAGGGCAACGTCGGCCTCATCACCTACATGCGTACCGATTCGACGCACCTTTCCGGCGAGGCGATCGGCGAATTGCGCCAAGCCATCGAGCGGGAGTTCGGCAGGCAAGGCCTGCCCGAGCACGCGATGGTCTACAAGACCAAGTCCAAGAACGCGCAAGAGGCGCACGAGGCGATCCGGCCGACCTCCGCATTGCGCACGCCGAAGTCGGTGGCGGCGTTCCTCACGCCGGACCAGTTGAAGCTGTACGAATTGATCTGGAAGCGCGCGGTGGCGTGCCAGATGAAGCCGGCGACGCTCAACACGGTGTCGGTCGAGTTTCCCTGCGGCCATGACGCGGCGTTCCGCGCCACCGGCACCACCGTGGTCGATCCGGGTTTCCTCGCGGTGTACGAAGAAGGTCGCGATGCCAAAACCGACGACGACGAAGCCCGCAAGCTGCCGGCGCTCGATAAAGGCGAAGCCGTGCCGCTCACCGACATTGCGACCGACCAGCACTTCACCGAACCGCCGCCGCGCTATTCGGAAGCCTCGCTGGTCAAGGCGCTGGAGGAATACGGTATCGGCCGGCCCTCGACGTACGCCAGCATCATCCAGACGCTGCTGTCGCGCGAATACGTGATCCTGGATTCGCGCCGCTTCAAGCCCACCGATGTCGGTCGCGCGGTCGCGAAGTTCCTGACCGCGCATTTCACGCAGTACGTCGATTACGATTTCACGGCAAAACTTGAGGACGAACTCGACGCCGTCAGCCGCGGCGAAGAGGAATGGCGCCCGCTGATGGCCGGGTTCTGGAAGCCTTTCAAGGCGCTGGTGGACGACAAACTGGAAACGGTGGACCGCAGCGAGGCGACCGGTGCCCGCCTGCTGGGCGACGATCCGAAAACCGGCCGGCCGGTTTCGGTGCGCCTCGGCCGCTACGGACCGTACGCCGCGCTGGGCGACAAGGACTCGGACGAAAAACTGAAGTTTGCCTCGCTCTTGCCCGGCCAGAGCATGCACACGATCACGCTGGAGGAGGCGCTGGAACTCTTCAAGCTGCCGCGCCATCTCGGCAAGGACGGCGACGGCGAGGAAATCTCTGCCGGCATCGGCCGCTTCGGTCCGTTCGTCAAGAAGGGCAAGCTGTACGCGTCGATCAAGGGCGACGAGAGCGCGTACACCATCACGCTGGAGCGCGCGCGCGAGCTGATCCGCGAAAAACAGGAGCTGATCGCCAACCGTGTGATCGCCGATTTCGGCGACGGCATCCAGGTGTTGAATGGCCGCTACGGGCCGTACATCACGGACGGCGAAAAAAACGCCAAGATCCCGAAGGATCGCGATCCGAAGTCGTTGACGCACGACGAGTGCAAGGCTCTGATCGAGGCGGCGCCGGTGCGGCGCGGGCGCGGCGCGTTCAAGAAAACCGCGGCAAAAAAAGGGGTCGAAAAAGCGCCTGCGAAAAAGGCCGCAGCAAAAAAAACGGCGGCACGGAAATCCGCTGCCAAAAAATCCCCCGCAGCTGCCGCGAAGAAAACCGCGGCGAAGAAGACGCCGCGTGCGAAGCATTCCACGCCGGCGGACGCGGAAACACCCCCGTTCGACATTTGATTTGATATGCGTGTCTTTGGCATCGAAGGAATCGAAGCCGCCGCCGCACTCCTGCACGAAGGCGGCGTCCTGGCGTATCCGACCGAGGGCGTGTATGGGCTGGGCTGCGATCCCGACGATCACGCCGCGTTCGACCGCATCTTCGCGATGAAGCGGCGGCCGCCGGAGCAGGGCGTGCTGTTGATCGCCGCCGACTTCGAACAAGTCGAGCCGTGGATCGGCAATGTGCCGGAGCCCGCACTCGAACGCGCACGGACTGCCTGGCCCGGCGCACACACCTTCATCTTTCCGCGTTCCACACGCGTGCCGGCATGGGTCGCGGGTGGACACGCCGGGATCGCGCTGCGCGTGACCGCCCACGAGCCGTCGGCGGCGCTGTGCCGCGCGTTTGGCGGTCCGATCGTCTCGACCAGCGCGAATCGCCATGGCGCAGCGCCCGCGCGCAGCGCGGCGGAAATCCGCGCGATTTTCGGCGACGAACCCGATGGTGTGCTGGATGCGCCGCTCGGAGGACTCGATCGGCCGACCCCCATCACGGATGCCGTGAGCGGCGCTATCATCCGGGTGTAGGAAACATTGTGCCGCTGTTGCAAAGTCATTCCGGGTTGTTTGCCCCCTTGAGTCAAGGGGGCGGCCAAACCGTCACGTGGAGACGGTTTGGCGGGGGATGTGGAGAAATGGGCATTCCGGATTCAAAGCAACGGTTGGCGTTTTGTTCAAGTGTTTCCTAGGGAACGGGGAGTTTCCGTGTCGACGGTCTACGAATCCCAGCAAGGTACGGCGCCTGCCGCGTCGTGGCGGGCGATACCCGTGTGCGGCGCGCCGCAACGCGTGATCGCCTGGCGCGATGGACGTGGCGTGCCCGTGAAGGCGTTCCTCGCGGATGTCGCGGCGCTTGCGGCTCGGCTGCCTGCGGCGTCGGCTGCGGTCAATCTGTGCGAAGACCGCTACGCATTCCTGGTCGCGTTCGCGGCGCTGCTCTCGCGCGGCCAGACCAACTTGTTGCCACCTTCGCGTACGCCACACGCCATCGACGAGGCGCTGGCGGCGCATCCGGACAGCTACACGCTAGGCGAGACAGCGCTCGATCCGGCGCCTCCCCATTACCTGCGTTTCGTGCCCGAAGGCATTCCCGCGGAGGCCGCGCAAGCGGCGCTGGTCGCCGATGGTGCGCTGGCCGCGATCGGTTACACCTCGGGTTCGACCGGTGTGCCCCACGCGAACCCAAAGGCCTGGGACAAGCTCGCGATTTCGAGCGGCCATAACGATGCGCTGGTGCGTGGGCTCGCGGGCGGCGACTACCACGTGGTCGCGACGGTGCCGCCGCAGCACATGTACGGACTGGAATTCTCGATCCTGCTGCCGCTGTTCGGGCGCGCGTCGGTGTGCGCCGGTCGTCCGTTCTTCACGGGCGATGTTGCCGCCAGCCTGCGTGAATTGCCCGCGCCGCGGGTGCTGGTGACGACGCCGGTGCACTTGCGCGCGATGGTCGAGGCGGCGCAGCCGCTGCCTCGGCTGGCCGCGATCGTGTCGGCCACGGCGCCGCTGTCCGCGGAGCTGGCGGCCGCAGCCGAAAGCATGTTTGGTGCGCCGGTCCAGGAGGTGTTCGGTTCGACCGAAACCTGCGTGATCGCACACCGCCGCACCGCTCATGCGGATGCCTGGACGCCTTACGCCGGGGTCACGCTGCATCCGCAGCCGGACGGCACCCGCGTCGAAGCGCCGCAACTGGCGCAACCGCTCGTGCTCGCAGACATCATCGAACTTCTGGACGACGGGCGTTTCCGCTTGTGTGGACGCAACACCGACCTGCTCGAGATCGCGGGCAAGCGCGCTTCGCTGGGTGATCTCACGCACAAGTTGCTCGCGGTGCCGGGCGTGCGCGACGGCGTGGTGTTCCAGCTCGACGAAGCCGACGCGATGGGCGTGCGCCGCATCGCCGCGCTGGTGGTCGCGCCCGGCCTGTCTGCCGCGGCGATCCTCGACGTGCTGCGCCACGATGTGGATCCCGTCTTCCTGCCGCGTCCGCTCAAGCTGGTAGAGGCATTGCCGCGCAGCGAGACCGGCAAGCTGCCGCGCGCGGGGTTGCTCGAGACGCTGAGAGAACGAAAACGGGAGGAGGGAGACGAAAGATAAAAAACGCCGGTTATTCTTCCCCGTCCCCGTCCCCGCCCCCCGTCTCTCGTCCCCGTCTCCCGTCTCCCCTCTCCCCTCTCCCCTCTCCCCTCTCTCCATGAAAATCCTCGTCATCGGCTCCGGCGGACGCGAGCACGCGCTGGCGTGGAAACTCGCGCAGTCGCCACGCGTAACCGAAGTGGTCGTCGCGCCCGGCAATGCCGGTACGGCGCGAGAGCCGCGCGTGCGCAACGCTGCGGCAAGCGCCGCCGACTTCGCTGCGCTGCTGGACCTTGCGCGCGAGGAAAACGTCGCGTTCACCGTGGTCGGTCCGGAAGCGCCGCTCGTCGCGGGTGTCGTGGACAGGTTTCGTGCGGCGGGGCTGCGCATCTTCGGGCCCACCGCGGCGGCAGCGCGGCTCGAAGGCTCGAAGGCCTTCGCCAAGGATTTCCTGGCGCGCCACGGCATTCCGACCGCGCATTACGCCGTGTTCACCGAACTCGAGCCCGCACTGGCCTACGTGCGGGCGCAAGGTGCGCCCATCGTGGTCAAGGCGGATGGTCTCGCGGCCGGCAAGGGCGTCGTGGTCGCGACGACGCTGGCCGAAGCCGAGCACGCGCTCACCGACATGCTGGGCGCGCATGCGTTCGGCGCCGCGTCGGCGCGCGTGGTGATCGAGGAGTATCTCGAAGGCGAAGAGGCCAGCTATATCGTGATGGCCGACGGCGTGCACGCGCTGGCGATGGCGTCGAGCCAGGATCACAAGCGTGTGGGCGATGGCGACACCGGCCCGAACACCGGCGGCATGGGCGCGTATTCACCCGCGCCCACGGTGACGCCGGAGGTGGAACACCGCATCCAGAGGGAAATCATCGAGCCGACCCTGCGCGGCATGGCCGGGGAAGACGCGCCGTTCACCGGATTCCTGTATGCCGGATTGATGGTCGACAGGACCGGCGCGCCGAAGGTGATCGAATTCAACGTGCGCTTCGGCGATCCCGAAACGCAGCCGATCATGCAACGGCTGCGGTCGGATTTCGCCGGGCTGATCGAGGCCGCGCTCGACGGCACGCTGGATCGCGTCAGCGCCGAGTGGGACCCGCGACCGTCGCTCGGCTTGGTGATGGCAGCCGAAGGGTATCCCGGCAAGCCACGAACGGGCGACGTGATATCAGGGCTGGACGATGATTTCGGCCCCGACGTGAAAATCTTCCACGCGGGTACGAAAATCGATTTGAGCGGGAATGTCGTTACCGCGGGGGGTCGCGTCCTGTGCGTGTGCGCGCTGGGCGACGATCTCCCGCGAGCCCGCGACCGGGCGTATGCCGCAGCATCCTCGATTCGTTTCGAAGGCGCGTTCTACCGGCACGACATCGGACATCGCGGGTTACCGCATCCCTGATACGTTTCGAACTTAGCCGTGACACCTGCTTAATTGATCGAGACTGGCTTGCGACACTGCTGCTGATCAGAAAGAGTTCGCTCCAACTGTTCGATATTCCTACTATTGATAGAGCTACTGGCGAACTCTAGAGTCACTCCCAAAGGATCTACGTTCAAACGCGCAGTCCCACCCCAGCTTTCGAATCCTGTAGTGTTGTAATATGGGTCAACACGGCCCCTACGGTCTTTGAAAAATGGAAACTGTCTACCTATTTCTTGTAGCAAATTTGCAATTTGTGTTTGGTCATTGATGTGATAAATACGAGAGATAGACCGAACCCTAAGCTTTCCATCCTCTGAAGGTCCGAATCTTACGTATGTTGTGTACCCGCTGGGACTGAGAAATCTGGCATCGAAATACAAGTTCCGGCAAAAAATAACGCCAGAGGATGTGAGCAGCGCAATGATTGGTTTATCAGCAATATTGCGCATGCTATCTAATTCAACTTGCTGATAACTGGATGCGGGTATGCCAAGGATGATGTCTTGAAAGTTCCACGTTGCAGTACGGAGGAGTAGTCGATTCTCAAGAGCACTATGTTCGTGTAGTGGTAACCATTGGATCGTATTCAAATGGCTGACCATCTCATCGTTTACGCAAACTCCAGATAAACATGGATACCCCTGAGCATTGAAATTGCTCTCTTGGGCCGCACCAGAAGTTCCGGCCATGCAGGCTGCACTAATGAAGAGAGCGGCAACACCGATTAGTGCCTTCATTCTGCTTCCCCTTTTCAGTTGTTGAACAGCCAAGTTAACGAATCAATTTGCTTGAACTTTTATGGCATTCGAAGAAGTAGTTTAACGACCATAGTCGTCACGTCGTTTTCATAAGACGAGTTGCAAAGTTTCTTCAGCTCGCGCTGTATACAATGGGGGTCAAGCAGAAGCCAGTCATTAGCCTTAAAAAGAGCGTGCAATTGTTCGCCGTCCCCACAAATTTTACCAGCAGCTAGTCCCAGGTGAACTGTTGGTCTATGCTTGCAGAAGCCATCGTAAATCAGTTGCTGCTGTAATCGATGAAACACAATCTCACGAAGTTTATTATCAGTGAATAGCTTGTATCGTTTTTTTGACTTCTCATCCGTTCCATCTAATGTCTTTATTGCTACACCACGAGAATCTAGAAGCGATTTGCATTCAACAACAATGATATCGTTATTTCTTGCGTCGAATGCAACGACGTCAAGCTCCCATCGTGGTGAAGAATTTCTTCCTATGAGGCGCTTGTCTTCCTTGGTCAGACAAACTTTTAAATTGATCTGCGTCCAGTAACCCTGCCGCTGAAGTATTGCAGCAATTACAGTTTCAAAGGCATCCACACCATATCCCCTAGATTCGCTTCGTGAGCGGGGTGCCACGGTGGACAGTTCCGAGTGTACTGTTCCATAGCGGACCGCGCTATGCAACAACTGTTGCTTTTGGACTGTTTGAAGCTTCATGAACCAATTCCGCCTGCTCGCCAAGCGCCGCTTCGCCCCGTTCTTCGCGGTGCAGGCGCTGGCCGCGTTCAACGACAATGCGTTCCGGCAGGCGACGATCGTGCTGGTCGGCTTCCAGATGGGGCTGTCCACCGCCACGATCGGCTTGTATTCCAATCTCGCGCCGGCACTGTTCATCCTGCCGTTCTTCCTGTTCTCGGCGAGCGCGGGACAACTTGCGGAGAAATACGAAAAGCAGCGCCTCATCCGCTACGTGAAGCTGTTCGAAATCGCGGCGATGTGCGTGGTCGCGTGGGGTTTCTACGCGAAAAGTCCGCTGCTGCTGTTCGTGGTGCTGTTCCTGATGGGCGTGCACTCGACCGTGTTCGGCCCGATCAAGTACGCGATCCTGCCGCAGGTGCTGCGCGGGGATGAACTGGTCGGCGGCAATGGTTTGGTGGAAGCGGGAACCGACCTCGCGATCCTGATCGGCATGATCGTGGGCGGCGCGGCGATGGCCTCACACTTCGGCTGGCATGCGGCGGCCGCGCTGGTGATCGCGGTGGCGCTACTGGGACTGGCCGCGAGTCTCGTGATTCCGCGCGTGCCGGCGGCGGCGCCAACGCTGATGTTCAACTGGAACCTCTTCACCGAAAGCGCGCGCGTGCTCAGGATCACTGCGAAGGATCGCACCGTCTTCAATGCGGTGCTCGGGATTTCCTGGTTCTGGTTCTTCGGCGGCGTCGTGACCGCGCAATTGCCCAACTACACGCGGCTGTATCTCGGCGGCGACGCCAGCGTCGAAATCCTGGTGCTGACCCTGTTCTCGGTCGGCGTGGGCATCGGTTCGCTGCTGTGCGAAAAGCTGTCGCGGCACGCGGTCGAAGTCGGGCTGGTGCCGCTGGGCGCCGCGGGCATGACGGTGTTCGGCGTACTGCTGTTTGTCGCGCAGCATGCGGAAGCATCGACACGTGGCACGAATTGGCTGGCGTTCCTGCACGCGCCGGGACACGGCTGGTTGGCGCTCGACCTGGCATTGATCGGCGTCTCCACGGGCCTCTTCATCGTGCCGCTGTTCGCGTTGGTGCAGAGCCGCAGCGCACCGGACGAATTGTCGCGCGTGATCGCCGGCAACAACATCTGGAACGCGGTGTTCCTCGTCGCGGCGGCGCTGTTCGGGATCGGGCTGCTGCGTGCGGGACTCACGATCCCGCAACTGGTCCTGCTGACGGCCGTGTTGAACGCGCTGGTGATGGCGTACCTCGCGTGGCGCGTGCCGGCGTTCGGGCAGCGCTTCCGGATCTGGGTGCGGCTGCGCCGTAGTCCATCGTCTAAATTCCGTTCGTCCTGAGCGTAGACGCGAAGCGTCGGAGTCGAAGGATGAACGGCGGTACATGCGCTTCGACTTCGCGGCCTGTGGTCCGCGCAACCTGTCCTGAGCTTGTCGAAGGGCTCAGCCCGAACGGGAATCCAGAATTCAAATCGATGCACTACCGCTTGCGTGGCGAAACATCTTGAGCCGCGCGATGCGATACTTTGCGGTTGCTGGAACGTCCTCACGCCATGTCCAACCCTCCGCTTCGCATCGCCACCCGAAAAAGCCCGCTCGCCCTGTGGCAGGCCGAACACGTCGCGCGGCGCTTGCGCGACGCCAACGTGGGTCTGTCGATCGAATTGCTGCCACTTATGACGCGTGGCGACGAGGTGCTGGATCGTTCGCTGGCGTCGATCGGCGGCAAGGGCGTGTTCCTCAAGGAACTGGAAATCGCGCTGGCCGAAGGCCGCGCCGACCTCGCCGTGCATTCACTGAAAGATGTCCCTGCGCAGCTCGATCCGCAATTCGAATTGGCGGCGATCCTCACGCGCGCCGACGGCGCGGACGCGTTCGTCAGCAACGATTTCGCGTCGCTCGACGATCTGCCGCGCGGCGCGCGGGTTGGCACATCTTCGCTGCGACGCACCGCGCAACTGCGTGCGCGCCGGCCTGACCTCGACATCGCGGACCTGCGCGGCAACGTCGGAACGCGTCTTGCCAAGCTAGACCGCGGCGACTACGCCGCGATCATCCTTGCCGTTGCGGGTTTGCAGCGGATGGACCTTGGCGCTCGCATCCGCGCGCGCCTTGCACCGCCCGAGTGGCTGCCGGCGCCGGGCCAGGCGGCCATTGCCGTGGAAACCCGTGCGGGGGACGCGCGGGTGGTCGACTGCGTGAAGGTGTTGGACGACGCGGCGACGCGGCGCAGCGTCAGCGCCGAACGTGCGCTCAACGCCGCGATGGGCGGCGATTGCACGATGCCACTGGGCGCGTGGTGCGAAGCGCAAGGCGACGGAACGCTACGCCTGCACGGCCTGCTGGGCGACGCGCGAGATGGCCGCATTCTGCGCGCGGAGGCCCTTGGCAACGAAGCCGCCGCGCTCGGCGCGGAAGTGGCGCATCGGCTGCGGGAGCAAGGCGCGGATGCACTGCTGAGCACGCGCGGCTGATCGCCGTGTCATGACAATGTTGAGCCGGATCGGACCCAGCGAGATCAAATCTGCGGCGTTGGGTTTCGCAAAGAGCGAGCGCTCACCCAACCTACTGCACGTTTCCTGGTTGCACTGAAACGGATAGATGACGACGAACCCTGACTTCCCATCCGACGTCGCCCTGCGCGTGCGGGTGCAATCACCCTTCCGGCGCCGAAGCGGTCCGATGGACGTATCATTGGCAGCCATGGAGCCCGACACCGGGAAAATTGATGCGGCTGTTCTCGCGCTCATGTATTTGACCTTGCATGACGGCTGCAGGGCATGGAAATCGTTCGACTGGGACACCACTGACCGTCTGTATCAGCAAGGACTCATTGAGAATCCGGCCAACAAGACCAAATCGGTAGTCCTGACCGAACGTGGCCTTGCAGAAGCCAAGCGCTTGTTCACTGAGTTGTTCGCCAAGAGATAGCCCTGCGGCTGCAGATGGGTCTCTACTCCTGTTCGGGACGAATGCTGGTGCGGGTTGGGCGCTGAGTTCCCATTCGCGATGGGCGACCACCTCCATCGTGTAATGGGTCGCCCGTTGCCGCGCGGCTTGCTACGACCGTGGTAACGCCTTGATTGCCGCGATGCGCCCCTTGCGCACGGCGTCGCCGATGGCGGGCCCTTGCAGGCCCTCATCGACGAAGGGTTGCGCGGTGACGGCCGCGGCGGCGTTGCGCGCTGCGCGCAGGAAATCCGCCTGCGGGTAAGCGTCGTTTTCGTGGTGCAGTCGTCCGCGCTTGTCGGCCGTGCATGCGACGAGAAACGGTTCGAGGCGTTGCGGACGGCGGAACGCGTCGAAAGCTTCCAGCAACGCGAGCACGGTCGTGGGTTTCAGTTCCAGTGCGCGGTGCGCTTCGAGGTGATGCCGGCAGGTGAGCGCCGCGAGCTGCGCGTATTCGGCCGGTACTTTCAGCCGTTCGCACAATGCAGCCAGCGGCTTCAGGCCGCGGTGTTCGTGGGCGATATGGCGCGGCAGGACGTCCTGCGGCGTCAATGCCTTTCCAAGGTCGTGGGTGAATGCGCAGAAGCCGGCGAGGTCGTCGCCGGGCGCGAGCTTCGCCGCCTGGTCCATCACGAGTTCCAGGTGCGCGCCGCAGTCGATTTCGGGGTGGTGTTCGGCGCTTTGCGGCACGCCGTACAGCGCATCGACTTCGGGAAACAGCACCGCCAGTGCACCGCACGCGCGCAGTGCGCGCAAGAACGCCGAGGGTTCCGGCTCGGCGAGCGCCTTGCGGGTTTCCGCCCATACGCGTTCGGGCACCAGGTGCGCGGCTTCGCCGTCCTCGACCATCGTGCGCATCAAAGCCAGGGTTTCATCCGCGATACGGAAACCGAGCGGCGCGAAGCGCGCATGGAAACGCGCGACGCGCAGGATGCGCACCGGGTCCTCGGCGAACGCGGGCGACACGTGCCGCAGAACGCGTTCGCGCAGGTCCTTTGCGCCGTCGTAGGGATCGACCAGCGCGCCCGCTTCGTCGCGCGCGATCGCGTTGATGGTGAGGTCGCGGCGGGCGAGATCGTCCTCCAGCGTCACGTCGGGCGCAGCGTGGAAGCTGAAGCCGTGGTAGCCCGGACCGGTCTTGCGCTCGGTGCGCGCGAGCGCGTATTCCTCGCCGGTGTCGGGATGCAGGAACACCGGGAAATCCTTGCCGACCGGCTTGTAGCCGCGCGCCAGCAGGTCGTCGGGCGTTGCGCCGACCACCACGTAATCACGATCGCCGTGCGCACGGCCCAGCAGTTCGTCGCGCACCGCGCCGCCGACCAGGTAAACGCGGTGGCCGGCCGGCGACACGGATCAGCCTTCCTGGGTCAGCCGTGCGTGATCCATCCGGTAGGTGCGCTCGTGGCTTCCGAGCACCACCGGCAGCATCGCAGCGAAGCGGCGTGGCGTGATGCCGAGTTCCGCGAAACCGTCGCGCGTGCCGACCGAGTCGACGCGCAGCGATGCAAAGTTGTCGAGCGAAAAGGGCTTTCCGGGAATCAGTTCGGCAGCCATCGCCTGGAGGCGACCCAAGGAGCCGGGCAACGGCAGCACCATGCGGCGCAAGCCTGCGGTGTCGCGGATCATGCGCACGATTTGAATGAGTTCCAGCACGTCCGGCCCGTACAGCTCGTAGATCTTGCCGATGCTGACGCGATCGGTGAGGCACCGCCTGATCGCAACGGCGATGTCGCCGACGTACGCGGGCGCGAACTTCGCGTGCGGTTGCGCCAGCGGCAGGACCGGGCCCATCTTCATCAGTTTGAGGAAGCGGTACACCAGACTGTCGCCTTCGCCGTACACCACGCTGGGCCGGTAGATCGTCCATTCCATCCCGGAATTGCGTATCTGCGCCTCGGCTTCGCCGCGCGTCTTCAGGTATTTCGATGCGCGGTTGCCGGCGTTCAACGAACTCATCAAATGGATGCGCCGGATGCCCGCCTGCCGGCATGCGGCGATCAGCGTCGCGGTGAGATCGACGTGTGCATGCGTGAAGGTGGCGCCGCCGGACTCGTTGAGGATGCCGATCAGGTTGAGCACCGCGTCGTGGCCGGCGATGTGTTTTTCCAGCGCGCCGCGGTCGTACACGTCGATGCTGACCGTGCGCACGTTCGGCAGCACGTTGATCGCGCGCTTCTTTTCGCGATTGCGGCTGAGCACCGTGATGCGATGGCCATCGCCTGCCAGCGCCGCGAGCAGGTTGCGGCCGATGAAGCCGGTACCACCGAGTACGACGAAACGCTTGGGGTTCATGGCGATGCTTTTCCTGTGCGGGCGACCGCCGCTGCGGACGCGGCGGGGACCGTCGCGCGGCACACGACCTGCTTGCGCGCGGGGTCGACGCTCGGATCATACGGCGTGCCGATGGCCGGCAGGCGCGACGTTATGGGGATGGGTTCACCGTACAGGCGCCAGCCGTAAATGGTCGCGAACGACATCACCCGCGTGACGTAGTCGCGCGTCTCGTTGAATGGAATCGTGAGGATGAAGGCTTCCGGATCGAGATTGCCACGCGAATCCACCCAGCGCTGCGCATTGACAGGCCCAGCGTTGTAGGCGGCCGACGCGAGCCATGGGCTGCCGTCGAAGCGCATCGCGACATTCGCGAGGTATTGCGTGCCCAACGGGATGTTGATGGCAGGATCGTAGAGGCTGGCGCTGCCGTCGTACGGCAAACCGCTGCGGCGCGCGACCAGTTGTGCCGTGCCGGGCAGCAACTGCATCAGGCCGCGCGCATTGGCGCCGGATTGCGCGTCGGTCTGCCATGCGGTTTCCGCGCGGATGATCGCGAACGCCCAGGCCGGATCGATGCGGGCATTGTTGGCCGAGGTGAGCACGCGCTGCTTGTCTGCCAGCGGGAAGCGCAGGTCGTAATAGTCGAGGTCACCCGACTTGCCGAACGCGAACACGGCGCGGTCGTACCAGCCGCGGCGAGCGGCCAGTGCCGCGGCTTGCCGCTGCTCGACCGGTGTGAGGTCGGGGAAGGCGCGGTCCCATTCGCGGCGTGCGTCCGGCAGCATCCCCAGCGCGAAGAATTCAAACGCGCGGATCATGCCGGGATCGGCCTCGACCTGCGCCAGCGCGTCAGCATTCGTGGGAAGCGTCTGCGGGCAAATCGAGTAGGGCAGATTGGCTTGATCTGCGGCGAGGAAGCCGTAGAACGTCGCCTGCTGCGCCAGTGCCGTGTAGCCGTCGAGGGCGACGGTTCCGTCCCCGAGTTTCTGCGCGACGCGCGCTTTCCAGTAGCGCCACTCGTCGCGCTGCATTTCTTCGGGCGTCAGCGCAGCGAGTGCGGCTTGGGCTGCCTTCCAGTCACCCTTTGCCACCGCGACGCGCACGCGCCATTCGCGGGTCGCGTCGGTTTGCGCCGCCGGCGGCAGGTCGGCCAGCCGCTGGATGGCGTCGGGCCCGAGGTCGACCGCGTTGTAGAGCGCAAGCGCGACAAGGATGCGATCGCGCTGGCGCGTATTGAACGCGAAACGGTCCGACAGTGATTGCCAGTACATGATCGCCTGCGCGCTGTCGCGGCGCGCGAGGCGCACCAGCGCGCGCGCGACCGCTTCGCGATTGCGCGGTGTATCGGCGACGGTACTGGCTTTCTTCAGCACGTCCACGGGCGAGCGCAGCGCATCGGCGACAAGCTCGGCGGCGGCCGCGTCGGTCCCCGTCAGCCACCCGGCGGACTGGTCGATCGTCCTGGCGTTGCCGGCGTCGGCGGCGCGTTCGATGCGGTCCCACACGCGTTGCGGCGTCAACAGGCCCTGCGTGAAGGCCGAGTCGAGCACCGGATCGCACGCGGACGGCAAGCTGGTTTTCTGCCACAGCGCGGCAAGATCGTGGTCGAAGTCGAGCGGCTTGCCTTCGGCGAGGTTCGCCTGCAGTGCGTCGCAAGTGAGCGTGTCGCCGAGACCCGGCTGGTAAAAATGCCGGAACGTCGTCCAGTCCTTCTGGTGGGCCGACCAACCGAGTTCCGACTTGCGCAGATCCTCGGCCGGGATCATCCCGGCGTAGCGCTGCAGGTAGGCGTCGATCTGCGCGCGGCTCGCGGTCTTGATGTCGTGTTGCAGCGCGGCGGCTTCGAGATAGGGATAGAGCGGGTAATCCTTGAGTCCCTGCGCCAGCGGCCGCCAGTCCTGACCGCTGTGTGCGGCGGCGTAGGCCGCGCGGAATGCATCGCGCTGTTGCTGAAGCGACGGCGAAACGGTTTGTGCGGAAACACCGGCCGACGCGACCGCAAGCAGGAAACCGGTGATGCTGCCATGCAGGTACACGCGCCACCGCAGGCGCGAGGGAAACACTGTCTTCATGCATGCAATTCTAGACGATGCCGCGGGTGCGGTTGCGGCACACAACCGCCGATGAGCAGGCAAACGAAAGGCCGCTTGCGCGGCCTTTCGCGAGCACCGTTGTACGCAGTCACTGCCGATGACGGGCGTTGTGCTTTTTCAGGTAGATGCGCCGGCTGTCACGGTTGTCGGCACGCTGGACCCGGCCCGTCTGGCGCAGCGTGTCGCGTTTGGCTTCCATGCGATCGACGTGCGCCTCATTGCCTTCCAGTCGGCTGGTTTCGCGGTTGGCCAGCGAACCATGGGTGACGCCCTGATGGATGCGCTGCTCCTGGTTGATGTTGCGCTGGACGTTCGCCTGTTCGAGATTGGATTTCAGCGAATCGGGATTGCCCGTGATCGAATTGTGCTTGTCGCCATAAATGGCTTTGCTCTCGCGGTTCTGTTCGCGCTGGATTTGCGTGCGCTCGGAAGCCGACAGTGATCCGTTGGCGAGGTCGCGTTGTTCGGTGCGGTCGATACGCGCTTCGCCGGCCTCGAGCCTGCGCGCTTCGCCGGAAGTGAGTTGCCCGGATTGCAGGCCCTGCTCGATGCGTTTCTGCTGGTCGACATCGCGGCCGGTTTCGCTCGCCGCGTTGTGGGGACGCTGGATGGGCGTGGTTGCGGGGGTGGAAGAGGTCGGCGCGGTCTGGGCCTGTGCGCCTGCAGCGAGGCCCAGGCCGATTGCGACGGACGCAACCAGGATCAGGGTGCGTGGCATGTGGAATCCTCTGGAAGTGGAGTGGGTGCGGCCCGCAGGGGAAGGAACGCGACGCGCAATCACGCGTTGACGCACGGAGCGGCGCGTTAAGGTTCGCGACAGCCCTGGGTCTACTAGCGCCAACAGGCGCCGATCACGCCGCGGCTTTCCACGCCGTCGGGGGCACGCGCAGCTCCGCGGCCAGCGGCAGGTGATCGGAAAATGCCGCCGGCAGGGTCCACATGCGTTCGACGGTGATTTTCGACGAGACCAGGATATGGTCGATCGCCCGTTGCGGCCGCCAGCTCGGAAACGTCGGCGTCGGATGCGCGGGTGGTGCGAGATCCGTATGGGAAAACAGGAAACCGAGTTCGGGACTGTCCGGAGGACAATTCAGGTCGCCCATCAACACCGCGCTGGGGCTGTCCTGCAGCAGTTCGGCGATGAACCCGAGCTGGCGCGCGCGTGCCTGGGTGCCAAGCGAAAGATGCGCCACCGCCACGGTCAGCGCGTCGTCGCCCTCGCCGTAACGCGCCAGCAGCACCCCACGCCCGCCGAGGCGGCCGGGCAGCGGGTAATCGAATACCTGGCTGGGTGCGGCGCGGCTGATCAGGCCGTTGGCCGTATGCGAAACGCTGGACAGCTTGCGATTGGGCTGGTGGCTCCAGTACGGCATCCCGGACGTTTCCGCGAGGTACCGGGTCTGGTTGAGGAAGCCGGAGCGGATGCTGCCTGCGTCGGCTTCCTGCAGTCCGACGACATCGAACTTCGCGATCGAGCGGGCCAGCTTGTCGAGGTTGCCGAGTTTGTACTTGCCCGGCAGCACCGCGCCCCAGCTGCGGGTGAAATATTCGTGATAGCGCGTGACGCTCGCCCCGGCGAGGATGTTGCAGCTCAGCACGCGCAAGACGCGACCGTCGCCAGCGGGGGCGTTTTCGACGCTCATGTGGACCAGCCTAACACTTCGGCGCGCCGCGGTGCGCGCCTCCATCAGCGCTTCTCGACGTGATCCACCATCCACAAGCCGAGCTGCTGCAACTGCGCATAGCTGTCGATGTTGGCGCTGCGCATCAGTGCGATAAAAGGCGCGTCCTTGTCGTCGCCGGCGCGGCGCCCGACGACCAGCGTCGGCGTCGCATCGATGCCCCAGCCCATTTCCGTGTGCTGGTCGTCGGCCATCTGCTTGGTGGTTTCGGCGCTGGTCGCGGCGGCGATGAACTTGTCGCGGTTCACGCCGTGGCGGGCGTAGAAGTCGGCGAGGTCCGACAGCGAATTGAGCGGGTAGTGTTCGAGCATCGCCCTGAACACGGCATCATGCGTCTGCTTCAGCACGCCCAATTCGCGTGCCGCGTAGAACGCCTGCGCGTAGGGCATCCATGCCGGACTGAACACCGCAGGCATGTAGCGCACCTCGACGCCCTTCGGCAATTCGGCGCGCAGCTTGTCCATGTACGGCGCGAACTCGGCGCAATGCGGGCACCCGTAGGAGAACACCTCGACCACTTCGACCGGTCCCCTCGGCGCAGCTTGTCCTGCCGGCAGCTTGAGCGTGACGTACTGGTTGCCATCGGTGAAATGGGCTTGCGCTACGGATGTCTTCGCCGGGGGTGCGCTGCGGGCCGTGTTCGCTTCGCTGCTGGCCGCCGTGGCCGTTGCGGCCGCGCTGGCGGAAACAGGTGCTTCGTTGTGCGCCGACGAGCAGGCCGCGATCAGCAGCAGGCCGCAAGCCAGCAACGCGCCGCGTACAAAACGGGATGCCTTCATGTCACTGCGCCTTCTTGGTGGCCAGTTCCTTGTTGACCAGGTACAGGGTCAGGTCGACCAGGTTCTGCGCGCCTTGCGCGGAAGACGGATCCAGACGCCACTTGCCGTCGATGACGATCGTCGGCGTGCTGTTGACGCCCCAGGCGATGATCTGCTTGTCCGCGCGCTTGATGTCCATGTTCACGCTGAACGAGTTCGCGGTCGCGACAAACTCTGCCGGCTTGGCGCCGTACTTCGCGTAGAACTTCGCGATGTCCTGGATGGTCGGCATGTTGGCCATCGCCTTGGGGCGCTGGGTGGTCGGATCGTAGGTCGCCAGCGCGCCGTTCGGACCCCAGACGGCCTTGAACATCGCGTCGTGCGACGCAGGCGTGTCGACGCCGAGTGCCCTGGCGGTGAAATACGCGCGCTGGAACACCGGCCAGTCCTCGGTGGGGATGAATCCGGCGGGCAGGAATTCCAGTACCGCGCCCTTGGGCAGTTCGGCGCGCAGCTTGTCGAGGAACGGTTCGAACTGGTTGCAGGCCGGGCACGCGAACGAGAACACCTCGGTCACCACCACCTTGTCGGGCTGGTTGGTCGGCTGCGGATTGGCGATCGCGAAGTAGTTCTTGCCCTCGACCCATTGCTGCGGAGTCATCTGGGCGGATGCGAAGCCGGCGACGGCGACCAGCAGCAGGAACACAACGGTGCGTTTGATCATGGTCGGATTCCTGGCAAAGCTGTCTTGTTGGGTGGCGAGCATGCCGCGGCGCGCCTGAACCGATCGCGCCGCCGCGCAGAGCTCAGTCGATCGTGTCTTGTTTGGGCGGTGCCGGGGGTGCTGGCGCAGCGTGCAGACCCTCGACGTAGCTCGACACCGCGGCAATGTCCTGCTCCGTCAGGCGTTGCGCGATCGTCGGCATGATCGTGGCGTGCGTGTCGCTGCCCCAGGTCGTGCCGTTGTGCCAGGCCTGCAACTGTGCCTGGATGTAATCGGCATGCTGCCCGCCGATGTTCGGCACGCGCCAGCCGGGATTGCCGGCGCCGTCCGGACCGTGGCAGGCCATGCAGGCCGGAATGCCGCGGCTGGCGTCGCCTTCGTCGTAGAGCTTCTTGCCGTCGACAGCCAGTTTTTCGTCCGCGACACCCGGCAGGCGCTTCTGTTCGGAGAAATACTCGCCGATGTCGTGCATGTCCTGTGGCGACAGCGACGCGGCCATGCCCTGCATGATTGCGTTCTGGCGCACGCCGCTCTTGAAGCGCATCAACTGGGTGACGATGTACTGCTCGCTCTGCCCGGCCAGCTTGGGATATTGCGGATCGGTGGAATTGCCATCGGCGCCGTGGCAGGCGCCGCACGCCGCGGCCTTGGTCTGCCCGACCTTGGGATCGCCCGGCTTGGTTTCCACGGCTTCGAGTTTGCTGAATTCCTCTTCCGCTGCCTTCGACGTGCTCGCGGCACTCGCCGGCGCGGCGGCACTGGAACTGCTGGCGGGCGCGCTGGCTGCCGGTGCGCTGGTCGCGGGTGCCGAGGCGGCGGGTTTTGCCTTCGCATGTTTCGCCGGCGGTGCGGACAACGCGACGGCGAGCGGCGCGGCCGCGGCGATCAGGACGAAGAAGGCAAACGGTCGCCGGAAACCCATAGAATCCTCTCTTTCCCGAAGGCTTGAGCGCAGGCGGTGGACGCGAGCGCGAACCGCGGGATTATCGCTGCGGCTGGAAAGGTGGTCAAACGTGCAAACAAGCGATAACCCCTTCCACGGCGCCGCCTTCGCGCTCGCTGCGCATCGCCTCGACCAGTTGCCGCCGGACGCCGGCGCCGAGGTCGCGTTCGCCGGCCGCTCCAACGCGGGCAAATCCAGTGCGCTCAACGCGCTGACCGGGCAATCGGCGCTGGCGCGCACCAGCAAGACGCCGGGGCGCACCCAGCAACTGGTGGTGTTCGAACTGCCGGACCGGCGCCGGCTGGTCGACCTGCCGGGTTATGGCTACGCCAAGGTGCCGCCGTCTCTGCGCGACCATTGGAAACGGGTCATTGACGCGTACCTGCGCAAGCGGCAATCCCTGCGCGGTCTGGTGCTGATCGCCGACCTCCGCCACGCGCCGGCCGCCTTCGATCGCCAGATGCTGGCATTCTGCGGCGCGATCGAACTGCCGTGCGTGGTGCTGCTCAGCAAGGCCGACAAGCTGTCGCGCGCGCAGGTGCGGACGCGCCAGCGCGAGGTCGACAACGAATTGGCGAAGGAAGGCTGGCGCGCGCAGACGATCGCGTTTTCTGCAACGGCCGGCACCGGTGTGGAAGCCGCGCGTGCGGCCGTGGCTGCGTTGCTCGCGGAACGATCAGGAGCAGAAGCAGAAGCATTGGACACGGATAAAAGCGGATGACAGCCGATTGTGCCTGGTGGCGGCGCGCCATTGATCGATCCGTGTTGATCCGCTTTGCTCCGTATCAAAAGCTCTCGGCCTGAAGATCAGGCGTGAGAAAGCGCGCTTTCTGGATACGGATTGACGCGGATCGACACGGATTCTTCAAGCGGCTTGCCGGCTTTTGCTCCATCCGCGGTGATCCGCCTTGATCCGTGTCAAAAGCTCCCGCTTTGAAGGGATGCATCGAAAGAGCCACTTGCACTGCGCCCATTGCCACCCCATCTTGGCGGTCCTGTACCCCGAAGGCGCGCGCATGTCCGGTCCCAGCCACGTTGCGGAACAGCCGATCGAGCGGCATGCCCAACTCGCGGAATATCTCGCGGCGGGTGCGCGTCCCGCGGCGCAGTGGAAGATCGGCACCGAGCACGAGAAGTTCGTGTTCCGCACCGATGACTTGCGTCCACCGCCGTACGAAGGCGAGCGCGGGATCGGCGCGCTGCTGCGCGGCATCGAAGGCTGCGGCTGGGATCCGGTGGAAGAGGAAGGCAACGTCATCGCGCTGTCGCGCGGCAATGCATCGGTGACGCTGGAGCCCGCCGGCCAGCTCGAACTTTCCGGCGCGCCGCTGGAAACCATCCACCAGACCTGCTGCGAAGTGCAGGAACACCTGCACTGCGTGCGCGTGGCGTCGGAGCCGCTGCGGCTCGGCATCCTCGGCATGGGTTTCCAGCCGAAGTGGAAACGCGAGGACATGCCATGGATGCCCAAGGCGCGCTACGCGATCATGCGCCGCTACATGCCCAAGGTCGGTTCGCTCGGTCTCGACATGATGACGCGCACCTGCACCGTGCAGGTCAACCTCGACTTCGCCAGCGAAGCGGACATGGTGAAAAAGTTCCGCGTCTCGCTGGCGCTGCAGCCGATCGCGACCGCGCTGTTCGCCGACTCGCCGTTCACCGAAGGGCGGCCGAACGGCTTCCAGAGCTACCGCTCGCACATCTGGACCGACACCGACGCCGATCGCACCGGCATGCTGGATTTCGTGTTCGAGGATGGCTTCGGCTACGAACGCTACGTCGATTACCTGCTGGATGTGCCGATGTATTTCGTGCACCGGCACGGCCGCTACATCGACTGCGCCGGGCAGTCCTTCCGGGATTTCCTCGCCGGCAAGTTGCCTGCGCTGCCCGGCGAGAAACCGACCCTGCGCGACTGGTCCGACCACATGACCACCGCGTTTCCGGAAGTGCGCCTGAAGCAATACCTCGAAATGCGCGGCGCCGATGGCGGCCCGTGGAACCGGCTGTGCGCACTGCCGGCGTTCTGGGTGGGCCTGCTGTACGACGCGGAATCGCTGGACGCCGCGTGGGATCTCGTCAAGGATTTCACGATGGCCGAACGCCACGCGCTGCGCGACGGTGTGCCGAAGCACGCGTTGAAACTTCCCGTTCGTATTGGGAATGCTCGCGGCGAGACTGTACGTGAACTTTCACTGCGCGCACTGGAAATCGCGGGCAACGGCCTGAAGCGCCGCGCACGCCTCAACCGGCACGGCGTGGACGAAACCATGTTCCTGCAGCCGCTGGTCGAATCGGCCGAAGCCGATCAGACGCCGGCCGACCGCAAGCTGGAACTGTTCCGCACCGAATGGAACGGCAGCGTCGATCCGGTGTTCAGGGAATTCGCGTACTGAGGCAGTTCGGTAGGATTCGATTCAAAGCGGTCGCGAGTATCGACACTGGACTACCTGCAATACCGGCAACTGTTCAAGGGGACGCATGATGAGCGATCTTTCTTTCGAGGACGAACTTAATGTCCTAGGGGATGCGGTGGGCGAAGCTACACAAGTTTTTTACACCTACCTGTCGATCCACCAATTGCTCGAAAACCGCGTTGATATGCGCGATTTTGTGAATAGCAATTTATTGTTTATGCGAACATTGTTGGGTTCACTGCGTGCTTCGACATATATCTTCATTTACAAGATCTTCGAAACACGCGAGGACACCTACAACCTCAAGCGCCTCATGAATGCGGCGCGGCACAGTATGGACGAATTTGGCCCTGAGGCATTTTGCGCGCGAAAGGTGAAGCACAATTTTCGGAATACTCCGCTGTGGCTCAAGGATCAAGTGAAAGATATGTACATACCCACGCTCGCGGATTTCGATGAACTGGACAACGTAGGCGAGAAATGGAGAATTCTGTTTAAGGCGAAATTTAAGGATCAGCGGAACAAATGGTATAGCCACCGCGAATTTTGCTCGGACATCGATGCAAGTGCCCGATTGCCTGAAACCACCGTTGAGGAGGTGGAGTTGCTGTTGGCCTACTTGAACAATCTGCATCATGGATTGTGGCAGCTCTACCACAATGCACGGAAGATCGACATCTCGACGTTGAGTACACCGTCCATCCAATTCGGCATAGCTGCGCCTCAGGCTCGGACGAAGCAAGCCACTGACTTATTCTTTGGGAAAGTACTAACCCAATAGCCCTATCAGTTTCGCAGAAGTTTTGAGCGCCCTATCCGTACTTTCTGGCGAACATCCAGGGACCCAAACCAATATGGTTCTAAATGGTCGCTCTGGCCCTGCTGCTGCAATTCAGAAAATCTCCGCGACGCAGCAGCGCAGGCTGCCGCCGGCCTTTTCGATTTCGTCCAGTTCGACGGTGCCGATCCGGAATCCCCAGGATCCCAGTGATGCGCGTTGCACATCGGTCAACGACGCGGCCGCGCGTGCGCTCATCCACACACGACCCGGTGAAAGCGTGATGGTGTTGCCGGCGTAGGCGCATTTCTGTTCGGGCGACAACCACAACACTCGATCTTCGAATGCCTGCGCGATTGCACGCGGCACCTCAGCATCGGCGAAACCATCGGGCGCGAGGATCGCCGCGCGGCCGGCGAGCGAGGTCATCAAGACGTTGGTGTGGTACTCGCCCGGTGCGAGTTCGAAGCAGAACATCAGGCGCAGCCCGAACGCATCGTGCATCGCGCGGGCACCTGCCAAGTCGCAGCGTTCGGAGAGCCCGCAGTAACCGATGCCGCGGGCGTGGTCGATCACGAGTGATCCGGTAAGTTCGGCAACGCCGCGGTCGCCTCGCGACAGGTCGATTTCCTCGAAGTCCATCGCGTCGCGAAAGAACGCGCGGATGTCCGTGCGCTGGGCTTCCCGTTGTCGCACCGCGTGCCGCATCCTGCCGACGATCAGGCGCCCGGGTGCGGTCGCGAACACGTTGTTGGGAAACATCGCGTCGGGCGTTGCGGGGTCGCCCGGAAACGTGATGACTGGAACATCCGCGCGCAGGGTCTGCGCCAGCGTGGCGTGCTGTACCAGCGCGCGCGATGCGTCGAATCCGGCGTCCATCTGCATGTAGCGGTTGTCGCGCGCGGATTCCGTGGCCAGTCCGTCCGCGGCGGGCGCGACCAGGAACGCCGCGCCCGCGGTGGCGCGCGCATCGCGGAGCGGCGGCAGCTTTGCGAACGCGGCGAGGAATTCGGCAGGCGAGGTGGTCAGCATTGGGTGGCGTGCGCTTGCAGTGCAGCATGTTGGCGCGAATTGAGCCGTTCGCGCTGAGCGTAGCCTGCGAAGCAGGCGAAGTCGAAGCGCTTTCCGATGTGCGCCCTTCGACTCCGGTCCTGCGGACCTACGCTCAGGGCGAACGGTGACTGCAAATGGCCCACACGATGCTCACTCGACCGCCCCACGCCCGAGCACATTCAGCACTTCGTAGCATGCGCCCATGTTGTGGTAATCGGTCTTGCCGGCGGGGCTTTTCTCGTCGTCATACTTGCGTCCGTCGCGGGTGAGGATGCGGTACCAGCCGCCGTACTGGTGATCGACGAAATGGTCCCACGCGTATTCCCAGATGCGCCGGTACCAGCCCCAATACTTTGCTTCGCCGGTGCGTTCCGCGAGCAGCGCGGCGCAGGCCAGAGATTCCGCCTGCACCCAGTGGTATTTGTCGCCGTCGCAGATGGAGCCATCGGGCGCGAAGCCGTAGCACAGGCCGCCATACTCGATGTCCCAGGCGCGCGTGACGGCGGTGTCGAACAGATGCCGCGCGGTCGGCAGCAGCCAGTCGGCATCGCGGTGGCGCTGCATGATCAGGATCAGCTTCGCCCACTCGGTCTGGTGGCCCGGCTGGAAACCCCACGGACGGAACAGGTCCCTGGGGTTGTCCTTGTGGTACTCCCAATCGATCTCCCAGTGCTCGTCGTAGTGTTCCCACACGAGCCCGCCGGCCTTGGCGGCCTGACGGCGCGTCATGTGGTCGGCGAGCGTGTACGCGCGGTCGAGATAATGTTGCTCATGGCTGGCCTCGAACGCGGTCAGCATCGCTTCGCACATGTGCATGTTCGCGTTCTGGCCGCGGTAGCTCGAGAAGTGCCACGCCGCATCGGCTTCATCGCGGTACAACCCGGCGCCGGCGTCCCAATAACGCTTTTCCAGAAGCTCCCAATGTTCATCCATCCACGCCGCGGCTTCGGCGATGCCGGCCATGCGCGCCTGCGCGTACGCGACCAGCACGAACGCGGCGCCGTAGCAATGGTTGGTGGTGTCCTCGGGCTTTCCGTCGCGCAACGTCCACGTGTAACCGCCGGTCGCGGGATTGCGGTGCACGTTGCGGAGGTAATCGACGCAGTGTCGCGCAGCGTCGCGGTATTCGGCGCCGCCGAAATGGCGTGCATACATCGTGTAGTCGAAGACGAAGCGCGCGCTGCTGACGAGATGCCGGTGCGTGCGGTCGTAGATCGTGCCGTCGTCCTTGTAGTAATGAAAACAGCCGCCGGCCGGATCGAGGCAATGCGGGTGGTAGAACGTCATCGTGTCGCGGATGTGCCGGCACAGGAATTCGGGCGAACGGAAATCGGGATAGTCGCTCATGCGTGTGGCTCCATGAACCCATATTTCCGTTCGCGCTGAGCGTAGTGAGCAGAGCGAACGAAGTCGAAGCGTTTGCCCTTCGACTCCGCTTCGTTACGCTCAGGGCGAACGGATAAAGTTTGAAGTTGCGCTACTACTTTGCAGAAATGCATCGACTTCGGCGAGCGTGGGCATCGCCGCGAACGAGCCGGCGCGAGTGACGGCCAATGCGCCGGAGGCAGCGGCAAAGCGAAGCATCGATTTCAGCCGATCGGCATCGGCGGCGAAGGCCGGCAGCGTCGCCGCGCCGATGCCGGCTTCGGCAAACCGATAGAGGCAGCCGCCGACGAAAGCGTCGCCCGCGCCGGTGGTATCGATCGCGCGCACCTGAAAGGTGGGGAATTCACCGCTGGCATTCGGCGTATACCAGCGCAGCGCCCGCTCGCCATCGGTGACGATCACCAGCTTCGCGTTGGCGTTCCAAAGACACGCGAGCGCCGCATTTTCGCCGCCAGTGGATTCCGAGAGGAATGCAAGCTCTTCCGCACTCAGTTTCACGAAATCGGCCAGCGCGAGCGCGCGCCAGATCGTCGGCGCCGGATCTCCGCCGCGCGGCCATAACGCTGGGCGCAGGTTCATGTCGTAGCTGACCAGCGCGCCGGCATCGTGCGCGCGGGTCATGCCGGTGAGCGTCGTCAGTGCCGAGGCGGGCTCGGTCATGCTGCACGAACCCGCGTGGAAAATGCTGCCGGCGGAAAAGATCGACGGATGGAAATCGGCGTCGCGAAACAACAGGTCGGCCGAAGGCGGGCGGTAGAAACTGAAACTGCGTTCGCCGTTCGCGGCGTGGGTCACGAAGGCGAGTGCGGTGTTCGCCGCATCGGTGCGGCGCGCGTGCGCGGTGTCCACGCCAGCGGCGGCGAGCTCGCGCAACAGCAGATCCCCGAACACGTCCTGCCCGAACATGCCGACGAATGCCGCGTGTCCGCCCAGCCGCGCGACCGCGACGGAGACGTTGGCGGGTGCGCCGCCCGCGTGCGCGGTGAATGCCGGCGCGGAACCGGTCGGCGTGCCGTGGAAGTCGATCAGCGCCTCGCCGAAGCAGCAGACGGTGTTCATGCGACGCGCGAACCCTTGAGGCCGTAATAGATGATGTAGAGGTAGCAGACCAGCGGCAGCACATAGGCGTGGTGCACGCCGATGCTGTCGGCGATCGCGCCTTGCGCGAGCGGGACGATCGCGCCGCCCACGATCGCCATCACCAAAAGACTCGACACCTTGCCGGTCAGCGGCCCGAAATCTTCGATGCCGAGCGTGAAGATGTTCGGAAACATCACCGAATTGAACAGGCCGATCGCGACGACGGTCGCGACCGCGACGTGGCCGAAGGTCAGCATCGTCGCGATCACCAGCAGCGCGGCGATGCCGGCGTTGAACGCGAGCAGCTTGCGCGTGTCGATCCGGGTCAGCAGCGCCGAGCCGATGAAGCGCCCCACCATCGCACCGCCCCAGTACAGCGACACGAAAAACGCCGCACGGGCTTCCGGCATGTGGCCGATTTCCGGCAGCGAAAGGTAATTGATCATGAAGCTGCCGATCGACACTTCCGCGCCGACGTACACGAAGATCGCCAGCATTCCCAGCCATACGCGGCGCAGCTTCAGCGCGTCGGCAAAACGGTGTTGCGGATCATCTTCCGCGGCGCCTTCCAGCCGCGGCAGGTGGAACAGCCATACGACCACCGCCAGCACGAACAGCACGATCGCGATGCCGACGTAGGGACCTTGCACGCTGTGCGCCTGTTGCAGCTTGTACGCGGTCTGCGCAGCGGGCGACAGCTTCGCGAGTTGCGCGGCGCCCAGTACCGAGGCCGAGAGGATCAGCAGCCCGCCGAACGTCGGTGCCAGCATCGTGCCCAGCGAGTTCAGCGCCTGGACCAGGTTCAGGCGGCTGGAGGCGAGCCGCAGCGGTCCGAGCAGGCTGACGTACGGATTGGCCGCGACCTGCAGCAACGTGATGCCGCTCGCGAGCACGAAGAACGCGAACAGGAACAGACCGTAGGATCGCGCCTGCGCCGCCGGCAGGAACAGCAGCGCACCGATGCCGGTGACGATCAGCCCGACGATGATGCTGGCGCGATAGCCGTAGTGCGAGAGCACCTTGCCCGAGGGCAGCGACATCAGGAAGTACGCGCCGAAGAAGGTGAACTGTACCAGCATCACCTGCGCGTAATTGAGCGTGAATACCGTTTTCAGGTGCGGAATCAGCACGTCATTGAGGACGGTGATGAAGCCCCACATGAAAAAGATCGTGGCCATCACCGTCATGGCCACGCGGTTGCTGCTGACGCGTTCGGTCGGCGCGGACGCGTCCGGCAGGCGGTCGCTTGCAGGCATGGGATTCATCGTGCGGGATTCCTGTCGGGCGGGTGCGACGATGATGCCAGCGCGCGCAGCGCTTCGACACATCCGCGCACGATCGCGGGATCGGTCTGCCAGTCGGTTGGCTGCATGTCGCCGATGCCGGATTGGAGGTTTTGCGCCGAAGCTTTCCTGCGCGCCTTGGCGGATGCGTGGAACTCGCACGCGCCGGTAGCTTCGGCGACTGTTGCGATATTTGACGGAGTGATGCCGCCGCCGGGCATGATCGTGATGCGGCCGCTCGCGCGCTCGACCAGGCGGCGGATCAAGGCTGCGCCCGCGAGCGCGTCGGCCTGCTGGCCGGATGTGAGCACGCGCTCGCAACCGAGCGCGACGATCGCCTCAAGCGCCTGTTCCGCATCGCGCGCAAAATCGAAGGCGCGATGGAAAGTCACGGACATGCCTCGTGCGGTATCCATCAGTCGGCGGCAGCGCGCCACATCGACTTCGCCATCGGCATCCAGCACGCCCAATACCACGCCGACGCAACCCAGCGCCTTGCAGGTTTCGATGTCGCGCTGCATCACCTCGCATTCGGGATCGTCGAAAACGAAGTCGCCCGGACGCGGCCGGATCAGGACATGCAAGGGAATGCGCAGGCGTTCGCGCGCGACGGCGATCATCGCGTGTGACGGCGTGAGCCCGCCGACTTCGAGCGCAGTGCACAGTTCAACGCGCGCCGCGCCGCCTGCTTCGGCCGCACACGCGGAGGCGACCGAATTGGCGGCGACTTCCAACGTTGGCGTCATGTGCCGTACACGCTCTTCGCCGGGATCAGCGCGCTCTGGTTGTGCGCGTCGCATACCGCGTAGGAGAAGCCGTGCTGGATCGCGTAACCGCCGACCTCCCCGTCCTTGTTCATCGCCAGGAATGCAACCTGCGTCTGGCGCGCCGTCGACGGGTGCTTGCGCAGCACGCGCAGCACCGCTTCCTTGCAGGCTTCGCCGGGGGTGCGTCCCTGGCGCATCAGCTCTACGACCAGGAAACTGCCCGCGTTGCGGATCACTTCCTCGCCCATGCCGGTGGAGGTGGCCGCACCCACCTCGCCATCCACGTACAGCCCCGCACCGATGATGGGCGAATCGCCGACGCGCCCGTGCATCTTCCACGCCATGCCGCTGGTGGTGCAGGCGCCGGCGAGTCTGCCGTGCGCGTCCAGCGCGAGGATGCCGATCGTGTCGTGATTGTCCTTGCTGACCGGCACGCCCGCGCCGTAATCGCGCACTTCGCTGTTGATCTCCGGCTTGTAGCGCGAGGTCTTCAACCACTCGTGCCACGCCTTGTCGGCGGCCGGCGTCAGCAGGTCCTGTTTCTTGAATCCCTGTTGCAGCGCGAATTCGAGCGCGCCGGGTCCGACCAGCAGCACGTGCGGCGTGTGTTCCATCACCGCCCGCGCCACCGATACAGCGTGCTCGATGTCCTCGAGGCAGGCGACGCCGCCGCAGTTGGCTTCGGCGTCCATGATGCTGGCGTCGAGCGTGACATGGCCGTCCCGATCGGGATAGCCGCCGAGGCCCACGCTGTGGTTCCGGATGTCGGCTTCCGGTACGCGTGCGCCGGCTTCGACGGCGTCGAGCGAGCGGCCGCCTTTGGACAGGATCGCCCACGCGGCGTGGTTGGCGGCGACCCCGAAATCCCAGGTCGAAGTCACGCGTACGATGCCGGTCTTCGGTGCCTTGCCTGCGGGGGCGGCAGCCGCGCCGGCGACGGGCGACAACGCCGCCGCGGCGGCGCCCAGTGCAGCGGTCTTGAGGAATTGGCGGCGATCGGTCATGGCGTTGCCCTCCTGATCCACGCGCCCGCATTGTGCGGGCGAAGAGCGCCGATCATGCCACGTCCGTGTGTCGGGTGGCATCGCCCGTGTTGCGTATATGGATATATACTCCACCCATGAAACACGGATATCCGACCGCCGCGTGGATCCGGAACCCCGACCGTGGCGACTGACGGGGCCTGCCGCGAGCCGTCCGGCGACGCCGAGGCGGGCGCCGTGCGCACTGCGGATACGGCCTCGCGCGTGCGCGTATCCGGGCTCGGCTTCGGCACCGCGCCGATCGGGAACCTGTATGCGGAGGTGGCCGAGCGCGATGCGCGGATGGCGCTGGATCGCGCGTTGCAACTGGGCGTCCGCTATTTCGACACCGCGCCGTTTTATGGTCACGGGCTGGCCGAACGCCGGCTGGGTGCGGCATTGCACGGCGCGGCGCGCGACACGTTCATGGTGTCGACCAAGGCCGGGCGCCGCATCGAACCCGACCCGGCGCAGCGCGCACCGGTCAACGACGGTTTTGCGGTGCAGGGCAGTCGCGCCGTGTTCGACTACAGCCGCGACGGCGTGCGGCGCTCGTTCGAGGCGAGCCTGCAAAGGCTCGGCCTGGATCGCGTGGACATTCTTTTTTTGCACGACATCGGCCGGCTCACCCACGGCGGGCGGCATCCCGAAGTACTGCGGCAGGCGCTGGACGAAGCGCTGCCCGCGATGGCCGACCTGCGCGCCGCAGGCGTGGCCGGCGCAATCGGCATCGGCGTCAACGAAGTCGAGATCTGCGCCGAGCTGATGCCGCGCTTCGACCTGGATTGCATCATGCTCGCGGGGCGCTACACGCTGTTCGAGCAGTCATCGGCGCTGCCGGTCCTTGACGAGGCGCAACGCCGCGGCGTCCGTGTCGTCGTGGCGGGGCCGTACAACTCCGGGCTGCTCGGCGATCCGCATGGCCCCGGCAAGACCTACAACTACGCACCGGCAAGTGCGGCGACACTGGCGCGCGCAAACGAGATCTACGCCATCTGCGCCGAAGAGGGCGTGGACGTCGGCGCCGCGGCGCTGCAATTCCCGCTGGCGCATCCCGCCGTCTGCGCGGTGGTCGCCGGCCTGCGCAACGTGATGGAAGTCGAGGGCGCGATTTCACGGAGTTGCCAGCGGCTGCCCGCGCGCCTGTGGCCACGGTTGCAAGCTGCAGGGATCATCGCCGCCGGTGCGCGAATACCTGCTGCGGGACAGCGGCCATGAGCGGGCGGCTGGCCGGAAAACGTTGCTTCGTCACCGCCGCGGGCGCGGGCATCGGGCGCGCGACGGCGTTGGCGTTCGCACGCGAGGGCGCGGACGTGCTGGCGACGGACATCGACGCGTCAGCATTGCAGGCGTTGCAGTCCGAATCGGAAGGGATGCGCACGGCGATGCTCGACGTCACCGATCCCGCGCAGATCGCCGCGCTGGTCGAAGCCAATCCGGAAATCGACGTGCTGTTCAACTGCGCGGGCTGGGTGCACGCCGGCACGATCCTCGACACTGACGATGCGGCCTGGCAACGCTCGTTCGCGGTCAACGTGGATTCGATGTTCCGGCTGTGCAGGGCGGTGCTGCCCGGAATGCTGGCGCGCGGGCGCGGCAGCATCGTCAACATGTCGTCGGTCGCGTCCAGCGTGAAAGGCGTGCCGAACCGGTTTGCCTACAGCGCGACCAAGGCGGCGGTGATCGGCTTGACCAAGGCCATCGCCGCCGATTACGTCGCACGCGGCGTGCGCTGCAACGCGATCTGTCCAGGCACGGTGAAAACGCCGTCGCTGGAACAGCGCGTTGCCGCACTGGGTGGCGATCCGGACACCGTCTGGAAAAGCTTCATCGATCGCCAGCCGATGGGCCGACTCGGCGCGCCGGAGGAAATCGCCGAGCTCGCCGTGTACCTGGCCTCCGACGAGTCCGCGTTCACCAACGGCGCGATCCACGTGATCGACGGCGGCTGGAGCGCTTAGGGAAAGCCGATGAAACTCGTACGCTATGGCGACGCTGGCCGCGAAAAGCCGGGCATGCTGGATGGGGAAGGTGCGCTGCGTGACCTTTCGCGTATCGTGGACGACCTCGCCGGCGATGCATTGACGCGATCCGGCATCGACCGCCTGCGCGCGCTCGATGCGTATGCGCTGCCGGTCGTAATGGGCGATCCGCGCCTCGGTGCGCCGGTCGGCCGCGTCGGCAAGCTCATTTGTGTCGGTCTCAACTACGCCGACCACGCGAAGGAGTCGGGCCAACCCATTCCCGAACAGCCCGTGATTTTCATGAAGGCGACCAGCGCGATCGTCGGTGCACATGACGATGTGCTGATCCCGCCGGGTTCGGAAAAGACCGACTGGGAAGTCGAGCTCGGCGTCGTGATCGGCGACGCCGCACGCAACGTGCCGCGCGAACGCGCGCTGAAACACGTGGCGGGGTACCTGATCGTCAACGATGTTTCCGAACGCGCATTCCAGTTCGATCGCGGCGGACAGTGGGTCAAGGGCAAGAGCTGCGACAGCTTCGCGCCGCTCGGGCCGTGGCTGGTGACACGCGACGAGATTCCCGATCCGCAGGATCTGGCGTTGTGGCTCGAGGTGAACGGTCATCGTTATCAGGACGGCGACACGCGCACGATGATCTTCGATGTCGCTGCGCTGGTCAGCGACATCAGCCGCTACATGACGCTGCTGCCGGGCGACGTGATCTCGACCGGCACCCCGCCCGGCGTCGGACTCGGCCAGAAGCCGCCGGTTTACCTGAAACCCGGCGACGTCATGGAACTGGGGATCGACGGTCTGGGCGTGCAGCGCCAGCGTGTGGTGGCGGCGCCCTGATCGTGCGAAGAAGGAACCCTGAGCGCATGGCCAGAATCGTTGCACTGGAAACCGAAGACGTCCGCTTTCCCACCGCGCGCGGCCGCATCGGCTCGGACGCTATGAATCCGGACCCGGATTATTCGGCCGTGTACATCACGCTGCGCACCGATGATCCGACGGTCCCCGAAGGCCACGCGCTGGTGTTCACGATCGGGCGCGGCAACGAAGTGCAGACCGCGGCGGTGCGCACACTGTCGAACCTGGTGGTCGGACGCGACGTCGCGGCGTTGCTGGACGACCTGGGCGGATTCGCGCGCGAGCTGACGGGCGATTCGCCGTTGCGCTGGCTGGGACCGGAAAAAGGCGTGATGCACATGGCGGTCGGCGGCGTCGTCAATGCCGCGTGGGACCTGGCCGCGCGCCACGCCGGACTGCCGCTGTGGCGGTTCATCGCGGGCCTGCCGCCGGAGCGGATCGTCGCGGCGATCGACTTCCGCTATTTGAGCGATGCGCTGACGCCCGACGACGCGCTCGCGATCCTGCGGCGTGCGCAATCGGGCCGCGAGCAGCGGACCGCCGAACTGCTGGAACGTGGCTATCCCGCGTACACCACCTCGCCCGGCTGGCTCGGTTACTCCGACGAGAAACTGGCGGCTCTGGCACGGCAGGCGGTCGCGGACGGATTCCGCACGATCAAGCTCAAGGTCGGAGGCAACATCGCCGATGACATGCGCCGCTTGCGGCTGGCGCGCGCCGCGGTGGGCGAGGACATCGCGATCGCGGTGGACGCCAACCAGCGCTGGGACGTCGGTTCCGCGATCAAATGGATACGCGCGCTCGCACCCTGTCGCCCGGCGTGGGTCGAGGAACCCACCAGCCCGGACGACGTGCTCGGGCACGCCGCGATCCGGGCCGCGGTGGCGCCGGTGCCGATCTCGACCGGCGAGCATACCCACAATCGCGTGATGTTCAAGCAGCTCCTGCAAGCCCGCGCGGTGGACCTGCTGCACATCGATGCGGCGCGCGTGGGCGGCGTCAACGAGAACCTGGCGATCCTGCTGCTGGCCGCGAAATTCGGCGTGCAGGTCTTCCCGCATGCGGGCGGAGTGGGGCTGTGCGAAATGGTGCAGCACCTCGCGATGGCGGATTTCGTCGCGATCAGCGGCAGCATGGAGGACCGTGCGATCGAATACATCGACCACCTGCACGAGCACTTCGCCGATCCGGTCCGCATCCGCAACGGGCGCTATCTCGCGCCGACGGAGCCCGGTTTCTCGACCGAGATGCGCGAAGCGTCCTTGCGCGAACACGCATTTCCCGATGGACCCGCATGGCGACACGAGCCGCGTCAGATTTTGTCGCGTTGAGCGGCACTTTCGGCGAGCGAAAACATCCGCGTCATCGGCACCCATTTTTCGCCGGGCTCGGCAAACGGCAGCCGTTGCTGGAACTTCGACATCAAGGCCTCCCACGCCTGCACGCGCGGATCGGCCGCATCGGCTGCAGCCTTGGCGGCGGGCGAGAAGTCGTCCGGCACGTCCATCACCATCACCAGCCGGTTGCCTGCGCGGAAGATTTCGAGGTCACGGATGCCGGACGCGCGAATCGACGCCACGATTTCCGGCCAGATGTTTTCGGGGCGGTGCCAGTGCTCGTATTCGGCGATCAGCGCGGGGTCGTCCTTGAGGTCGAGTGCGTAGTAAAGCTGCATGGACGGATCAGGCCTGCTGTGATCAGGCACGTTGCGATTGGACGCGTTGCAGTGCAAACAGCAACACGGCCACGAAACAGCCCAGCGGCACCAGTTCGGCGCGCGCGATGCCGGCGGCGTCGGAAACCGCACCCATCAGGGCGGTCAGCACCGCGCCGCCGATGATCGCCATCACGAGGAACGATGCGCCGAGCTTCCGCTCGCTGTCGCTGAAACCGTCCACACCCAGCGCGAAAATCGTCGGATACATCACCGACATGAAGAAACTCACGATCACCATTGCGACCAGGCCGGCCATGCCGGGCAACGTGACCCCGATTGCGCACAGCACCACGTTGATCGCGGCGAACAGCGCCAGCAGCTTGCGCGGCGCGATGAAACGCATCAGCGCGGTGCCGGCGAAGCGGCCAAGCGTGAACAGCACCAGCGAGGCGGTGAGGTAATCGGCGGCGCGGCGTTCGGGCGTGCCGGGGATGGTTCCCTGGCAGTAACGGATCAGGTAACTCCACACGCCGACCTGCGCCCCGACGTAGAAGAATTGCGCGGCCACGGCCGACAGGAAATGGCGGTTCCGCAGCAGGCGTCCGACATGCCCCGTCCCGCCCGCGTGGTGCTCGACCGGTTGATGGACATGCTCTCCGCGCGCCGGAAACCGCACCGCAGCGATCAGCAGCGCGAACACGATCACCACACCCGCGATCACGAGGTACGGCGTCTGCACGGTCAGCGATTGGCTGACGAAGTACGCGTGCCGCGCCGCCGGGGTCATCGCGGCGAGCTGCTGCGGCGTGTGCTCGACACCGTTGAAGATGAATTCACGGCCGATCACGACGCCCGCGATCGAGCCCAGCGGATTGAACGACTGCGCGAAGTTCAGCCGCCGCGCGCCGCCCTCGGGCGGCCCCAGCACGGTGACCAGCGGGTTCGCGGACGTTTCGAGGAACGACAGTCCGCTCGCGATCACGAACAACCCGCACAGGAAGATCGCATACGTATGGGTCGCGGCAGCGGGATAGAAGATCAGCGCGCCCGCCGCGTACAGCCCCAATCCGATCAGGATCGCGCTCTTGAAGCCGAAGCGGCGCATCCAGATGCCGGCGGGGAGCGCCAGCAGGAAGTACCCGAGGTAGAACGCGCTCTGCACCAGTCCGGCCTGGAAATTGTCGAGCTGGAACGCGTTCTGGAACTGCTTGATCAGGATGTCGTTGAGGTTGTTGGCGATGCCCCACAGGAAGAACAGGCCGACGATCAGCGCGAATGCCAGCCATGAGACGCGCGCGGGCGAAGGTGCCTCGACGTTGAAAGATGTGGCGGCGCCGTCGGCGTGCTGCATGGCTGACTCCTGCTGGCGATCCGACCTCCCGCGCAAAGGCTTGCCCTGCCGGGACTCCCGCCCGATACTAGCTTGTGATTCTTTCAGTTGTAAATATAAAATCAAGCTTCGCCCATGCAAGCCCGGGCGGCGCGCCGGCAACCAGACCGACCGGGGGAAACGCATGAGCACGAAACCCGCCAAGTATCGCGCACCTGCCCTCGACAAGGGCCTCGACATTCTCGAGCTGCTGTCGCGCGCACATGCGCCGCTCACGATGACCGGCGTGGCCGCGGCGATCGGTTATTCGAAGGGCGAGATTTTCCGCATGCTGCAGGTGCTGGAGGAGCGCGGCTACATTGCGCGCGCGAACGACGCGGGCTACGTGCTGACCAATCGCCTGTTCCTGCTCGGGATGGAACGGCCGCCGGTGAAATCGCTGGTCGAGGCCGCGCTGCCGGTGATGCACCGGCTGGCGCGGGAAACCCTGCAGCCCTGTCATCTCGCGGTGGCGTCGGGCGACCAGATGGTGGTGATCGCGCGCATCGAGCCGCCCGATGACCTTGGTTTCGTGGTGCGGGTCGGGCATCGGCTGCCGCTGTCGCGCTCGACCTCCGGCGCCGTCCTGTTTGCTTTCCAGACCGACGAGGTGCGCGCCGACTGGCTCGCGCGGATGGACGCAGCCGGCACGCTCCAGCGCCGCAAGCGGTTCATTGCCGATGCCGATGCCATTCGCACGCAGGGTTATGCGATGCTGCCCAGCGGCGACGTGGATGCGGTGACCGATCTTTCCGCGCCGATCCTGCGCCGCGGTTCCGCCGCCGGCGCGCTGACGATTCCCTATGTCGAACGCCGGCCCGTCAAGGTTTCCATGAAGGCGGCCCTGGAACACCTGCGCGCCGCGGTCGATGCCATTTCGCAGGAACTGACGGCGTGAGCGCGATGATGAAGCGTTGGCTGATGATGCTGTGCTGTGCGTGCGCGGGTCTTGCCGCCCCGGCCCTGTTCGCCGCGAGCAGCGGGCCACCTCAGCCGTCCGCATCGACATACGCCCAGCGCATGCAATGGTTCGCCGATGCCAAGTTCGGCATCTTCATCCACTGGGGCATCTACTCGGTGGACGGCATCACCGAATCGTGGTCATTCTTCGACGGCGATATTCCCTACGCCGATTACATGAAGCAGTTGAAGGGCTTCACCGCGAGCCGTTACGACCCGCAGGCGTGGGCGGATTTGATCAAGGCCAGTGGCGCGAAGTACGCGGTCCTGACCTCGAAGCATCATGACGGCGTCGCGTTGTGGCCGACGAAACGGGGCTTGAACGTGGTGAAGGACACGCCCGCGCGCCGTGATCTGGTCGGGCCGTTCGTCAAGGCGCTGCGCAAGGACGATCTCAAGGTCGGGCTGTATTTCTCGGTGATCGACTGGTCATCGCCGCTGTATCCGGCTTTCACGCACGACCAGACGCGCTATCAGATCAAGGACGATCCCGGGCGCTGGAACCGTTTCGTCACGTATTACCAGGATCAGGTCCACGACCTGACGAATCGCTACCACCCCGACCTGTACTGGTTCGATGGCGACTGGGAACACACTGCCGAGCAATGGCACAGCAAACAGTTGCGCGACTGGATCATGACGCACAACCCCGACGCGATCATCAACTCGCGCCTCGCGGGTTGGGGCGATTACGGCACGCCCGAGCAGGGCGTTCCCATCGCGCGGCCGCCGTACAAGTACTGGGAACTCTGCCTGACCATGAACAACTCATGGGGCTGGCAACCCCACGACCACCATTTCAAGTCGACCGATCAGCTCATCCGCATCCTCGCCGACACCGCGAGCATGGGCGGCAACCTGCTGCTCGACATCGGTCCGCGCGCCGACGGCACGATCCCGAAGATCGAAGCCGACACCTTGCGGCAGATCGGCCAGTGGCTGGGCAAGAATGGCGAAGCGATCTATGGCACGGTGGCCGGCATCCCGAAGGATTACTACGCGGGCGCCAGCACCTTGTCGCCGGACCACAAGACGCTGTACCTGTTCATCGATGGCGATCCCCAGGGCCCGGTCTTGGTCAAGGGCCTGACCAACCGCGTGGTGCGCGCCTGGGTGGTCGGCAACGGCACCATCCTGAGTCCGCAGCGCGTCGGCGCCACGCTGGGCAATGCGCCGGCGCCGCTCTATGTCGACGTGCCCGAAGACACGCTCGATCCGCAGCACGTCACCGCGATCGGGCTGGCGCTGGACGGTCCGATCAAGCTCTACCGCGACACATCCAAACCGACGCAACTGAACCCGGACGAGCCGACCATGCGGGCGATCCAGTGAAGCGGGAATGCACCATCCGATGAAACCGGGACGCACAAAACGCCCCCACCCTGACCCTCCCCCTCCGGGGGAGGGAGAAAGTTCGCGTGCACGCGCTTTCGTGTTCGCAGGGAGCGGTTTGAAATGGTGACCCGACGCGAGTTGTTGCAGGGCGCCTCCGCGCTGGCGTTGCTGGGCGGGGTCGGTGTTCGCGTCACGCCGGCTGCCCCCGCTAAACCGGCAGCGACGGCGAACGCCTATGTTCCGGTCACCGATCCCCTGGTGGCGAAGAAACTCGCGCAGTGGTCCGACTGGAAATTCGGGCTGATCCTGCACTGGGGCACCTACAGCCAGCTCGGCATCGTCGAATCGTGGTCGATCTGTTCCGAGGACGAACCCTGGTGCAAGCGTCCGAAGGGCGTCGGCTATGTCGAATGGAAGCGGCGTTACGAGCAGTTGCCGAAGACGTTCAACCCGGTGCAGTTCGATCCCGATGCGTGGGCGGACGCGGCGCACGAAGCGGGCATGCGCTACGTGGTGTTCACCACCAAGCACCATGACGGCTTCTGCATGTTCGAACGGCCACCACCGATTACCGCATCACCGCGCCGGACGTGCCCTACCACTCGAATCCGCGCGCGAACATCGCAAAGGCGGTGTTCGACGCGTTCCGCGCGCGCGACTTCGGCATCGGCGCGTATTTCTCCAAGGCCGACTGGCACACCCCCGATTACTGGTCGCCGGAATGGGCGACGCCGACCCGCAACAACAACTACGACACCCGCAAGTATCCGGAAACCTGGAAACGCTTCGTCGAGTTCACTCTGAAGCAGGTCGAGGAAATCACCTCGCAGTACGGCCGCATCGACCTGATGTGGCTGGACGCGGGGTGGGTCGACGGCGCCAAAACCCATCCCGACGCCAAGGCGTACGGCATGGAAGTGCCGTGGGCGCAGGACATCGACATGTCGCGGCTCGCAGCGATCGCGCGCCGCAACCAGCCCGGCATCATCCTGGTAAACCGGGACGAAGGCGGTCCATACGAGAACTATCGAACGCCCGAACAAACCGTGCCGAAGCACCTGCTGCCGTACCCGTGGGAAACCTGCATGACCATGGGCACGTCGTGGTCGTGGAAGCCCGACGACGACTACAAGTCGCCGCGTGAACTGGTGCACACGCTGGTCGGCATCGTTGCCAAGGGCGGCAATCTGTTGCTGGGCATCGGGCCCGAAGGCAACGGCACGTTGCCGGCCGTTGCGCTGGAGCGGCTGCGCGCGATCGGCGCGTGGATGCAGGTAAACGGTTCGGCCATCCACGCGAGCAAACCCATCGCGCCTTATGCGGAAGGCAAGCTGCGCTTCACGAAATCGAACGACGGCGCCGTCAACGCGATCTGGCTGGCCGGTGAGGGTGAGCGTCCTCCGGAGAGCATCGCCTTGAATGGCTTGCAGCCCGCGCCGGGCGCGCGGCTGCAGGTGTTGGGAACACACGCGCCTCTGGAGTGGACGGCGCAAAGGACCGGCACCATCGTGCACCTGCCCGACAGCGTGCGCGATCGACTCACTGGCGCGCTGGCCTGGACCTTGCGCGTTCCGGCCTTGCGCACCTGATTTCTCCTCCTCACCCTGAAATACAACCCCCTCACCCGCCAAGCGCTGCGCGCCTGTCTCCCTCTCCCCCGTGGGGAGAGGGGTGGGGTGAGGGGGGCGGCGGTTGCTCTGCCGTCATTTCGCGAGCCAAAAACTGCTACGCCACAGCGGATAGCCACTACCGGTTCGCGCCGGGGCTTCCCATCTCGTCCGGGAGGATTTACCATGCCCGCGCAGGAGTTTCATGGGTGCATCGCTGAATCAAAATTGAACCAAGGGTTGCCGCCGCCTCAGGGAGGGTCGTCAATGCATCACCTTACGTTCCGCCGCAACACGCTCGCGCTGGCCTTGTCGGCGGCATTGTTGTTGCCGCTCGCAGCAGTCGCGCAGTCCACCACGACTGACGCCAACGGCCAGGCGACGCAGCAGCAGCAGCCTGCGAATCCGCCTCCGTCCAGCGCGCAGCCCCAGACCTTGCAGAAGGTCACGGTGCTTGGGTCGCTGATACCGCGTGCGGAAATCGAAGGGTCGCAGCCAGTCCAGATCGTTACGGGCGCGCAGATCAAGGCGCAGGGGTACACCACGCTCTTCCAATTCATGGAGTCACTGCCGCAGACGTCCGGCAATTCGGACTTCTATAACCGTCCTTCGACTTGGGGAAATACCGCCGTCAACGCACGCACGGTCGATTTGCGTGGTCTCGGGCCTCAGTTCACCTTGCTCATGATTGACGGCCATCCCGTGGTGAACTATCCGCAGCCGGAGAACGCGTCGTTCGGCCATTTCGACCTCCAGAATGTCAACAACATTCCGCTGGGCATGATCGATCGTATCGAGATCCTTCCGACGGGCGCCTCGGCGATCTATGGCTCCCAAGCCATGGCAGGTGTGGTCAACATCATCCTGAAGAAGCAGTACCAAGGCGACGATTTGCAACTGCAGGCTGGCGGCGACACCCGCGGCGGCCAGAACTACGGCGACTTCATGTGGACGGGTGGCCGGTCCGGCAACAACTGGCACATTGTGTACAACTACGAGCACACAAACCGTTCGCCGCTGTGGGGCATGGACCGTCCCAATTTCGATGCGGTGAACGATGCTGGTTACGGAACATGGAACCCGAGCGACCGCATGTTTGGCTATCAATACAATCAAGCCGGTGGCTACGGGATTTTCATGACCGGTGCCAACGGGAATTTCATCACGCCGCCAGCAGGGTCATGCGAGGCGTTTCCAAGTTTCGTGCGCGCAGAGGCCAAAACGGTAGGCACCAGCGGCGACCAAGTCACCGGCCCGGTGACCGACCAGGGCACTTATTGCGCGCAACCGCATGTGTTCCAGGACTGGACACTAGAGCCCGGCATTCGCAACGACAACTTCTACGTCGCGGGCCAGTACGACATCAATCCCACCCTAAGCGTGTACGGATCGATGGCGCTGTACCTCAACCATGGTTGGACCAACACGCAGTTGCCCGAATTTGCGTCAGGAGTTTTCTACGACGCAGGGACTGGCCAAGTCGTCAATGATTACTACAGGCAGCTCACCGTGTCCGAACTGGGCGCCATGGGCAACACGTACGATAACGAAAAATACTGGGACATTCGTGCTGGCGTAAAAGGTGCGATCTTCGACGACCGGTTCAACTGGGACCTTGAATTCGGCAGTCAGAAATACCTGGTGCACGAAAACTACACGGCCTACAACGACACGGCCATGCAGAACTTTTTCCTGGGACCGCAGCTCGGCACCACGACCGTTACCGGCGCCAATGCCGCAGTGTGTCCAAACAACGAGACGAGTTGTCAGATTCCGGTGTACAACCCGAACCAGCAAACCCTCTGGTACCCGATCACGCCGACTCAGTACGCCATCTTCAGCGCAGCGGGCCAGGACAATTCGGCGTCGGTACTGGACAATGCCTCGTTGAATGTCAACGGCGACCTGTTCAACGTTCCTTGGAACGGCAAACCAATCGGATGGGCGGCCGTGCTCGACGCCGATCATGAGAGTTTCGAGCTCAATCCGGATCCTCGCCTGACCACGGTCCCCAATTTTTACAATCCTTTTTTCGACAACAACAAAGGTGGTGGCACCCGCCAGCACTATGACCTCGGCACCGAGTTCCGTGTGCCTGTCTTCGATACCCTGACTTGGGACATCGCCGGCCGCATCGACAAGTACCACGATGCCAGCGTCGCCGACATCGCCCGCACCTGGAAGACGGGAATCGAATGGCGGCCCGTGAACGGATTGCTGCTGCGCGGCAGCTACGGAACCAATTTCAGGGCGCCCGGCTTGGACGACATTTATTTGGCGGACACCGTGTCGACCGTTGGTGACTACGCCGATGATCTGAAGTGCATCCAGCAACACATCACCGTGTGTCCTGATACTCAGCATCCGCCGAGTGAGTATTTCCCGGATTACGGCGGCGGCAACAAGCAACTCCTCCCTATGACAGGGCACACTTGGACCTACGGATTCGTTTGGAGCATTCCGCACGTGCAGGGCTTGTCGGTGTCGGCCGACTATTGGCACCTGACGATCGACAACGAAATCGAGTGGATCGGCATAGACACGGAACTCACCGACGAGGCGGGCTGCCTGACGGGCTTGCAAGTTTCAGGTGCGCCTTATACCGCCCATGCGCTTGGCTCGCCGTACTGTCAGGAAGCCATTGCCAACGTCACGCGCGACGCCAATGGCAACATCATCGGGGTGCATACCGGCCCGATCAACGAGTCCTATCAGTCCGTCAGCGGTGTCGATGCCGAAGTGGATTACGCGTGGCAGACGGAAAATTTGGGTGACTTCAAGTTCCAGCTCAATTACACGAACAATCTGGATTGGTACTCGCGTACCCTCGCGACCGATCCACTGATCAATACCCGCAACCAACATGTGGAAACCCGGATGACCGCGTCACTGGCGTGGGACAGAGGACCGTGGAATGCAACCTTATACGGCCTGCGGTGGGGTGGCGTAGAGGCGCCCAATTACAACGGTTGCGAGACCTTGGCCAACGGGATCCAGCCGGGAGCGGGTGATCCCGAGTGCGTGATCTACAAGGGCAACGTGAAGCCGTGGGTGATCTTCAGCGGGTCTGTCGGATACCAATTCGACAAGCGGGTCAAGATGACCCTGAATGTCACCAACATCTTCGACAAGGTAGGCACCATCGAGCCGTACGCAGGTGGATTCGAGTACATCTCCACCGGACAAGGCCAGGACTACACCGGCCGCCAGGTGTTCCTGACCATCAACTACAAGCTTGATTGACAGGCTTGACTGAGGCTCTCCAGCGAGAACTTGCCCCGGCTTTTGCCGGGGCTCTTCTCGCCGGGTGTTTGCCATCGCGAGGCTTGTCGCCGCGCGAGAGTCGCGCAAGCAGGGACAGACGGTCCTCCGCAGCAGGAGCGTGGGCGCGGTCGTGGTCCGATGCAAATTGATTCACACGTCCATTTCTGGCAACTCGGCCGTCACGATTGTGCGTGGCCGCCGCCGGAACTCGGATCGATCCATCGCGACTTCCTGCCCGATGACTGGTGGCATGCGGCGCAAGCCTCGGGGATGAATGCTGCGATCGTGGTGCAGTCGCAGCCCAGCGAACGCGATACGGCATGGTTGCTGGACCTCGCCGCCGGTGATGCGCGGATCGCCGGCGTCGTGGGTTGGTCGGATCTGGCGGCACGCGACGCGCCCGAACGCGTCACCGCGCTGGCCGCCCAGCCGAAACTTCGCGGCCTGCGGCCGATGTTGCAGGACCTGCTGGACGACGACTGGGTCCTGCAGCCCACACTCGCTCCCGCGATCGAGTCGATGGTCGCACACGCGCTGTGTTTCGACGCATTGGTGTATCCGCGCCATCTCCCGTACCTGTTGCGATTCGCGGAACGGCATCCCGACCTGAAAATCATCATCGACCACGCCGCAAAACCGGACATCGCACGCGGGACATTGGGATCATGGCGGCGGGATATCGCGGCGATGGCCGGCCTGCCGCACGTGTTCTGCAAGCTTTCCGGATTGCTGACCGAAGCGGGTGACGACTGGCACGCGCGGGATGTCGCGCCGTTCGTCGATCATCTGATGGCGACGTTCGGTCCGTGGCGGCTGTTGTGGGGGAGCGACTGGCCGGTAGTGAATCTTGCGGCGGACTATGCGCACTGGTTCGCGCTGGCCGACGAACTCACGCATCTCCATCGCGCCGAACGCGTGGCGCTGTTTGGCGCCAACGCTGCGCGGGTTTACGGGATAGAGGACTATTGATGTGGCCGATCAACATCACGAGCTTGAAGTGCGCCTCGCTCGTCCTTTTCCGTTCGTCCTGAGCGTAGGCCGGAGGCCGAAGTCGAAGGACGCGCTTCGACTCCGCTGCGCTACGCTCAGCGCGAACGTTGTACGCGGCGGTCGTATTGCTTTTGTTCCGAGGCAATAAGGGGGAGAACCATGCAACGCGCACTGGTCGTCCGGCTATCCATCGGCATGTTGTTCTGCCTCGTCGGGCTGTCGTTCACTGCCCCGGCGCATGCGCAACTCGATCTCGTTCCCGAGCCGCAGCACGTGACCCGCGGCCAAGGCGTCTTCGAACTGGAAAGCGGCGACCGCATCACGGCGCCCGGCGACGCGCGCGCCCAGTGGATCGCCGGTTTCCTGCGCGACAGGATCGAGCAGCAGACCGGCGTGGCTTTGCAGGTGGTGGCCGCACCCGATTACGGCAAGGTCGTTTTGCGCATCGATCCCTCCGTCCACGGCGATGAGGCTTACCGGCTGGATGTCACACCCCGACGGGTAACGATCGCAGCGGCCGACGACCGTGGGCTGTTCTGGGGCGTGCAGACCCTGCGCCAGTTGTTGCCGTTGCAGCATGAAGTACCGCCGACGATTCCCGCGGTGAGCATCGAGGATGCGCCGCGCTATTCGTGGCGCGGCGTGATGCTGGACGTTTCGCGGCATTTCTATCCGGTCGCGTTCGTCAAGCAGCAGATCGCGCTTGCTTCGTACTACAAGTTCAATGTCTTCCACTGGCACCTCACGGACGATCAGGGTTGGCGCATCCAGATCAAGCGCTACCCGAAGTTGACGAGCGTGGGCGCGTGGCGCACCGAAGCGGATGGCAGCCGTTACGGCGGCTTCTACACGCAAAAGGAAATTCGCGAGGTGGTCGATTACGCGCGCGAGCGCAACGTGATGGTGGTGCCGGAGATCGAGATGCCGGGACACACCAGCGCCGCCATCGCCGCGTATCCCGAGCTGTCCTGCAGCGGCAAGCCGATCACCGTGCCGACCACCTGGGGCGTTTTCCGCGACGTGGATTGCGTCGGCAAGGACAGCACTTTCAGGTTCCTGGATAACGTGCTGGACGAAGTGGTGAAGCTGTTCCCTTCGCCCTATGTCCACATCGGCGGCGACGAAGTGCCGGAAGGCGTGTGGGCCGACTGCACGTCTTGCCAGCAGCTCGCGAAGGCGAAGGGGCTGCAGGGCGAAGCCGGCCTGCACAGTTATTTCGTCAACCGGATCGGCGCGTATCTTGCGGGCAAGGGCAAGACCCTGGTCGGCTGGGACGAAATTCTCGAAGGCGGCCAGCTCAGCCCGCGCGCGATCGTCGAAGTGTGGCGGGGACCGGAAGGGGCAAAGCAGGCGCTGGCCAACGGCAACCGGATCATCCTCGCCGGACCGTTCTACCTCGACACGCCCATCGACCGGATGACTCTCGAGGACCTTTACCGCACCGATCCGTTTGACGATCCGCTGTTTGCGAAATACCCGAAGCAGGTCCTGGGCGGGGAAGCGCCGCTGTGGAGCGAGCGCGCCACGCCCTTGAACGGCGACGCGCGCCTGTACCCGCGGCTGATGGCGATTTCGGAGCACCTCTGGAATCCGGCCGCGCACGACTGGCACAGTTTCCTGCTGCGCGCGCGGGCGCAGGAGGCGTGGCTGGCGTCGCAACGCGTTGCTTACGGCCCCGAGGACGAGGACATCGTCGATTACCGGTTCATCTTCAATCCGACCTACAAGCGCTGGCGGATCCGCGCCGCGCGCGGCTTCGACGACCTGCTCTTGCACTACACGCTCGACGGCAGCGAGCCGACTGCGGCATCGCCGTCGTTCGGGGACGTGCTCGATCTCTACAAGCCAGCCACGGTCACCGTCGCGCCGTTCCGCGGCGACGTGCAATACCAGGCGAGCCGGACCTTCCGGATCGTGCAGAACCTCGCGCTTGGCGATCCTGTCACGTTTGCGGCGCCCCCCGCCGCACGTTATTCGGCCAGCCTCACTGATGGCATTCTGGGCGACATTTATCTTGCGGATGGGGGATGGGCAGGCTGGCAGGGTGTGGACATGGATACGACGATCGACCTGGGCCAGCCGACGGTCCTGCACTCGATCGATGCGCGTTTCCTGCAGAACATGCAGGCGTGGGTGCTGTTGCCGCGCAGCGTGACCTTCGAGGCCTCGAACGACGGCAAGAACTGGACATCCTTGCAGACGGTTCCCTTGACCGTGGATCCGGGCAACATGCGCCCGTTCATCCGTGATGTCACGTTCTCGGCTTCGAGTCCCGTGACGGCGCGTTACGTGCGGGTGGTGGCCGCGCGTTACGGGCAACCCGTCAACGGCATCCAGACATGGATCTTCTCGGACGAGATCATCCTGAAATGAACGTGCCCCAAAATCCCTCTCCCTTCGGGAGAGGGTGGCGCGAAGCGCCGGGTGAGGGTCCGGGATTGCGCCATGCGCGACACTTCGCGAGGTTCGTACCCTCACCCCTACCCCTCTCCCGGAGGGAGAGGGGTTCCAGAGCTTGGCGGGAAGTACGGGCGTGGCTGCTTTTTGCGCTGGCGTGCATTCTGTTGCTGCCGTCGATGGCAAGCGCGCTCACAACGCAATCGCTGGACAACGGCTGGCAGTTCCGCCTCGCGCCCGGCGACCCGCAAGCGCAGGAACATCCGCGCGCGGCGCAGTGGATGCCGGCGACGGTGCCGGGCACGGCGCAGACCGACCTGATGGCATTGAAGCTGGTTCCGGATCCGTACTGGCGCACCAACGAGGCGAAGATCCAGTGGGTCGGGTTGTCCAACTGGCAGTACCGCACGCGTTTCGACGTCGATGCCTCCACCATGGGGCGAGCGCACGTCGACCTCGTGTTCGATGGCATCGACACCTTTGCCGACGTGTACCTCAACGGCCACAAGATTCTTTCCGCCGACAACATGTTCCGGCGCTGGCGGGTGCCGGTGAAGCCGTGGCTGCATGCAGGCGCCAATACGCTGGAAGTCGTCCTGTATTCGCCGATCGAACGCCTGTTGCCGTGGCTGCTGAAACAACCGTACGCGTTGCCGGGCGAATTCGATTCGGTGTTCGGCGACGAGCCCAAGGGCAAGCAGACGGCCAATTACGTGCGCAAGGCCGCGTACCAATACGGCTGGGACTGGGGTCCGCGCGTGGTCACCGAGGGCATCTGGCAGGACGTGAAGCTGGAAAGCTGGGATGCATTGCGCCTGGCGGACTTTTCCATCGCGCAACCGCAGGTGACCGCCGACGTGGCGCAACTGCAGGCCCAACTGGATCTGGAGGCGGACCGCGCCGGGAAAGCCGAAATCACCCTGCGCTGGCGTGCGCCCGACGGTACGACGCACTCGCTTGCGCAAACCGAAACGTTGCGCGCGGGTGCCAATCACATTGGCATTCCTTTCAGGATCGAGCACCCCCAACGCTGGTGGCCGGCAGGTTACGGCAAGCCGAACCTGTACGAGTTCCACGTCGATGTCGGCGTCGATGGCAAACCGCTCGCGAGCGCGGACCGGGAAACCGGCCTGCGCAGCGTCGAGCTGCGCCGCCGCAAGGACCAGTGGGGCAAGGGCTTCGAATTCGTCGTCAACGGCGTGCCGATTTTTGCCAAAGGCGCGAATTTCATCCCGATGGACGTGTTCCCGACCCGGGTGACGCCGGCGCGCATCCGGCAACTGCTCGAATCCGCGCGCGACGCCAACATGAACATGCTGCGGATCTGGGGCGGCGGTTACTACTTGCCCGACGATTTCTACGCGGACGCCGACAAACTCGGGCTGATGGTGTGGCAGGAGTTCATGTTCGGGGGTGCGATTCCGCCGGCCGGCACTGCGTTTCGCGACAACACGCGCATCGAAGCGATCCAGCAGGTGCAACGCCTGCGCGACCATCCGAGCATCGTGCTGTGGTGCGGCAACAACGAGGTCGAGACCGGCTGGGAATCCTGGGACGACCGCAAGGCCTTCAGGAAATCGATCACGCCCGCGCAACGCGAACACATCGAGCGCGGCATGCGCGAACTCTTCGACCACACGCTGCGTGACGTGGTTGCGAAATACGAACCCAGCGTGCCGTACTGGCCGAGTTCACCCGGCACCGACTACGAGGGGCCGGTCAACGTCACCGACAACGGCGATTACCACTACTGGGACGTATGGTCGGGCAAGGCGCTGCCGGTCACGGCCTACCTCGACGTGACGCCGCGCTTCATGACCGAATATGGCCTGCAGTCGATGCCGGTGATGCAGACGATCGACGCGTTCACCGTGCCATCCGACCGGTCGATCGACTCCAAGGTGGTGCGCGCGCACCAGAAGTACGACAGGGGCAAGCGCTACGCCGAAAGCAAGGGCAACCGGCGATTGCTGTCGTACGTCGAGCGCGAGTTCGGCAAGCCGAAGGATTTCGCTGCGCTCGATTATCTGAGCCAGGTGATGCAGGCCGAAGGAATAGAGTTGGCGGCCGAGCACCTGCGCGCGTCGCGGCCGGAGAGCATGGGCTCGCTGTACTGGCAGCTCGACGACGACTGGCCCGGGATCACCTGGTCCAGCATCGATTACTACGGCCGCTGGAAGGCACTGCAGTGGCATGCAAAACGGTTCTACGCACCATTGCTGATCGCGGCGTTGCGGAACGGCGGCAGCACGCGGGTGACGCTGGTTTCCGACCGAACGACCCCGGTCGCGGCGCAATGGCGGATGCGGGTGTTGGATTTTGCCGGCAAGCTGCTCCAGGAGAGGCACGCGAACGTAACGTTGCAACCGCTCTCGGCGACGCGCGTCGGTGAATTCACGGATGCGCAGTTGCTGCGCGGCGCCGATCCGCGTGCGACGTTCGCGGTGTTCGAGCTCCTCGTGGACGGACGCGAGGTGTCGCGCAACCTGGTGTTCTTCGATACGCCGAAGAACCTCGCGCTGCCCCTGCCGCAAATCCATACGCAACTTGCGCGAGCAAACGACGGCTACACCCTGACGCTCGCATCCGACGCGCTGTCGCGCGAAGTGTGGGTATCGTTCGGCAGCCTCGATGCCAACGTTTCGGACAATTCATTCGACATCCTGCCGGGGCAGTCGGTGACATTGACCGTGCGCAGCAGCGCCGGCCTCGCTGCCTTGCGCAAGGCGCTGCAGGTAGAGGATCTCGCCGACGCGATGCGGGGCGCTTCGAAGTGAGCGCGCGTGCTGCCGCGCTGGCTGCCGTCGGGTTGATCGCGCTCGCGGCTCACGCTCACGCGACACAGGACGAGGCGATCGCGCGCGCCCGCGCGTTGGTCGCGCAGATGACGCTGCCCGAAAAAGTGGCCCAGTTGCAGGACAATGCGCCGGCGATTCCGCGCCTGCACGTGCCCGCCTACGACTGGTGGAACGAGGGCCTGCACGGTCTTGCACGCGGCGGCTACGCCACCGTGTTTCCGCAGGCAATCGGACTGGCGGCGAGCTGGGATCCCGCTTTGCTGGAAAAAGTAGGGGCGGCCGTGTCCGTCGAAGCGCGTGCGAGGTTCAACGCGATCGGCGCGGATCACGATCACGGGCGTTACCAGGGGCTCACGATCTGGGCGCCCAACATCAACATCGATCGCGATCCGCGCTGGGGCAGGGGACAGGAAACCTACGGCGAGGATCCGTATCTCACCGGCCGGCTCGCCGTGGCTTTCGTTCGTGGCATCCAGGGCGACGATCCCGCGCGTCCGCGCGCGATCGCGACGCCCAAGCACTTCGCGGTGCACAGTGGGCCGGAGCCCGGCCGCCACGGTTTCGACGTCGACGTCTCGCCGCACGATCTGGAAGCCACGTACCTGCCAGCATTCCGCGCGGCGGTGACGGAGGGCCAAGCCGGGTCGGTGATGTGTGCCTACAACGCGCTGCACGGCACGCCTGTGTGCGCGGACGATTGGCTGTTGAACACGCTGCTCCGCAAGGATTGGGGCTTCAAGGGCTACGTCGTGTCCGATTGCGACGCGGTCGACGACATGACGCACTTTCATTACTACAAACCTGGCGACGCGCAATCGTCCGCGGCCGCGATCGCGGCGGGCACCGACCTCGATTGCGGCAACGCCTACGCGTCGCTGGACGAGGCGGTGCGCAAAGGGTACGTGAAGGAATCCGTGCTGGATGCCGCACTGGTGCGCCTGTTCGCCGCGCGGTATCGCCTGGGCACATTGGGCGGCGATCGCGACGATCCGTACGGGCGCATCGGCATCGACCAGATCGACAGTGCGGCGCATCGCGCGTTGGCGCTGAAGGCAGCCCTGGAATCCATCGTGCTGCTGAAGAACGCGCACGCCACCTTGCCGCTGCGTGCCGGCATCAAGATCGCCGTGGTCGGCCCGGATGCCGACACGGTCGAAACACTCGAAGCCAGCTACCACGGCACCGCGCGCGATCCGGTCACGCCACTGGAAGGATTGCGGCAACGCTTCGGCGCCGATCACGTGAGCTACGCGCAAGGCGCGCCCGTCGCAGCCTCCGTGCCGATTCCGATCCCGGAAACCGCCTTGCGCAGCGACGGCACGCCCGGCCTCGAAGGCGAGTATTTCGCGAACCTCGATTTCAGCGGCAAGCCGCGCGTCACACGTGTCGATCGCACGGTCGATTTCGACTGGGACCACGTTGCGCCGGCCGGCAATCTGGATCCCGATCGCTACGCGGTGCGCTGGACCGGCGAACTGGTTCCTCCCGGTGCCGGCGATTACACGCTGGCCGTGCACGTCGACCGCTGCTTCGACTGCCGTGGCCACGATCCGGTGCGGCTGTTTCTGGACGGGAAGAAAATCATCGACGACAACGGCAGTGGCAAGCACATGCGCGCGAGCGTGCACTTCGCGGACGCGTCCCCGCATCGCATCAGACTCGAGATGGTGCACGGCGGGCAGGACCAGGGCATCCGGCTGCAATGGGTGGCGCCCGCCGCGGCGCAACTGGCGCAAGCGGAAGCCGCGGTGAAGCACGCCGACGTGATCGTTGCTTTCGTCGGCCTGTCGCCCGATGTCGAAGGCGAGGAACTGCCGATCGACGTGCCGGGTTTCGACCACGGCGACCGCACCGACATCGCGCTGCCGGCCGTGCAGCGTACCCTGCTAAAAACGATGGCGGCGACCGGCAAGCCGCTGGTCGTCGTCTTGATGTCCGGCGGGGCCGTGGCGCTGGATTGGGCCGCGCAGCACGCGGATGCGATCCTCGCGGCGTGGTATCCGGGGCAGTCCGGCGGAACGGCGATCGCGCAAGTGCTGGCCGGCGACCACGATCCCGCCGGCCGCCTGCCGGTGACCTTCTACCGTTCGACGCGCGACCTGCCGCCCTACGTCAGCTATTCGATGCAGGGGCGCACGTATCGCTACTTCAAGGGCGTGCCGTTGTACCCGTTCGGCTACGGCTTGAGCTACACCACCTTTGCCTGCGCCGATGCGCGGTTGTCCGCGACGCGGCTGCAGGCCGGCGGCACGTTGTCCGTGAGCGCGGTCGTGCGCAACACCGGCAAACGCGCGGGCGATGAAGTGGTGCAGGCCTACCTCGATTACCCTGGCCTGCCGCTGGCGCCGCGGCATGCGCTGGTCGGCTTCCGCCGGGTGCACCTGGCACCCGGGGCAAGCCGACGCATCGACTTCGAACTGTCGCCACGGGCGTTGAGCAGCGTCGATGCAGCGGGCGTACGCAGCGTCGAGCCGGGTTCCTACCGCATCTTCGTGGGTGGCGGACAGCCCGGCGATGCACCGGGCGCGAGCGCGTCGTTTACGATCACGGGTCGCGACGTCCTGCCGCGCTGATCACCCGGATCGAATCCATGCCCGATCGCCGCGAATTTTTGAAACTGGTTGGCGCTGCCGCGGCGGCCGCTGCATTACCGACGGTTTCGTCGCGCGGCTTCGCGGCGTCGCCGCGTTTCGCCAGCAAGCGTCCGCCACCCGGTCAACGCAAGTTCGTCAGTCCCGCGGTGGAGCGCGAGCTCGCGCGCGTCAAGGCGAAGATCGGCGATCCGAAACTCGCGTGGCTGTTCGAGAACTGCTATCCGAACACACTGGATACCACCGTGCACACGGGCACGCTCGACGGCAAGCCGGACACCTTCATCGTCACCGGCGACATCGACGCAATGTGGCTGCGCGATTCCTCGGCGCAGGTCTGGCCGTATCTGCCGCTGGCCGCGCATGACGACGCCTTGCGGACGCTGTATCGCGGGCTGATCCACCGGCACGCACGCTGCATCACGATCGATCCCTACGCCAACGCGTTCATGGCCGACCCACGTGCGAAAACATCGTTGCCGTGGGCGCAGCACGACGCTACCGGGATGCAGCCCGGCGTCGCCGAGCGCAAGTGGGAGATCGATTCGCTGTGCTGGACGATCCGGCTCGCCCACGGTTATTGGCGGACCACCGGAGATCGTGTTCCGTTCGACGACGGCTGGCGCAGTGCGATGGGGCGGGTGCTTGAAACGTTCCGCACCCAGCAGCGCAAGACCGGGCACGGGCCGTACCACTTCCAGCGTGACGCTGCGTCCCCCACCGACACGCTGGCGCTGGGCGGCTATGGCTGGCCGGGCAAGCCGGTCGGCCTGATCTTTTCGATGTTCCGGCCCTCCGACGACGCCTGCAAATACTCCCTGTTCGTGCCGGGCAACTGGTTTGCGGTGGTGTCGTTGCGTCAGCTCGCCGTGATGACGCGTGCGTTGTTTGCGGATGGATCTTTTGCGGACGATTGCGAAGCATTGGCAAATGAAGTGGTAGCGGCGCTCGACCGATACGCGCTGATGCGCGACGCACGCGGCGATGACTCCTGGGCCTACGAGGTGGACGGTTACGGCAACCAGCTCTTCATGGACGACGCCAACGTGCCGAGCCTGTTGGCGCTGCCGTACCTCGGCTGCTGCAGGCGCGAAGATCCGCGCTATCGGCGGACCCGTGCGCTGGCGTGGAGTCACCGCAATCCCTATTTCTTCGCAGGCAGCGCGGCGGAAGGCATCGGCGGTCCGCACGAAGGGCTCGGTATGATCTGGCCGATGTCGATCATGATCCGCGCATTGACCAGCGACGACGCGAACGAAATCCGCCAGTGCCTGCACTGGCTTGCCGCCACCGAGAAGTGGCCCCGCAAAATTGAACAGCACGATAAGTGGCTGACCTGCTCCCCATCGGCGATGATGATCGCCGCAGAAGGAGCCAAGCATGAGTCGCAGACCACG
>JAJPJT010000095.1 GCA_021324095.1 Gammaproteobacteria bacterium
ATCCCGGCTGGCTCCACCAAATCCCCACGCTGTCCCCATCGTCTAGAGGCCTAGGACACCACCCTTTCACGGTGGCGACCGGGGTTCGAATCCCCGTGGGGACGCCATGTCTGTTGCCATGGCACGCGGTGATGCAAGTACAATGCGCGGTCGGAACATGCAGCACGCGCAACAAAGTTTCAGCGCAATTGTTCCGAAAAGCTGCAAAGCGGATTTCAGAACCACGGAGCGGTAGTTCAGCTGGTTAGAATGCTGGCCTGTCACGCCGGAGGTCGCGGGTTCGAGTCCCGTCCGCTCCGCCAGTTCTGGAATCCACACTCGATATCCGAAGCCCGTTGTGCGCGGGCTTTTTCGTATGCGCACGATTCCAATTCCTACCGGATTCGGATTGCAGTCTCACGCCGTGAGCCGCACGCCTGCTTGAATTCCCCCGATCGATCAACAGGGGACATCGATGCTCACCGCACGTTTTACGCAAGCCGTGGATTACGCCCGCGAGGCGCATGCTTCGCAGACCCGCAAAGGCACTTCCATTCCGTACATCGCGCATTTGCTGGGCGTCACAAGCCTGGTGCTGGATTACGGCGGCGACGAGGATCAGGCGATCGCCGCGCTGCTGCACGACACGATCGAAGACCAGGGCGAGCACCACGCAGCGCTGATCCGCAAGCAGTTCGGCGACCGCGTCGCGGCCATCGTGCTGGCCTGCACGGACGGCACGCGCGAAGGCAAGGCCGCGGCCCAGACGCCGGAAGCGAAGCGCGCGGACTGGCAGAAGCGCAAGCAGCGCTACCTTGCGCATCTCGCCGAAGCATCGGATGACGCGCTGCTGGTCAGCGGCTGCGACAAGCTGCACAACGCTCGCGCAATCGTGACGGATCTGCGCAATCCGGAAATCGGCGCCGCGGTCTTCGATCGTTTCACCGGCCAACGCGACGGGACGCTCTGGTATTACCGTGAGATCACGCGGGTGTTCAGCAAGCGCAAGGCTCCGATGGGCAGTGCCCTGGCCTCTGCCGTTGCCGCGATGGAAGGCTGACCGGTACGGCTGGACGGCTACTCGGTCAAGCGGCGGCCGATCTGTACGACGCGACCGGTGCGTCCGCCGCGCGCTCCAGCGTCGCCAGCGAATGTCCCTGCTCCGCGAGATATTCCAGCCAGCGGTTGAGGAACGCATTCATCCGCAGGCGGTGCTGCAGCACGTTGCGCGCCGGAGCGAGCGGACCGAGCACCTGCCAGAGGGCGCGGCCGGGCTGACAGTGCAGCGCCTCCGTCATATGCGCATCGAGATAGCTGCGCAATTGCGCGGAAGGCGACGGATTGCCGGTCGCGGCGTCGAGCACCTCGTAGGTCAGCCCCAACTCGATAGTGTAGGGATGGCGTTCCTGAACGGACAGGCGCACGTCGAGGCCGTCGCCGACGCTGGATACGTACTCGCCTACCGCGAGGCGATGAGGCGCGAACAGGCGCGTCAGGCGCTGATGATTTTCGGTGTACAGGCTCATCAACCAACTGAAACGGTCAGGCAAAAACGTCGCGGCGAACGAGCGTGTGCGCGTGACGGAGGTGCGGGTTTTCAACAACGATTCCATGCGCCGATCTTAGCGCAGGAATTTCATTTGGCACCTCTTGAATTTCATCGCAGAAGCGTGCATCGTCACGGTCTCGGCGCCTGATGGCGCCGAAGTCGTTTTCGCAGCCCGCGCGTGCCCGCACGCAGGCATACGCCGAACGACCACTTCGCGCGTCGGCGTCGGAGCGGCGACTTGCGGCAACCGCGCGCGATGCGCAAGTGCGCGACCGCAGCATCGCACCGGAGCCCCGGAACCTCACCGCGCCCGGCGCGCGCGCTTTCTTCACACAATCGGCGTTACCGTCGCGACGGCGGGTTGTGCACGTGGCCTGTCACGACTGTTACTTGTCGAGGAATCCGCGATGCCAGACACACCCGTTTCCACTATCGCCGCTGCCGACGATCGCCGCCTGAAACGCCACGTCGGCATGGTCGGGCTGCTGTTCACGGCGGTCGGCTCGATCATCGGTTCCGGCTGGCTGTTCGGCGCGTTGGCCGCTTCCGAGCAGGCAGGCCCCGCGTCGGTCCTGTCGTGGCTGTTCGGCGCGATCATGATCACGTTCATCGGGCTCACCTATGCGGAACTCGGCACGATGTTCCCGGTATCGGGCGGCGTGGTGCGCTTCCCGCATTTCGCGTTCGGCTCGTTCGCGAGCTACACCTCGGGCTGGATCACCTGGCTGGGCGCCGCCTCGACCGCACCGATCGAAGTCGAAGCAGCCCTGCAATACGGCGCCAATTACCTGCCCTGGCTGCAGACGCTGAAGAACGGCACCGCGGTGCTGACCGGGCCGGGCTATGCCGTCGCGGCGGGGCTGATGCTGCTCTTCAGCATCATCAACATGTTCGGCATCCGCTGGTTCGCACGGCTCAACAACGTGCTGGTGTGGTGGAAGATCGGGATCATTTCGATCGTGGTGATCGCCTTCCTTACCGCGGATTTCCATGTCGGACATTTCGCGCATCCGCACGCCGGCGGGTTTCTTGCGTTGGGCTGGCACGGCGTGTTCTCGGCGATTGCGACGGCCGGGATCGTTTTTTCCTACCTAGGCTTCCGGCAAGGCGTGAACCTCGCCGGCGAAACCGACAACCCGCAGCGCAACGTGCCAATCGCGGTGCTGGGTTCGCTGGTGATCTGCGCGATCATCTACATCGCGCTGCAGATCGCCTTCATCGGTGCGCTGCCGCTGTCGGCGCTCGCCGACGGCTGGGCGCACATCGGCACGACCTTCAGCGGCGGCATCGGCGATCGCGCGCTCGCATTCGGACCGCTGGCCGCGCTGGCTGGCACGCTCGGGCTGACGTGGCTGGCGATCCTGCTCTACATCGATGCGTTCATTTCGCCCGCCGACACGGGTTTGATCTACACCACCATCACCGCGCGTGTGTCCTATGCAATGGGCCGCAACGGCAACGCGCCGTCGGGTCTCGCGAAGGTCAGCCGGCGCGGCGTGCCGTGGGTCAGCGTGTTCCTGGCTTTCATCGTCGGACTGATCTTCTTCCTGCCGTTTCCCGGCTGGCAGCAACTGGTCGGCTTCGTCACGTCGGCGACGGTGATGTCGTTCGGCTCCGGTCCGCTGGTCCTGATCGCGCTGCGCAAGGAACTGCCCGACTACAAACGCCCATTCCGCCTGAGCGGCGGATGGATCATTCCCTACCTTGCCTTCCTGTCGTCGAACTTGATCGTGTTATGGTCCGGATGGGACATCGTGTGGAAGCTGATGGCGGCGATGCTGTTGGGCTTCGTGATTCTCGCCATCCACGAAGTGGTGCAACGTGGCCATACACCGCGCCTGGATTTCCGCTCGGGCTTCTGGGTGTTGCCGTGGCTGTGCGGCCTCACCGTGATCGGCTGGGTCGGCCACTACCCCGATCCTGCCAAGCACGCCGGCAATCTCAGTCTGCTCGACCTGGGTTCCGAGGTGATCGTCACGGCAGTCTTCTCGGTGCTGATCATGTGGCTCGCGTATGCGTTCCGCCTGCACAAGCCGCGGATCGAGGAACACCTCGAGGAGTCATGGGGCGACGAAACCGGCGACGCGCCGATTTGATCGGAATTCGGGGATTCCTGAACGATCGCGCCCGCAGCCAGTTGCCAGTCAGGAGTCCCGGTTAGCCTGTCGAGGAACCCGAGCGGAAACCGGAGATGGCACTGGCAGGACGGATCCTGATCTGGATTGTGGTGGCGATCGCCGTTTTGCTGATCGCGGCGGTGCTGTTCATCGCCCTGTTCAACTGGAACAGCGTGCGTCCGTGGATGGGCCAGAAACTCAGCAGTTCGGTCGGCCGTCCCGTCGCCATCAATGGCGACCTGACCGTCGGCTGGGAGAGAAATCCCGACGCCGGCGGGCTCGCGCACTGGGTGCCGTGGCCACGCTTCACCGCCCGCGACATCAGCGTTGCCAATCCCGGCTGGGCACGGCGGCCCCGATTCGCGACGGTGCAGCAGGTGCGTTTCAGCCTGTCACCCGTGCCGCTGCTGTGGCACAACATCGACATCCCGTCGCTCAAGTTGATCGGGCCGGCGGTCGACATCGAGCGCGACAAGGAAGGCCGCAACAACTGGACCTTCAGTTTCGCCAAGGGCAGTTCGCCGTGGAAACTGCACATCGGCGAGATCGCGCTCGACGCCGGCACGATCACGGTGGATGACGCCAAGCTCGCGCTCCACCTCGACATCAACGTTCAGCCGTTGCGCAAGGCCATCCCGTTCGACGAGGTCGTCCGGTCCAGCGCCAACCCCCGGAGCAGCACGCCGCCTCCGCATTCAAGACAGGCGTACTACTTTGCGTGGACCGCGAACGGCACATGGCGCGGCGCGTCGGCCCGTGGCAGCGGCAAGGTCGGCAGCGTGCTCGCACTGTCGGACAAGTCGATGCCGTTTCCGATCGAAGCGGACCTTCGCCTGCGCGACCTGCACATCGCGCTGGCCGGCACGCTCACCGACCCGGTGCACCTTGGCGGCCTCGACCTGAACCTGGAAATGTCCGGCAACAGCATGTCGCACCTGTACGCCCTGACCGGCGTCAACCTGCCGACCACCGCACCCTTCACCACGCACGGCAGGATGATCGCGCGCATGCACGAGGGGATCTTCAAGTACGAAAACTTCGACGGCCGCGTCGGCCACAGCGACCTGCACGGCAGCATGACCTACACCAACACGGGCCCGCGTCCGAAACTGGCCGGAACGATCGCATCCAACGTCCTCGACTTTTCCGACCTGGCGCCGCTGATCGGCGCGGACAGCAACGCCGCGAAAGCGCGGCGCGGCGAAGCGCAGAAGCAACCCGCCGACAAGGCGTTGCCGGTCGAAACGTTCGACACCGCACGCTGGAGCCGGATGGATGCCGACGTCACTTTTTCCTCGAAGCGCATCGTGCGCAAGGCTGCGCTGCCGATCCAGGATCTTTCGACCCATATCATGATGGACGACGGCGTATTGACGCTTGATCCATTGAAGCTGGGCGTCGCCGGTGGCGGCCTTGCCGCAAACATCACGCTGGACGGCCAGAAGAACCCGATGCGCGGCAAAGCAAAACTGTCGGTGCGTCATGTGCAGCTCAAGAAACTGTTCCCGACCGTGGACCTGATGCACACCAGTCTCGGTCAGATCAACGGCGACGCCGTCCTGACCGGCGAGGGAAATTCGGTCGCCGGCCTGCTCGGCACGTCGGATGGCGAGGTCAAGCTGCTGGTGGACAACGGTCAGGTCAGCAAGCTGCTGCTCGAGGAAGCCGGTCTCAACATTGCCAACATCATCGCCATCAAATTTCTCGGGGACGAGCCGGAAAAGATCAACTGCGCGGCGGCCGACATGACCGCAAAGAACGGGGTGTGGCGGTCTCAATTGTTTTTCATCGATGCCGCCACCATGCGGATCGATGTCGATGGAAGCATCGATCTCGGAAGCGAGAAGCTCGACCTCGTGATCCACCCGCACAGCAAGGGGATGCGGATCCTGTCGTTGCGCTCACCGCTCTTCCTGCGCGGCACCTTGAAACATCCCGACGCCGGCGTCGAGAAGGGCCCGCTGCTGGCGCGCGGAGCCGGTGCCGCGGTACTGGGCACCGTCGCCGCGCCGATCGCGGCATTGGCAGCCATGATCGTTCCCAGCCAGGACAAGCAGAACGCCTGCATAGGCGTGTTGCAGGCGATACGCCAACCCGCGAAGACGCCGATGAAGTAGCGGGACCCGGAACTCGAACTTGCGAATCGGCCATTAGACTTTCCGTTTTACGCTTTTCGTCTCCCGTCTCCCGTTCCCGAATCCCGGCTCTCATGACTCCGCAGGCCAAGGCGCACTGGCAGCTACATTTTTGCGTGGTGCTGTGGGGATTCACGGCCATCCTCGGCAAGCTGATCACGCTGACCGCGCTGCAACTGGTGTGGTGGCGCATGCTGCTGGTGACGCTTGCGCTGCTGTTGCTGCCCAAGGTGTGGCGCGAGCTGCGCACGATGCCACCGCGCCGGGTCGCAGCCTACGCGGGCATCGGCGCGCTGGTCGCGCTGCACTGGCTGACGTTCTATTCGGCCGTGAAGCTCGCCAACGCCTCGGTCGCCGCCACGTGCATCGCCTTGGCGCCGGTCTTCCTCGCGGCGATCGAGCCGTTGGTGGTGGGGCGAAGTTTCGAACTGCGCGAACTGCTGCTCGGCGTCGCGGTGGTGCCCGGCGTCGCGCTGGTCGTGGGCGGCGTGCCCGTCGACATGCGGCTCGGCGTCGCGGTGGGCGTGCTCTCGGCGGTGTTCTGCGCCAGCTTCGGTGCGTTCAACAAGCGCATGGCCGATCGCGGCGGTGCACTCACCGTCACCTGCCTGGAGTTGGGCGCGGGCACGCTGTTCCTGACGCTGGTCACCGCGGTCTGGCACGCCGAAGGCACGTTCGTCGTGCCGGACCTGCACGATGCGCTGTTGCTGCTGGCGCTGGCACTCGCCTGCACGTTGCTGCCGTTCGCGTTGGCGCTGTCGGTGCTGCGCAAGTTGTCGGCGTACACGGTGCAGCTCGCGACCAATCTCG
>JAJPJT010000027.1 GCA_021324095.1 Gammaproteobacteria bacterium
ATTGATGCGCATGGCGGGCGAAGACGCTGCGCTGGTCGTTGCAGCCGCACCGCGCCGGATGCGCAATGCCGATGCGGCGTGGCCCTACCGGCAGGATTCGGATTTCCACTATCTCTCCGGATTCCCCGAACCCGACGCGGTGCTTGCCTTGCTCCCCGGCCGCCGCAAGGGGGAGGTCGTGCTGTTTTGCCGTGAGCGTGATCCGGATCGCGAACGCATCGAGGGTGTGCGGGTCGGTCCCGAGGACGCCATCGCCCGCTACGGGGTGGACGACGCATTTCCCGTCGAGGACATCGATGACATCCTTCCTGGCATGCTCGAAGGCCGCACACGCCTGTACTGCCACTTCGGGCGCGAGAACGAGTTCGATGCGCATTTGTTGCGCTGGTTGCGGCGGCTGCGCAGCAGCCGCGGCGGAGGGGTGGTGCCGCGGGAATTCGTGGCGCTGGGGCATCTGCTGCACGAGCTGCGCCTCTACAAGTCTCCGGCGGAACTGGCGCTGATGCGCCGAGCCGCGAACATCGCGACCGCGGCCCAGCATGCCGCGGTACGGGCGGCGGGCCCCGGTGTCGCCGAGTACGAAGTGGAGGCCGCGCTGCTGCACGCTATCCGCACGCGCGGCGCGGTGCCCTCGTATCCGCCGACCGTTGCCGGGGGTGCCAACGCCTGCGTGATGCATTACACCGACAACCACGGCCGGTTGGCGCGTGGCGACCTGTTGTTGATCGACGCCGGTGCGGAGTTGGAATGCTATGCCTCCGACATTACGCGGACCTGGCCGGTCGGGGGACGTTTCACGCAGCCGCAGCGCGCGCTGTACGAACTGGCGCTGGAGGCGCAATGCGCGGCGATCGATGAGGTGCGGGCCGGGCGTCCGTTCACGGCCGCCCACGATGCGGCGACGCGGCGGGTGGTCGAAGGGCTATGCGCGCTGAAGCTGTTGCGCGGCGGCGTGCGCGCGGCGTTGAAGTCGCAGGATTACCTGCGCTTCTTTCCCCACAAGACCGGACACTGGATCGGCCTCGACGTGCACGACGTCGGGGACTATCGCGTCGACGACGAACCACGCTTGCTTGAACCGGGCATGGTGGTAACGGTGGAACCCGGCGTCTACATCCCGCCGGATGACACCAGCGTGGCTGCGAAGTGGCGCGGCATCGGTATCCGGATCGAGGATGACGTCGCGGTCGGAGCGCGCGGCAGCGAGGTGCTCACGGCCGGACTGCCCAAGGACATCGAGGGCGTGCAGGCGCTTTGCGGTGCCTAGCAATCCTGATCACTAAAGCCTGATCACTCAGGACATTTCCAAACAACCGGCACCGCACGCCGCAGTTGGTGTATGGTGCGCGCACGGAGTTGGCCGCCAACTCCTCCTTGTATCCACTCGCTTGCGGAGGTTCGACGTGGCCGGCAGCAGCTTCTTCTGGACCAAGGCATCTCCGTATCTGCTCAGCATCCTGCGCATCATCGCGGCGTTCCTGTTCATGCAGCACGGCGCGGAAAAGTTGTTCGGTTATCCGGGCGGTTCGTTCGAACTGATCTCGCATGCGAAGTTGTTCACGCTGGTGCCGGGTCTTGCCGGCATCATCGAATTCGGCGGCGGATTCCTGCTGCTGATCGGGCTGTTCTCCCGGCCGGTCGCGTTCATCATGTCGGGTGAAATGGCCTTCGCCTATTTCATGGTGCACTTTCAGCACAACCACACGTTTCCGATCTTGAACGGCGGCGGCATGGCGGTGCTGTTCTGCTTCGTGTTCCTGTATCTGTCCGCCGCGGGGCCTGGGCCGTGGAGCCTCGACCGCGGCTTGCGGCGCATCTGATCGGCGGAGCGTCGACGCGATCATGCACCACAGCCGGCTCAGCAGCATCGTCATCGACTGCAAAACCGACGATCTCGAAAACGCGGCGCGTTTCTGGTCGCAGGCGCTGGGCCGACCCTACCGGCCGGACGACGATGCCAAATACATGCAGATCCAAACCGGGGACGACGAACCAATCGTGCTGGTGCAGAAGGTCGACCACGAAAGCCGCGTGCACCTCGACATCGAAAGCGACGACGTCGAAGCGGAGGTCAAGCGACTGGAAGCGCTGGGCGCGAAACGCATCGCGGCCATCAAGACGTGGGTGGTGATGCAAGCGCCGACGGGCCAGCGTTTTTGCGTGGTCCGTCCGCAGCGGCACGGCAAGGTCGGGCCACACGCCAACCAGTGGCGGTGAGTCGTTCGCTTCGCGAGTTGTAAAGTCGCGCCTCCGGCTGCAGAGAGGGTTTCGTGTTCAAGCAAGCAACCTCCATCCCTGGTGGTGAAGCACTGGCGCGCCATCCGTAGCGCGCCTGCAATCGCGCTGGCGCGCGATTTCACCTCGGCTGGACGCGACTGCGCGCAGTTATCGCGAAGCGAAATGACGGCGCGTTAACACCGCTGAAGCTATAGTTGCGGTCTTGCCGTTGCAGGTCACGCAGGCCAAGGACCGCTGCCGTGAACCAAGCCCTGTTCCTCTCGCGCCTGCAATTCGGATGGGTGATCTCGTTCCATATCCTGTTTCCTGCCTTCACCATCGGATTGGCGAGCTGGCTGGTATTCCTGGAAGCGTGGTGGCTCAAGACCCGCAGCGAGCACGTCCGCGACCTCGTGTTCTTCTGGATGAAGGTGTTTGCGGTGTCGTTCGGCGTGGGCGTCGTCTCCGGCATCGTGATGAGTTTCCAGTTCGGCACCAACTGGGCGCGCTTTTCCGCCGAGGCCGGCAACGTGGTGGGGCCGCTGCTGAATTACGAGGTGCTGACCGCGTTCTTCGTCGAGGCGTCGTTCCTCGGCATCATGTTGTTCGGCTGGCAGCGCGTCGGGCACAAGACGCATTTCGCGTGCACTTGCATGGTCGCGGCGGGCACGCTGGCCTCGACCTTCTGGATCATGGCGGCCAACAGCTGGATGCAGACGCCGACGGGTTATACGCTGAAGGACGGTGTGTTCTATCCGGCCAACTGGCTCAAGATCGTCTTCAATCCCTCGTTCCCGTACCGCGTCGTCCACATGGTGCTGGCCGCGTTCCTGTGCACCGCCTTCATGATCGGTGGCATCTCGGCGTATTACCTGCTGCGCGGACGTTTCGTCGAGAAGGCGAGGTTATGCATGAAATGCGCGCTGGTGTTCGTCGCGATCGTCGCACCGTTGCAGATCATCGCGGGCGACCAGAACGGCTCGGAAGTCCTCCGCAACCAGCCCGCCAAGCTGGCGGCGCTGGAAGGGATATGGAATACGGGCGCCAACGTGCCCTGGGTGGTGTTCGCAATCCCGAACGAGATTACCCAGAGCAATGAGGACGAGCTCTCGGTGCCGCACCTCGGCAGCCTGATCCTCACCCACTCGTGGAGCGGCGAGGTGAGGGGCCTCAGGAGTTTTCCGCGCGATGACCAGCCGCCGGTTGCGATCCCGTTCTATGCGTTCCGCATCATGGTCGCGTTGGGCATCCTGATGGTGATCGTATCGTGGTACGGCTGCTGGAGATGGTGGCGCGGGACGCTGTTCGAATCGCGCTGGTACCAGCACGCGTGGATCTGGATGATGCCGTCGGGATTCATCGCGCTGATTGCCGGCTGGTGGGTGGCCGAAGTCGGTCGGCAGCCATGGGTTGTGTACGGATTGCTGCGCACCGCCGACGCGGTGAGCCCGAACATCACCGGCGACAGCGTGCTCGCCTCGCTGATCGTGTACATCGTCATCTATGTGGCTTTGTTCGGTTTCGTCGGCTGGTACTTGCTCAAGATGCTGCGGGTGGGTCCGGTGCAGGCGCCCCAGCGCAAGGGCATCGCCAAGACCCCCGCGCGCCCGCTGTCACTGGGCGACGAGGACTGAGCGCGCGCGTTTTGGCGATGCAACGGAATGCATCGCCAGCGCGCGCGAAGGCCATCGGCAGGGACGCCGATGGCGAGGTTGCTTGGCGAGATCAGGACGATCGAGCCTAGCAACGGGAGAGCGTAAATGAGTCTTGTCGAAACATTGCCCGTCGTGTGGTACTTCATCATCGGCTTCGCCGTGATGATGTACGTGCTGCTTGACGGATTCGTGCTCGGCATCGGCATCCTGACGCCGTTCGCCGACGACGACGAGCAGCGCGACCACATGATGAACACCGCCGCGCCGATCTGGGACGGCAACGAGACCTGGCTGGTAATGGGTGGCGCGGGACTGATGGCTGCATTCCCGAAAGCCTACGCGCTGGTGCTGTCGACCTTTTATCTGCCAATCCTGATCATGCTGATCGCGCTGATCTCGCGAGGCGTGTCGTTCGAGTTCCGTTTCAAGGCCGCGAAGTCGCGCGTGATCTGGGGTTTCGCGTTCGCCGCAGGCTCGATCCTGTGCGCCTTCATGCAGGGATTGATCCTGGGCGCGCTGGTCGAAGGCATGCCGATCACCGGCGGCAAATACATCCATGACGTCACGTTCGGATGGTTCAGTCCGTTTTCGGTCTTGACCGGCATCGCGGTGGTGTTCGGCTATGCGTTGCTCGGGGCGACCTGGCTGATCCTGAAAACGGATGGTCGGGTGCAACGCATTGCTTTCGATTTGACCCGTCCACTGATGCTGGCGGTGATCGCATTCATGCTGCTGGTGAGCGCGTGGCTGCCGTTCTTGAGTTCCAACCTGATGGCACGTTGGTTCACCTGGCCGAATTTCCTGTACCTCTCGCCGGTGCCCATCCTCACCATCATCAATGCGGCCGCGCTGTGGATCGCGGTGATCAGGAACCGCGAAGTCGAACCCTTCGTGCTGTCGTTGTGCTTTTTCGTGCTTGGCTTCATCGGCCTCGTGGTCGGCATCTGGCCCAACATCGTCCCGCCGTCGCTGACCATCTGGCAGGCTGCTTCGCCGGTGCAGTCGCAGGGCTTCGTGTTGGTCGGCGTGATCATCATGATCCCGGCCGTGCTCGCGTATACCGCTTATTCCTACCGCGTGTTCCGCGGTAAGGTGTTGGCCGGCGAGGGGTATTACTGAGGCTTTTTCGGAAAGTCAGGGCAGGGATGCCCGTTCTGATGCGGACCAGCGATGGATGTGAGGCATTCATGCAAATCCATCACCGCAGCGATCAGGGAAGATCGCAAAACTAGTGATTGAACACAACATTCACCATCGCCACCGTGACGATCAGCATCAGCGCCGTCAGCGGCAGGCCGACGCGCGCGAAGTCGCGTGGCTTGTAACCGCCGGGGCCGGCGACGATCAGCAGGGTCGGGCTGGCACCGGGAATCAGGAAGGTGTTGGACACCGACAGCGCCACGATCAGTGCATAAACCGCGGGGTTACCACCCGACGCGAGCGCGATGTTGATCGCCATCGGCACCATCATGACCGCGGTGGCCACGTGCGAAATGATCTGCGAGAACACCAGCGCGAGGATCGCGATGAATACCTGGATCAGCCACTGCGGCATGTGGCCGAGGTAACGCATGATTTCCTGCGCCATCCACGCGGCGGTGCCGGTGGAATCCATTGCGATGCCGAGCGGGATCAGGCTGGCCATCACGAAGATGGTTTTCCAGTTGATGGCGCCGTACGCCTCGTCCATGTTGAGCACGCCGGCGAGCAGCATGCCGACCGCGCCGGTCATCATCGCGATCGAGAGGCGCAAATCGGTGAACAGGCCAAGCGCCATCGCCAGCGCAAAAAACACCAGAGCGTAACGGACCTTGCCGGGCCGCTGTTCTTCGCTCGGGATGTCCGTCACCGGGACGAGGTCGCGGCTTTCCGCAGCCAGCGCAAGATCGCGCCAGAAGCTGTGCAGCACCAGCGAATCGCCCGCCCGCAGGGCCATGTCGCGCACGTCCTCGCCGCGGGTGACCTCGTCGCCACGATTCAGCGCCAGCACCGAAATGCCGTAGCGCTTGCGCAGGTGCAGATCGCCGACCTGCTGCTTGATGAATTTCGACTGCGGCGGAATCACGACTTCGGAAATCCCGGCGCGGGTCGGGTTGAACATGTCCGCCAGCGCCTGGACGCGGGTGCCCACGCGGCATTGCATGCCCTGGGCAAACGCGTTGACCTCGGCGCGCGGCCCGAGCACCCCGAGCACCGTGCCGACCCAGATCATCTGGTCGGACGGGGGAGCGAGGCGTGACTCGTTGCCGTTCTTGACCGCGAGGATCAGCGGCGCCTTCTCCAGCATTTCCGCCTCGCCGATGCTCATGCCCACCAGCGGGCTGTCGGCGGTGACGGTGAGTTCGAGCACCTCGCCTTCGATGCCGTAGGTGTCGGCGAAGTAGCTCTCGGTACGACCCGGCGTCACCTTGGGCTTGTCGTCTTCCTCGGGCATCAAGCGGCGGCCCAGGAACGCGAAATAACCGATGCCGACCAGCAGCAGCGGAATGCCGATCGGGGTGATCGAGAACAGCGAGAACGGTTCGATGGTTTGCGCGCCGGGCGGCAGGTTGCGGTCGGCGCTGGCGATCAGGTCGTTGAGCAGGATCAGCGGCGAATTCGAGATCAGCGTCATGCTGGTGCCGGCGAGGATGCAGAACGCCATCGGCAACAGCAACCGTTTCAGCGGCACGCCGGTGCGCGCCGAGATGCGGCTCGCCACCGGCAGGAACAGCGCGGCCAGCGCTTGGCTCTGGATGATCGACGACAAGGTGCCGACCGTGCTGTTGAGCAGCAGCGACACACGGTCTTCGACACCGCCGGAAAGCCTGAGGATGAACGACGCGGCCTTGTTGAGCACGCCGGTTCGATCCAGGCCCGCGCCCATGATCATGATGCCGATCAGGGACAGGACGGCGTTGGACGCGAAGCCGTCGAACAATTGGGTGACCGGCATCAGGCCGGTGATGCCGATCACCACAAGTACCAGCAGCGCCACGATGTCGGCGCGCACCCATTCGAGGATCAGCATGATCACGGTGAAGCCGACCAGCCCGAGCACCAGCATCATGTCGGGGGTGAGGGTCAGCTCCATCGGCGCCAGAGTCCGGTCAGGTTAGTTCGCGTGGGTGGGCGGGCAATACTTGCACACGGTCGTACAACAGATCAGTAACCGGATGGCCAAGATCGAGCCCGCGCCGTTCGAAACGCGTCTCGATCCGCCACGCAGGTCGCCTCGCTTCACCGCTGTCCCCCTCGCGCAAGCGCCAAGCCGGTTGCGCCGCCAGCACCTCCCGCATGTGCGAAGCATACTCGGGCCAGTCGGTGGCGAGGTGCAGCAAGCCGCCCGGCTTGACGCGCGTTGCGAGCAGGGCGATGAAAGCGGGCTGGATCAATCGCCGCTTGTGGTGCCGTTTCTTCGGCCACGGGTCGGGAAACCAGATGCGGATTTCATCCAGCGCGGTTTCCCCAATTTCGTTTTGCAGCACTTCGACCGCGTCGTGGTTCCAGATGCGCACGTTGCGAATGTCGCGTGCGGCCAGCGCGTTCATCAGCCGTCCGACACCGGGGCGATGCACCTCGACGCCGAGGTAATCGCGTGCGGCATCGTGTTCGCCGGCCCACGCCAACGCCTCGCCATTGCCGAAGCCGATCTCCAGCACGCGCGGCGCGCGGCGGCCGAACAAGGCGTCGAGGTCGCGGCGGTTACCCTCGTAGTCGATGCCGAAATGCGCCCAGTGCTGCTCGAACGCGCGCTGCTGCGCGGGCGTGATGCGCCCCGCCCGGAGGACGAAACTGCGGATGGTGCGAGGATGGTGCGAAGTGCTCTGGTCGCTCATGGGCCGCTGCTCTTCCCCTCTCCCGTCGGGAGAGGCGGAGCGAAGTGAACGCGCGCGCAGCGCGAAAGCGTAGCGCCGGGTGAGGGTACGACGCTTGCGCAAGACCGAACCCTCACCCCAGCGCTACGCGCTCGGCCTGCGGCCCCTCTCCCGGAGGAAGAGGGGAGTCAGCCGATCATCCCCTCGACCGGACTCGATGCCGACGCGTAGCGTTTGCGCGGGATGCGTCCGGCGCGGAAGGCTGCGCGCCCGGCTTCGATCGCGCACTTCATCGCATGCGCCATCAGTACCGGATCCCTGGCGTGCGCGATCGCCGTGTTCATCAGCACGCCGTCGCAGCCGAGTTCCATCGCCAGCGACGCATCGGACGCGGTGCCGACGCCGGCGTCGACGATGACCGGGATCTTCGCGTTCTCGACGATCTCCATGATCGTGTAGCGATTCTGGATGCCTAGACCCGACCCGATTGGGGCGGCCAGCGGCATCACCGCGGCGCAACCCATCTCCTCGAAACGCCGCGCCAGCAGGGGATCATCAGTGGTGTAGACCATCACGTCGAAGCCGTCCTTGACGAGCGCTTCGGCGGCTTCGAGCGTGGCGATCACGTCGGGGTACAGCGTCTTCTGGTCGCCGATCGTTTCAAGCTTCACCAGCGATGCGCCATCCAGCAACTCGCGCGCGAGCCGGCAGGTGCGCAGGCACTCATCGGCGGTATGGCAGCCCGCGGTGTTGGGCAGCAGGGTATAGCGATCGGGCGGCAAGGCATCCAGCAGGTTGGGCTCGCCGGGATGCTGGCCGAGGTTCATCCGGCGCACTGCGAACGTGACGATCTCCGAGCCCGCGGCTTCCGTGGCACGCCTCGTCTCGGTGAGGTCCTTGAACTTGCCTGTGCCCGTCAGGAGGCGCGACCGGAATTTGCGGCCTGCGATGACCAGCGGGTCAGAGATTTCGGGAACAGCGGTTTGCGGCAAGGCGTTCATCGTGTACGCGCATCGACCAATAAAACCAGATTGTAACTTCGCGTGCCCTCAGCCGCCGCCTATGGCCTGCACGATTTCGACCTGGTCCCCTTCACGCAGTTGATGTTCGGCGTGCCGGCTGCGCGGCACGATTTCGCGATTGACTTCAACCGCGACGCGGCGCTCGCCCTGACCGGTTTCGGCCAGCAGCGCGGCGACGGTTGTCGCCGCTGAGCATTGGTGCGGTTTGCCGTTGAGCAGAATCTGCATCCGTGAAGTGTAGCGCTCCGCGATTTGATCGCGGGGCGCTGAGCGTCATGCAGGTTCAGCGAAATCCACCGCCGCTGCTGCTTGAAGGCGGGGGACGTTTCTTCGGTGGCGGCGGACGGCGTTCGGGTGCGGGCCGGCCGCGCTGTTCCGCCGCACGCTCGCGCTGCATGGCCGCCGCACGCTGTTGCGCCTGCACCGCGCGTTGCTGTTCCATCTGGCGTTGCTGTTGCATGGCGCGTTGCTCTTGCATGGCGCGTTGCTGTTCCATCTGACGTTGCTGCATCTCCCGCTGCTGCTGCATCGCCTGCTCGCGCGCGCGTTGTTGCGCCTGAGCCTCGGCCTGACGCTGCTGTGCCTGCTGCGCGCGCGCGCGTTGGCTTGCTTGCGCTTCGGCTTGGTGGCGCTCCTGTGCCTGACGCTCGCTTTGCGCCTGCTGCGCCGCGCGGCGTTGCTGTTGCACCTGCTGCTCACGGGTGCGTTCCTGCGCAGCCCGTTGTTGTGCCTGCGATTGCGCCGCGCGCTGCTGCGACGCCGCTGATTCCCGCTGCCGCTGCGCGGCCTGGTTTTGTGCCGCTTGCGATGCCGGTTCGACCCGTTTCACCTCCGGCAGTCGTCCGGAGCTTGGCGCGTTGCGCTGCGGCTCGCCGGCGGGCCGAGTTGCCGGGGCGCGTGGCAGCGTTTCACGCTGGGCGGGATGCGCGAACCGTGCGCTAGGCAATTCGCCCGGTCGCGTGGGACGTTGCGCGGGCTGATTGCGTGCAGGGATCGGATGCACCGTGTTCTTGAAGGGGGCTTGGGTCGGACCCGTGCGGCGCGGCGGTTCGGCTGGACGCGCCGGTGCCGCATGCGCGACGGCCGGGACGACCTTCACACGTTCGCTACGTGCTGCGGGCGCCGGTTGCGCTTTGCGCAGATCCTGCATTTGTGCGGCAGTCAGAGGCTGACCGTGCTGGCTGGCGATGACTTTCTCGCGTGCTGCGAACGACACCGGCCTAGGCGGCGGAGCGTGGCGCGCCACGACGGGCCGCGTGAACGGCTGACGACCCTTGAGCACGGCAGGATGCGCGGTTGGACGGCGCAATGCGAGGCTGGCCACGGCCGGCGTTACGGCGGGGCGAACGGCGACTTCGGTGCGCGCAAGCTGCGTGCGATTCAATTTCAGCGCCGCCGCGTGTACCGGGCGTGCACCGGTAAATACGTTGCGCGGCACTGCCGTGACTGCCTGGGGCAGATCGTGGTAGGCGTAAGCGTTTCCGCCGCGCGGCGGCGCGCGTCCGGCCTGGTAATCCGCGTAGTAATTGTTGATGACGGTCCGGTTGACGTACACATTGCGGATGTTGGTGACGTTGACGTTGGTGAAATATTGGCGCGAGGCGTGGAACCACGGCACATACACGTCGCGCGGCCCGAGCGGGAACCAGCCCACCGGGCCGCCGCCGCCGATGCCAATCGACAGGGAAAAGCCCGCCCCACCGATGAACGCGACCAGCGCAGGCGCGTACACAGGTTGCACGTCGACCGGTCCCGGAATCCAGCCCCAGCGGTTGCTGATGTAGGCCCAGCGGCCGTAGTGGAAGGGCGCGAATCCCCAGGGTTCGTCGTCGACCCAGGTCCAGCCCCACGGGTCGATCCACGCCCAGTGGCCGTAGCGGTAGGGCGCCCAACCGACCGGGACGGCATTCGGGTACCAGACATTGCCGTAATCGGGCACCGCACTCCACTGGCCGTATTGATTAAGCTCATCGCCGCCGATCATGTCCGGAGGCACGTACTGCTGCTGTTGCTGCGCGTAGCGCGCGTAGTTCGCGTCGCGCGCTTCGCAGAAGCGGTCGAAATCGTCGGGCTGCGGCAACCCGTTCTCTTCGACGCTCGTCAGCGCCGAATCATTGAAGCGATACGACGTGCCGGCGACCACGTCGCGACTGACGCCATTTTCGCCATACACGGTGCCCGAACCCTGGAAGACGGTCACCATGCTGCCGGTGCCACTGGGATCATCATCGATTCGATAGCTGCCGGGTGCCGAGGCGACGAACGCGACGGTCGGGGTGTCCACCTCGAAGTTCTCGCCCTGCCCGAGCTGCCGCACGGCCAGGTTCAGCGTGCCCTGCGACAGTTCGACCTGTACATTGTTCTCATCCAGATTCAGGAAATCGAAGGCGGTGTCGTGATCGATGCGCACCGACGCGTCACCCAGTTCCAGCACCGCCAAGCCGTCGTCGCCGGTCAGCAGGCGATCGCCGATCACCATCGGGCGATTGACATCGACGGTACCCCAGTTGTCCTCTCCGGCCGGCGCGAACTGCACCTGGCCGGACAGATAGGCAAGCCGGGCGACGCGGCCGGGGGACTGGTCGGCGTTTGCGGGCTGCGGCTGATCGTAAGATTGAGGAGTATCTTGCGGATCGCCGTACTGCTGGGCTTGCACCTGGAAGCCGCACATGACGAGCGCACAAACGCCCGTTGCCAACAGCATCGAACGCATGAACCGAGACATGACACGCTCCGTTGAGCCGAACCTGGCCCTGCCAACCCGACCCGCCTGACTTGCATGCGCCGGTGCAGTGCCGACGTGACCATCACAATCCTGCCGCGCTGAATGCCGGCCTGCTGATCAAATTATGCTAAGCGTATCCCAAGAAAGCGTTTAGCCGGCGTTCGGCAGCCGTTGCATGGCCGGCGTCGTGCTCGCTACCATCCCCGCTCCGGTGCGGGTGTAGCTCAATGGCAGAGCTGTAGCTTCCCAAGCTACTGACGAGGGTTCGATTCCCTTCACCCGCTGGACCCCTCCCTCAATCGCACGCAGTTTGTAGGCGAGTGGATCAACTCGCAGCCTGCAATGCGAGGCTGCACGTCAAGTTAGCGGGCGGATACAGTTCCAAGAGGCCCGATCGGATTAGCCACCAAAAGGGAATTGCATGGTGCTCATAAAGACGTTCGTGCTGGTCATTACTGCGAGCATGCTCTGCGTTGGCTTCGCGGACGCGCAGACGCCTCCGCCCCCCAAGTCACAGCCTGCGGCTTCATGGCGCGATACAACCTACATTGCGCCTGACGGCACGGCCTACATCACCCGTGTTATCCCCGTCCCCAAGACAGTAAGCCCCGCAGCGCAAAAATTGATCGCGCGGCAGATCCCCGACAGTGACGCTCCGTCCAAGTCCAGCCTTGCAGAACGCCGGCGACGGACTGACTTGTCGCGAAACAAAAACGGCAAGATCGCATTGGAAAAGTATCCGGCGCGGGTTACCGCCGGGTCGATCGCCGGTGTGCCGGTCACCATTGTCACGCCGCTCTTCGTCAACACCCACGAAAAACATTTTGTGTTGATCAACATCCATGGAGGCGCGTACGAGTTCGACTGCTGCTCATTGGCCGAGAGCATTCCAATCGCCAGCCTCATGAAGGCGGAAGTGGTCGCGGTCCGTTACCGCCTGGCTCCCGAGCATCCATTTCCTGCTGGAGTTGATGACGTCATTGCGGTGTACCGCGAGTTGCTCAAGAGCCACTCAGCAAGCGAGATCGGCATCTACGGAACATCTGCGGGAGCAGTCATGACCGGCGAAGTCGCGATGAAACTCAAGACGCTCGGGATGCCTGAACCTGCGGCGCTGGGTATCTTTTCCGGCTTCGGCGATTTCACCGAGCAAGGCGACTCCCAATCCTTCTTCACGGGGGCGGGACTTGGCGGACACTTGGCCCCGCCAGCGGGACTCATAGCTGTTCAGCGCGCGTATGTCGGCTCGACGCGGCTGGATGATCCTTTGCTTTCGCCAATGAAGGGCGACCTCTCCGGACTGCCACCGACTTTATTCCTGACGAGTACACGAGACTGGTTCTTGAGCGGCACGAGTTTGTTTGATCTTGCGATGTTGCGTGCGGGCGGCGCCCCCGAACTCGTCGTATTTGATGGACTCAACCATGCATTCTGGGTCAACCCGACGTTGCCTGAGTCTGATGAGGCGAATCACATCGCCGTCAAGTTCTTCGAAAAGCACCTGAAGAACTAACCGGTCGCCCTCTCACAGCCGGCTCCCATCGCTGCGTTCCCTCCCTGCAAAATGAGTCGTGGCCCGTCTCTTCGTCTACATGCCGCCATTTTGGACGCTGTCATCACGCGTGCGTCGGATGCCAAATGGATCCGAAAACAGCTACTCACGGCGTCTTCTTGGGATCGACAGCACGCGTTGGCAGTTCACCACGGTCAACCCACCGGACCAGAGCCACGACCGCACATGCCACCCGAGCTGGACTGCTGGGCGTTGTACAAGTGACAGTCTCGGGCAGCTACACTCGCCGTTGAGGATGGACATCGCACCCGAGTCCTCTTTGGATTCGGGTATCAATTCGGGTATCACTCCTTTTGGTCAGGGATTGATGGGAAAGGGGTTTGTGTTTTCCATTCCATTCCCTTCACCCGCTTGGTTTTGCGATCGTCCGTGATCGCTGCATCTCCAGGCGGCCTCGAAACCGGGAAGCTCCCGGAACATCAACATCGGCCTTCCTCGGCCTGACTTTCGACAAAAGCGGCTTCGAGTGAAACATCTCTGCAGAGCCTCTTTGTGAAAATCGCGATCCTGTCCCGCAATTCAAGGTTGTACTCCACGGCACGGCTGGTTTCAGCAGCGCGCGCGCGCGGACACCGGGTGCGGGTGCTCGATCCGCTGCGTTGCTACATGCGGATCGCGCGCGACGGTTTCGCCGTGCATTACGGCGGCCGTGCCTTGAAAGGCGTCGAGGCAGTCATTCCGCGCATCGGCGCCTCCGTTACGTTTTATGGCACGGCGGTGCTGCGGCAGTTCGAGATGATGGGCGTGTATACGCCCAGTCCGTCCGAGGCGGTGCTGTGTGCGCGCGACAAATTGCGCAGCCTGCAGATACTCGCGAAGCACGGGATCGACCTGCCGGTAACGGTGTTCGGTGACAATCCGGACGACACCGCGGACCTGCTGAACATGCTGGGTCCGCCACCGCACGTGATCAAGCTCAACGAAGGCGCACAGGGCAGCGGCGTCGTGCTGGCCGAGAAAGCCGCGGCATCCCAGAGCGTGATTGAGGCGTTCCGCGGCCTCTACGCGAATTTCCTGGTGCAGGAATTCGTGCGCGAAGCCAATGGACGGGACATTCGCTGCTTCGTCGTGGGCGAGAAAGTCGTGGCGGCCATGCAGCGTGCCGCGGTGGATGGCGATTTCCGCGCCAACCTGCACCGTGGCGGTACCGGCAGCGTCGTGCGGTTATCGGCAGCAGAGCACCAGGTTGCGCTGCGCGCGGCGAAGATACTCGGGCTCGGCATCGCCGGGGTGGACTTGCTGCGCTCCGCGCGTGGGCCCTTGGTGCTGGAAGTCAACGCCTCGCCGGGTCTCGAGGGTATCGAAACCATCACGGGGGTGGATGTGGCGGATGCCGTGATGGCACACATTGAAAACAAAGCGGGCGAGAGCGGGAATCCAGCCGGTGCATCGGACTGAAGCAACGATTGATTTAGTACGAAATATATCGTTGACAGTGCTCCTGGGTTGTGGCTAGGATGGTGTCATCCCGTGTTTGGCCACACAGTAACCACTGAAGTCGGGGAAGAAAATGAAAGCATCCAATCGGTTGATTCTCTCGCTGACAATCGGCGCATTGGTCCTGCAAGGTTGCGCAGAGACCGGCGGTACACGAGTGGACACGGGGCAAGTAGCAAGTGTGTCCACCCAAACCATAACGCCCTCCGCATCCGCTTCGAAATCGACGACAGCCATTTCCGAGAAGGATGGAAAGCCGGTTATTGCTGCTGATACCAGGGACAACTTTGAGGCTGTTGCCGCTGCTGTTCGACAGGAAATGCAGTCCGGTGGCCGGTTCGCCTTCGTCAACAAGGCGGGGCGCGAAACGGTGGACACGAAATTAACCGACATGGGTGCACTGTTCGAACGATACGGCAGCGTGAACAAGATGGATCCTGCGGCGCAGGAGAGATTGCTGGCGGACCAGAACTCGATTAACGAGGTTCTTGCCCGCTACGATAGCAACCGCCGGATCTGCTGGCAGGAGACACCTGTCGGAACCCATTTCCCCCGGACGGTGTGCCGAACGTTGGGAGAAATCCAGAATCAGCAAAACCAATCCAAGCAGAGCTTAGAAATGATGCGACAACTGCAACAACAGCAAAGCCAGATCACCAACAGCCCGGCGTCCGGGGGCGGACATTGAAGGTGAGAGGGCGGAACGCGGTTCTGGTTCGCGGCTGTAAACCAGCGGTCAGTGCAGCTTTGATATCGATTCATTCACGCAGGCGGATGGGATAATTGCCAAAGCCAAGCGAGATGAACAGTTTCAAACAAGCTTTGCCGAAGCCCACTGAGGCCGAATTGGAAATTCTGCAGGTGCTGTGGGATCACGGACCTAGTACGGTGCGCGATGTCCATAAAGTGCTGCACCGGCGTGATGGGACGGGATACACCACGGCATTGAAGTTGCTGCAGATCATGCGCGACAAGGGGCTGGTCGAGCGCGACGAATCGCAGCGCGCGCACGTGTATCGCGCCGCGGTGAGCAAGGAACGCACGCAGAAGAAGTTCCTTTCCGACATCCTGCAACGGGTATTCGACGGTTCGCCATCGCGGCTCGTGCTGCAGGCGCTCGGGAACCACAAGGCCAGCCGCGAGGAATTGCAAGAAATCCGCGCGCTGTTGAACCAGCTCGACAAGGATGCCGAACCATGAGCGTGTTGGCCGGATTCTCGATTGCAGTGTCGGTCCTGGGCTGGTGTCTGCTGCATTTCCTCTGGCAGGCTGCGGCGATCGGCGTGGTGTACGCCATGGCGCGTGCGTTGTTGCCACGCGGAAACCCGCGCTACCTCGCCGCGATGCTGGCATTGGCGGCGATGCTGGCGTGGCCGGCCGTGACCGCGTCGCACGAGCTGATGGTTTTCTTATCGGCTGTCGACCTTGCGGGAGTAGCGGTGAGCGGCTCGACTGCCGGGTTGCCCGTGATGGCTGCCGCACCCTCAGTGGGAAGCGTGCTGCTGAAGGCGGCCTTGCCGTGGCTGGTGCTGGCGTGGGCCACAGGTGTCGGCCTGCTCGGTGTGCGGGTCGTCCGGCAATGGCACGGACTGCGCAGGATTCTTGCTGCGGCCGAAAGTGTCCCGGAGTGGCAGGTGCGTGCGCGGGAATTCGCCGGTCGCCTGGGCCTGCGCCGCATGGTTCCCGTGCTGGCCAGCGTCAGGATTGCGGCCCCGGCGGTCGTCGGCTGGATGTGGCCGGCGGTGGTTTTGCCATTGGCATTGCTCGCGCAGCTTCCGACCCAGCAGGTCGAACTGATCCTTGCGCATGAGCTGGCCCACCTCAAGCGTCTCGACCATATCGCCAATCTGTTCCAGGTGGCAGTCGAAACACTGTTTTTCTACCACCCGGTGGTGCACTGGATTTCCCGCGAAGCGCGCAACGAGCGCGAACTGTGTTGCGATGCGCTGGCTCTCCGGATCACGGGCGGCGAATCCCGCGACTTCGTCGCCGCGCTGGCGAACCTCGAGGAATTTCGCGGCACCCACGCCGAGCTCGCGCTGGCCGCGAGCGGCGGCGTACTGGTGGAGCGCGCGTGGTTCATCGCGGGCGCAACACCGAAGCGTCCGCGCCACCACCTGCGGGGCCACGTCGTCGTGATGGTCGCTGTCGCGGCGGCAGTAGGGGTGGGCACGCTGTGGTGGCGCGATACGGCCTGGCAGCAACGTGTCAGCGCGCTCGCCGCTGCGAACAACATGGCGGCGTTGCAAGATACGGAACGGAACTTGTTGCAGTCGGCTGCACTGCTGCCGCTGGTGCACGGACTTGCGAATCCACAGCTGCTGCCGGCGCCGTATGCGAGGGTGTCCGATGAGGATGCGGTTGCTACCGTAGCGCCGACGGCACCGATCCGCGTCCCTCCCGTGGATGCCCTCCCACTCAATTTGAACGAGATTGCGTTGCGCCCGGCACTGTTGTCCGCGTATGTATCCGTGCCGATCCCTGCTCCGGCCCTTGCCCCAAGTCCCGTGCGCTCCGTGTCCCCGGTGTATCCCTCCGAAGCCCTGCTGGCCGGAATCCAGGGAACGGTCGTCGTCGAGTTCACGCTGAACACGGATGGCGTGCCGCAAGATCTCGAAGTCGTGGATTCGAGTACCGGGCAATTCGACGTCGCCGCACTCCAGGCGCTGGCGAGGTGGCGGTTCACGCCGCCTGCGGTTCCAGGGCGGCGCTATCGCCAGACGTTCACGTTCCGCCTCGGCGGCGAAACGTCGGGCGATGCCGCGGCGGCGCGGGATTGCCTCGTCACGACCGGCACCCACATTTGCCGGCATGCACAGGAACCGGCTGCGAACATCCGGGTGCAGGGGCCGAGCCGCTGAACGGTCGCAGGGCGCCTACAGCGCCCGTGCGCGTTTCTCGCTAAGCTTGCGTGGATGGCGCTGCAAGCGCGTCCGACGGAACCGACCATGCGCGTGCTGGTGATCGAGGACAACAACGATATCGCCACCAACATCGGCGATTATCTGGAAGACCGCGGCCACGTGGTCGATTTCGCCGGGGATGGAGTAACCGGACTGCACCTGGCCGTGGTCAACGACTTCGACGTGATCGTGCTGGACCTGATGCTGCCCGGCATGGACGGCATCGAAGTCTGCAAGAAGCTGCGCGGCGAAGCGCACAAGCACACCCCGGTGCTGATGCTGACGGCGCGCGACGCGCTGG
>JAJPJT010000014.1 GCA_021324095.1 Gammaproteobacteria bacterium
ATGCGCAGCGAGCCGGTGGCGGGACTGGCGCTGGCGTCCCGGCCGACGTACTCCGCCGCATAGCCGAGCGCACGCAAGCGCGGTTCGATCCAGCTCCAGGCGCCCATGTTTTGCGACTCCTCCTGCACCCAGACCCACTCTCGGGCCTGGTGATAGAGAACCAGGATTTCTTTCAGGGCCTCCTCCGGGAAGGGTGCAAGCTGCTCCAGGCGGACGATGGCCACGCCGGCCGACTCCTGCCGAGCCTGCAACAGGTCGTAATAGATCTTGCCGCTGCACAGCAGGACGCGCCGCACCCGGGACGGCTCGGCGCGGACGTCGCCCAGCACTTCCTGGAATCGGCCCTCGGTGAAGTCGGCGATGGGAGAGACGGCCTCCTTGTGCCGCAGCAGGCTTTTGGGGGTCAGCAGGATGAGCGGCTTGCGGAAGTTCCGCTTCATCTGTCGGCGGAGGATGTGAAAATACTGTGCCGGCGTCGTCAGGTTCGCCACCTGGATGTTGTCCTCGGCGCAGGCCTGGAGGAAGCGCTCGAGCCGGGCCGAGGAATGCTCGGGGCCCTGGCCCTCGTAGCCGTGGGGCAGGAGGAGGACGATCCCCGCGAGCTGCTTCCACTTGTCCTCGGCCGAGGAGATGAACTGGTCGATCACGACCTGCGCCCCGTTCGCGAAGTCCCCGAATTGCGCTTCCCACAGCGTCAGCGTGTCGGGATCGGCGGTTGCAAAGCCGTATTCGAACGCCATCACCGCTTCTTCGGAGAGCAGCGAATCGATGATCTCGACCGACGCACCTTCGCGTACGTGCGCGAGCGGCGTGTAGACGTTCCCGGTCTTCTGGTCGTGCAGTTCGGCGTGGCGGTGGAAGAAGGTGCCGCGTCCGGAATCCTGCCCCACCAGCCGCAACGAATGGCCGTCGGCGATCACCGTGGCGTAGGCCATGTTTTCGGCGTAGCCCCAGTCCAGCGGAAGCTCGCCCTCGGCCATCTTGCGGCGGTCGGCGTAGATCTTGCCCACGCGCGATTGCAATGCCATGCCGTCCGGCCAGGTCAGGATCTTGCCGGCGAGTTCGTCAAGCGTCTTGCGGTCGACGCCCGTCTCGACGGACTGCGCGAGGTTGCACTTGCTGAAGCGCGTCCAGTCCACGATGTATTTCTGCGAACCGGGCGGCGCCAGTTCCGTCACCGGCTTGCCGGCGTCGAGCTGACCGCGGTAGTCGTCGAAGAGTTTTTGCGCATCCCCATCGGCGATCAGCTTCCGTTCCACCAATTGCTTGGCATACAGCTCGCGGGTGGGGGGCAGCTTTTTGATCACGTCGTACATGATCGGCTGCGTGGCGGAGGGCTCATCGGCCTCGTTGTGGCCATGGCGGCGATAGCAGACCAGGTCCACGACGACGTCCTTGTGGAATTGCTGGCGGAAGTCGAACGCCAGGCGTATGCACTGCAGCACCGCCTCGGCATCGTCGCCGTTCACATGCAGCACCGGGGCGTTGACCATCTTGGCGACGTCGGTGCAGTACAACGTGCTGCGACCTTCGTTGGCATCGGTCGTGAAACCGATCTGGTTGTTGATGACCACGTGCACCGTGCCCCCGACGCCGAAACCGCGGGTCTGCGACATGTTGAACAGCTCCATGTTCACACCCTGGCCGGACAGCGCCGCATCGCCATGGATCAGCACCGGCAGGACGTGCTCACGCACGCCGTCGTGGGCGCGGATCTGACGGGCGCGTACCGAGCCTGCGACCACCGGGTTGACGATTTCGAGGTGCGAGGGATTGAACGCCAGCGCGACGTGGATGTTGCCGCCCGGCGCCGCGACGTCGGCAGAGAAACCCATGTGGTATTTCACGTCGCCGGAATGCGCGGGATCGTCCGGCCCGTCGTGCTTGCCTTCGAATTCCGCAAACAGTTGCTGCGGCGGCTTGCCGAGGATGTTGACCAGCACGTTCAGGCGGCCGCGATGGGCCATGCCGATCACGAGTTCGTGCACACCGTCGCTTGCTGCGCGCCGGATCAGGTCGTCCAGCAGCGGGATCAGCGAATCGCCGCCTTCCAGCGAAAAGCGCTTCTGGCCGACATATTTGGTGTGGAGATAACGTTCCAGTCCGTCGGCCGCGGTCAGCTTGGCCAGCACGCGCTTGCGGGTGGCGTCATCGAGGCCGCTATCGCCGCTGGCTTTTTCGAGGCGATCGTAGATCCAGCGCCGTTGCGTATGATCGCTGATGTGCATGAACTCGGCGCCGATACTGCCGACGTAGGTGCGGCGCAGGCGCTCGCGCAACTCGCGCAGCTTCATGCGCTGACCGCCGCCGGCGAAGGTGCCGCAGTCGAATTCGGTGTCGAGGTCGGCGTCCGAGAGGCCGTGGAACGGCAGGTCCAGGTCTGGTGCGGGGCGCTTGGGCGCGATCGCCAATGGGTCGAGATCGGCGGCGAGATGGCCGCGCGACCGGTAGGCGGTCAGGAACCGCAGGACGCCGGCCTGCTTGCGTGCGTGGACGTCGTCGACCGGGGCGGCCGCGCGGCGGCCTTGCTGCTGTGCCGCGGCGATGCGCGCGATCGCGTCAGCATGCGGCACGTCGCCTGCGCGGTGGAGGCTCTGGAACCAGGTGCGCCATTGCGGTGCAACGGATTGCGGATCGCGCAGCCAGTCTTCGTACAACCGATCGAGGTAGGCCGCGTTGCCGCCGCCGAATTGCGAGGTTTCCGCCAACTGCTGCAACAAACTGCCGCCGTCACTCACGATGGTCACCACGGAATGTATGGGGTGCGCGCGCCGCATGCGGCGCGTCGCACTGCAACCGCAAATTATAACGGTTTAATGCTGCACTGCGGGATTCCCGCGGCCGCCGCGAACCTTCGATTCAGATACCCAGGCTGCGCAGTTCGGGCCAGGGTTCGGAGCGGTTCCAGACGTCTTCGAAGATACGCATCAGCTCTGCGTGGCGGCCCGGTGCGTAGGTGGAGCCCTCGGCGGCCATCTCGTTTTCCAGCGGGCGGAACAGGTAGCCGCCCGAATCCACGCACATGAATGCGGAACGATAGGCGAGATCGGCCGGCTCGACGGGCCGGCGCATCTCGACGACGCTGGACAATCGCTGTGCCAGCTCGAGCAACCGCGTGCCTTCCTGCAATGCGCGCGTCAGGTCCTGGGCGATCACGCGGATCGATGCCCCGCGTCCAGAAATCGCGAGCCGCCGCATTTCGACCAGGCAGGCGGTGTCATTGAGCAGCAGCGGGTGCAACTCGCGTACCAGCACGCACATGCCGTGCTTCGCCGTTGCGAGCAGCGTCTGGGTGACGGCGATCAGTTCCTCGCGGCTGGAGGCGTGCAGCTCCAGCGGCTTCGGGGCTGGGGGTGGCGGTCGACGTTCGATCCCGGGCGCCCCGTCCAGCATACGGCGCATCGTCACGTGCGGGATGCCCGCTTCCTCGAATTCAGCGCCTTCGGCAACAAAACCGTGGCGCTCGTAAAACGGCGTGGCATCGCGCTGCGCGTGCAGCGACACCGAAGCCAGCCGGCGCGCGCGTGCCTGGTCGAGGAGGGTGTGCAAGAGCATCGTGCCGACACCGCGCCCTCGCCAATCTTGCAACACCGCCATGCGTCCGATCTGGCCACCGGTACTCAGGCGACCCGTGCCAATTGGCACTCCATCTGCAGTACGCGCCAGCGCGTGGACACTGCGGGAGTCGTCCTCGTCGACTTCCATGTCGGTCGGAACGCGTTGTTCCAGCACGAAAACGGCTTCACGCACGCCCCGCAGCGCCTCGCGATCGGCCGTGTTCCCCCAGTCGCAAAGTTCGACGTGGAAATCGCCTTGAATCGGCATGCGGTCAATCCCCCTCCGGGACATGGCCGGGTGCGTGTTTCCGGATTGTAAGCCCGTTCGAGGGAAGTTTCTGCGATCCGGTTCAACGGCGCCGCAAGTGCAAGTATCCGGCATCGACCAGCGTACCCAGCAAGGCCATACCGCGCGTGCGTTGCGGCAGTTTCGCGAGCCGCCAGCCTTCGATTGCGCCTGCGCGTCCGGTCAGTTCCCTTGCCCATGCGAGCGGCGCGTCGAAGACGTTGCCGGCGACGTACAGGCGCGCGCCACGGCCATGACGTCGCCACGCGAAACGGCTCCAGGGATCGCGTTCGAACACCGCATTCGGCAGGCGCTCAGCGAGCGCGGCGCGGTCAAACGGACGTTTGCGTGGCGCGGCACTTTGGGCGGCGCGGTAGCGGGTGATGAACCCGCCGAACCAGTCGGCGAAGGGCTCATCGGCGAGCAGTTTCGCTGCGGGTCCGAGGGCGCGCCGTGCGCGACGCAGCGCGCTGTCGTCGATTTCCCCGGTATCGCGTGCGGGTGTCAGGTCGGGGTCGGCGAAGCGTCGGGATTCCGGCAACGCATCCGCGGCGTGCACGGCAAAATCGAGCAGCAATTCGGAGGCCGCCGGCGCGCGCATTCCGATGGAAAACGTCATGCATTCTCCGGTTGCGACGCCGTTGTGTGGCACACCGGGCGGCAGATACAACATGTCGCCCGGATCGAGCACCCATTCGTGGGTGGGACGAAACGCACGCAGCAATTTCAATTCCACGTCATCACGATATGCGGCCGGAGGGTTGGGCCGCGTGTCGATGGCCCAGCGCCGCTGGCCCACGCCCTGCAACAGGAAAACGTCATAGTGGTCGACGTGCGCGCCGACGCCGCCACCATCCGCCGCATAGCTGACCATGACGTCATCGATCCGCCATGCCGGGATGAAGCGGAACCCGTCGAGCAGCGCCGCGGTATCGCTGTCCCACTTGTCAACATCCTGGACCAGCAGCGTCCAGTCCGTTTTCGGCAGCCTGGCGAAAGTTGCGTCGTCGAAAGGGCCGGTCAGAACCTTCCACCTATCGTCATTTCGGCGAGTGCCGGAATGCAGCTTTTCCGTTCTTGGTAGTGGATCCCGGGCATCCCCTGGCCGGGATGACGAAGGGACGTCGTGTACGACAATCCGTGCCAGCGCGCCATCCATGCATGCCAGCCCGGCAAGATCATCGGGCGACAGCGGAGGTTTGAAATCCGGAAACGCGCACCGGATCAAGAGCGGACGCTTCTGCCAGTAATCGCGCAGAAAGCGTGTGGCCGGCATGCCGAGTGGCAGGTCCTTGCGCGCAGGAATTTCGATTTTGGGCAAAGCCACGTCAGATGTCGCGGGCGAGATCGGAGGCAAGGCCGGTGTACGTGCCTGGCGACAGCGCCAGCAGGCGCTGTTTGTCCGCACGCGGAAGCGCCAGCGATTCCACGAATGCCCGCAGCGTTTCGCGCGTGATGCCCTTGCCGCGCGTCAGCGCCTTCAATTGTTCATAGGGTTCCGGCAAGCCGTGGCGACGCATCACGGTCTGGATCGCTTCCGCCAGCACTTCCCAGCTCGCATCGAGGTCGGCGGCGATCCGCCCGGCGTTGACTTCGAGCTTCCCGAGTCCCTTGTCGAGCGAGGCGAACCCGATCAGCGCATGGCCGACGGCTTCACCCAGTGCGCGCAACACCGTGGAATCGGTGAGGTCGCGCTGCCAGCGGCTGATCGGCAGCTTTTCGCCGAAATGGCCGAACAGCGCGTTCGCGATGCCGAAATTTCCTTCGGCGTTTTCGAAGTCGATCGGGTTGACCTTGTGCGGCATCGTCGATGAGCCGACTTCGCCAGCTTTCAGCTTTTGCCGGAAATAGCCGAGCGAGATGTAGCCCCAGATGTCCCGCGCGAGGTCGATCAGGATCGTATCGATGCGGCGCTGCGCATCACACCATTCCGCGATGCCGTCGTGCGGCTCGATCTGGGTCGTGTATTCCTGCCACTCCAGGCCCAGTGACTCCACGAAACGCTTCGCGAATGCGCGCCAGTCGATTTCCGGATACGCGATCGCATGCGCGTTGAAGTTGCCGACCGCTCCGTTGATCTTGCCGGGAATCTCGACGGCAGCGAACTGCGCGTGCTGGCGTTCCAGGCGGGCGACCACATTGGCCATTTCCTTGCCGAGTGTCGTCGGGCTCGCGGTCTGGCCATGCGTGCGCGCGAGCATTGCTAGATCGGCGTGGGCATGGGCAAGGTCGCGCAAGGTCGCGATGATCTTGTCGAGTTCGGGCAGCAGGACGTGTTCGCGTGCGTCGCGCAGCATCAACGCGTAGGCAAGATTGTTGATGTCTTCGCTGGTGCAGGCAAAGTGCACGAATTCCTTCGCCTGCTTCAATTGCGCTTCGTCGCCGATGCGTTCCTTGATGAAGTACTCGACCGCCTTGACGTCGTGATTGGTGGTCGCCTCGATCTGCTTGATGCGAGCGGCGTCCGCGACCGCGAAATCATCGGCGATCTTCTGCAGCTTCGCGCGCGCGTTTTCCGGGAATGGCGGGAGTTCCTCGATTCCGGGTTCATCCGCAAGCGCGATCAGCCAGGCGATTTCCACCTGCACGCGTCGCTTCATCAAACCGTATTCGCTGAAGATCGAACGCAGCACCTCGACCCTGGCGGCGTAGCGGCCGTCCAGCGGCGAAACGGCGGTGAGGGGATCGAGTGGCATGGCGGTCTCGGTGCGCGGAATGGGCGGCATTGTAGCCGCGGCGCGCTTCAGCCAAGGGATCAGGGGGTGAGTGGCGAGGGCGCACGAATGAAGCGCATACGCACGCGTGCGGTCATTTGGCCAGTGAGCGGGTGCTCGCGCCCTCGCGACTCGCCCCGCGCCCCTCCGGGAGCGCGTCAGTCGCGAGATATACTTGTTGGATTGCAATTTTGGATCCACAGGCATGCCAGCCTTCCGCACCGAGCACGACAGCATGGGCGAACTCAAGGTACCCTCCGACGCGTTATGGGGCGCGCAGACCCAACGCGCGGTCGACAATTTTCCGGTCTCCGGCCTGACCCTGCCGCGTGAATTCATCCGCGCGCTCGGGCTCATCAAGGCCGCGGCCGCCGATGCCAACCTGAGGCTCGGGCACCTGAAACCGATGCAGGCCGCCGTGATCCGGAAGGCCGCTCAACGCGTGGCGGCGGGCGAGTTCGATGCGCACTTCCCGATCGACATTTTCCAGACGGGATCGGGCACGTCGTCCAACATGAACGCCAACGAGGTGATCGCGCACGTCGCCTCGAGGGACTCGAAGGCGAAGATCCATCCCAACGACCACGTCAATTACGGGCAGAGCTCCAACGACGTGATTCCTACGGCGATCCACGTCAGCGCCTCACTCGCGGTACACGAGCAACTGCTGCCGGCGCTCAAGCATCTCCAGAAAGCCATCGACAAGCGCGCGCGCGAACTCAGGAACGTCGCCAAGACGGGCCGTACGCACCTGATGGATGCGATGCCGGTGACGTTCGGGCAGGAGCTGTCGGGTTGGTCGGCGCAGGTCGCCTCCGGCATCGCGCGCATCGAGGACGCGGGCAAGCGCGTCCGCCGGCTGCCGCAGGGCGGCACCGCGGTCGGCACAGGCATCAATGCCGATCCCAAATTCGCGAAGGCCTTCTGCATGGAGCTGTCGAAGGCGAGCGGCGTGAAGTTCAGCTCCATGGAAAACTTCTTCGAAGGCATGGCGTCGCAGGATGCGGCGGTGGAGCTGTCGGGCCAGTTGAAGACGCTGGCGTGCTCGCTGATGAAGGTTTCCAACGACCTGCGCTGGATGAATTCCGGCCCGCTCGCCGGCCTCGGGGAAATCGAGCTGGTCGCGCTGCAGCCGGGTTCGTCGATCATGCCGGGCAAGGTCAACCCGGTGATCCCCGAGGCGATGACGATGGTGTGCGCACAGGTGATCGGCAACGATGCGACGATCACGATTGGCGGCCAGGCCGGCAATTTCCAGTTGAACGTGATGCTGCCGGTGATCGCCTACAACCTGTTGCAGTCGATCGTGATCCTCGCGAACGCGTCGCGTCTGCTGGCCGACCGGGCCATCGCGGGATTCAAGGTCAACAAGAAGCGCGTCGACGAGGCGCTGGCATTGAACCCGATCCTCGTCACCGCGCTGAACCCCGTGATCGGTTACGAGAATGGTGCCGCGACCGCGAAGAAGGCCTACAAGGAAAAGCGTCCCATCATGGACGTGGCGCTGGAAACGACGGGACTATCGAAAGCGGAATTGAAGAAGCTGTTGGATCCGGTTGCCCTGACCAAGGGCGGCATCCACGGCGAGTGATCGACGGTTTGCCTTTGCAACTAGGCCGCCCGATGGCGGCCTTGTTGCCGATGCATGAGGGAGGGTCGCGGGGCTTTCAATCATCCGCAGCGCTGCCGTCGCGCAGCGCATCCTGCCGGCAATCGTCGATTTTTTGCTGCGTCAAGGTGGCGTATGGCTTGAACGCAGGCAGGTCGATGGCAAGTCGTTGCTGGGCTGCCATCAACGCCGGCATTCGGTCGCAGAGTCTGGCAGTCGCGGCGCGAACCCCGGCAAGGCGCTTGTCCATGCTGGCGTCGATGGACTTGTCCGAGGCTCCGAACAGTGAAGCAAAAATCATCGGCACCATCGAGCGCCTGCCGACGTCGACGCCTTCGTGGCCGATGGCGATGCCCTGCTGTGCGATTTCAACGTACTGGGCGCGGTAAGCCAGCACATCGCTGCGTTGCTGCGCGGAGAGCGCGGCGGCCTTGCCCGCGATCAGGAAGTCGCCCCGCGGCGTGATGGCCGCCTGGGGAATGCGGGAGCTGTCGGCGGAAAGCGTGATGTTCCCGGTTGCGATTTGACGCGAGGCCGTGTCGAGATCGCTGTCGGCGGTGCGGAATGGAGCGCATGCCGAGAGCAGCACGAGGCTGCCCGACAATATCGCGAGGCGCAGGGAAAGGTTCATTTGGCGGTTCATGTTCGGGGTCGCGGGTCAGTTGTCGCTGTCGCGAAGCGCGTGGTCGCGGCATTCCGCGATTTTCGAAGGCGTGAGGTTGGCGTAGGGTTTGAACGCGGGTACATCAACGGCGAGCTTCTGCTGGCTGGTCATCAGTGCGGGCAGCCGGTCACAAATTTTGGCGGCCGCATTGCGGATGCCGGAAGTTTGCGCTTCGACACGCTTGCGAATTTGCTGGTCCGATTCGCCCGAGAAAACACCGGCGATCGCTGCGCTTGCCGCGTTCATGCCCAGCGTTGCTCCCTGCTTGCCGATCGCAATGCCTTGCCGCGCGATCTCGACAAGTTGCCGGCGATAGGCCAGCATTTCTGCGCGCTGCGCGGACGTGAGCGGAACGGATTTGCCTTCGATCAGGAAGTCGCCTTGCGGCGTGATCTCGGCCGTGGGCAGGCTGTCATCGTCATTGGAAACGGTGACGTTCCCGGTCGCGAGTTTCGCGTCGGCCTTGTCCATCGCATGGTCGATCGCGCTGACGATCACCGAATTCGACGAAGTTGCCGCGCCGGGTGCCTGGGCGGACGACGCCGGCTGGCCCGCGCTGCACGCGGCAAGCACGGCGAGGCTCGGGAAGACACAGAAGGCCGCCAATTTGCGCTTGATCATGGTTGGCTCGCAGTGGGTGGGTTGGACCGACCGGTTTGCTGCGACGACGCTCGCGGCATGGCAGCGGGCGCCGCCTGTCCTTCCCGCAACGCGAAAACGAATGACGACGACGGGGCGCCATTGGCTTTGCGCGTGATGCTGTGGGTCACTTCGCACTGCATCCGGTCACTGGATGCATAGGGCGCGAACGCGGGAATGTCGGCAGCGATCGCATTCCGGGTGGCGCCGAGCGCCTTGACATCGGCGCACAATTTGCCCGCGGCGCTTTCGATGACTTTCGACTCGGCCTCCATGCGCTTGTCCGCCGTGGTCGAGTCGTGGTGGAAGATCGATGAAATCGCGTCGCCGATGCCGCGCGCGGCCATCGACACACCACGCTTGCCCATCGCTTCCCCGGACTCCATCACGGCGGTCGCTTCCCCGTAGTAACGCGTGAGCAACTGTCGCTGCGCCGGTGTCACGGCGATCGTCCTGCCGCCGATGCTGAGGGTGCCGCTGCGGCTGATGTGGGCGTCCGGGTGCCCGGGCGAATGGATCACCATGCCATTCGAGTCGAAGGTGATGCTGTTACCGAGCGTATGGATGCCCGGCGAACAGGCGGACAGCGCCGCGGTGATGAGAACGGCACCTGCGAGGGTCAGGCTCCTGTTCATGATGGTCTCCCGTGCGGTCACTCAGGCTTCGTCGCGCCAGCGCCGGAACCAGATCGCGGCGGCGATCAGGGCGATCCCGACGGCGGCACCGATCCACATGTCGGGCAGCGTGAAAGCGTGCGCCATCGACGAATAGCTGATCGCCGCGAGCTGGTCCTGCCCCACGAAGTCAACGCCGTGCGAACTCAGGTAAGGCATGTTGGGCGCGATCCATCCGGCTGGGATCACGCTGAGCAGAGCGCGTCCCACGATGTTGCCCCAAAAGAACTGCTCGTCGGCATGCGGCAGCCCCAGGAGGCCGATCCAGAAGTTCAGCACGCCGGCGATGATCGGGATCACCACCGCCCACAGGAACGGTTTGCTGCGCACCGCGGCCGACCACACCAGCAGCCAGCCCACGGTCGGCAGCGCCCACACCGCATTCACAGGCACCATCGCCAGCAGGTGCAGCCAGACCGAGAACGGCTGCGCGTGCGCCCACAGCAGCGTCAAGGGATTCAACCCATGGCCGATGAACCAGATGCTCGCGACGATCTGCAAGACGACGTAACCCGCCAATACCACGCCGACCGAGATCAGCGGCGCGATGATGATCGCCGCGATGACCTTCGAAATCACCGTTGCGGTGTCGGAAACCGGCAGCGATTTCCAGAACAGGATGCTGCGGTCGCGGCGGTCGTCGTACAGCGCGCCGAGCAGGTAGAAGAAGATGACGAAGAACAGCACGATCGCGGCGAACACACCGAACGTCAGCATCAATCCATCGAGGGCCGGAACAATACCGGCGGTGTTGTGCTGCATGCCGTTGCTGAGCAGATCGCTCAGGTTGCCGTGCATCCCGACCCCGATCTGGATGTTGTTGCGCAACCGGAATGCCTCGAATGCGATGATGCCGAGGATGCTGATGGCCACCAGCACGCTGGCAGTACATATTTGTGTCCACAGGAAGCCGCGCCGCGATTCCCAGTACTCACGCTTCAGCAGCCAGGCAAACGGCGCCTTGACGATCGCGTTCATGCGTAGGTCCCTTTCATGGTGGCGACGAACAGGTCCGAAACCGAAGGTCGCTTGACCTCGCCGAGTTTTGCAAGCCGTTCCGGATCGGCACTGTCGTACATGAAGATGCTCTTGCCGAACACTGCCGCGCGCTCGTCGATCGGCTTCAGCGCGCGGGCGGCTTCGATCTGGTCGGCGTTCACCAGAACCTCGGCGAAACGCGCGCCCATTTCTTCCATGGTTGTGGAAAGCGCGATCTTGCCGTCGCGGATGAACAGCAGGTCGGTGAGGATGTGCTCGACTTCTTCCACCTGGTGGGTCGTGATGAGGATGGTCTTGTTCTCGTCGAAGTAATCTTCCAGCAGGCTCTGGTAGAACTGCTTGCGGTAAAGGATGTCCAGCCCCAGCGTGGGTTCGTCCAGTACCAGGAGGCGTGCATCGATCGCCATCACGATGGCCAGGTGCAACTGGACGATCATGCCTTTCGACATTTCGCGCACCTTCTGGTTGGCCGTGAGCTTGGTGCGCGCGAGAAAGCGCTCGCACTTGGCGCGGTCGAAGCGTGGGTGCACGCCGGCGACGAAATCGATCGCTTCCTGCACGCGTATCCAGCGGGGCAGGGTGGCAACGTCGGCGATGAAGCAGACCTCGCGCATCAATTGCGGCCGCTCGCGGCGCGGGTCCATGCCCAGCACCTTGAGGTCGCCTTCGAAGTCGGTCAGGCCCAGGATGGCCTTGAGCGCCGTGGTCTTGCCAGCGCCATTGGGGCCGATCAGCCCGACGATGCGGCCGGGGCCCACCTCGAAATTCGCGCCATCCAGCGCAACCGCATTCTTGTAGCGTTTGGTCAGTCCCTGCGCATGCACGATCGTTTCGGATCCGGCCGCCGGCGGGGTGGCGGGCCGTGCCGTGATGGCTTCTGCTGCGACGTTCATCAGGAATCCCTCTTGTCGGAGGCTCGTGCCGGCGTAGCCAGCAATGTCTGAAGGTCAAGGTTCATGCGTTCGATGCGCGCCCGGATGCGGGGCCACTCCTCACGCAAAAAGTGTTCGCGTTCGCTGCGGAGCAGCGCCGCATGGGCGCCCTCGGTGACGAACATGCCGAGGCCGCGGCGCTTTTCCACCAGTTGCTCGTCCACCAGTTCCTGGTACGCCTTGGAAACGGTGAGCGGGTTGATCTGGTAATCCGCCGCGACCTGGCGCACCGAGGGCAGGGCATCGCCCTCGTGCAAGGCGCCGTCCAGGATCATCGCCACCACGCGTTCGCGCAGTTGGCGATAGATCGGGACATTGTCGTTCCAGGTAACGCTCATGGGTTCGATCCTGACGGTGATGTCTCCATCCTCGCACCGAAGGTGCGGGACCCCTGCATGGTCACATCACGCGCCAGCATCGTCGCTGCTGGCGAACGAGTAGAACGGCATGGCCCCGCTCGCCGATCCGGCACCGGCCCGGCTGCTGCGCAATTCGCGCAACTGTTCCTTGCTTGGATAGACGTTCACGGTTGGCAGGGTATGGATGACCTCGGTGGTCGGATTGATCCCCTGGTGCGCCCTGGCCGCGACATTGCCGTAGTTGACGATGCCCGTCATCCCGGCGGCGGTGATCAGCATTGCGGCGACGATTGCGACGGACTTCTGGACGTTCATGGCGGGCCTCCTTGGTGACCTCGTTGACCAGTGTTGTAGTGAACTATAACACCAAAAACCGGCCTGTCAACACCCCCTGCCATCAGTCATGGGTACCGCTGCCGCGCCGACCTCCGTCCGGCTTTTCCATACCCGGTGAATGAACCCTCTGGCGCGAATGCTGTCACATCCCACGCGTTGCCAAGCGGCAGCGAAACAAGCAGAATGGGCGACTTCGTGTTGTTCTCCCACGCCGCGGCTGGCGTGCAACTTCGTTGACCAGAGGAATACATAGATGAAGCAGATCATGCGGCCAACCTTGGTCGCCGTTGCCGTGATCGCGACGCTCGGCATCGCCGGCGTTTCGCAGGCGCAGACGAAAACCACGACTACCAGCACGGTCAACAAGGCTCAGGCCAGCGAGATCGTCGGCTACGAGCTGGCGGGCCGTTATCCCGATTGGGCGCGCAGCATGATCGATCCGAGAGCGGTCGGCGCGGCGGTCACGCGCGCACTGGAAGGGCAGAAGCCCAGTATGAGCGAGGCCCAGGCGGAGAGCGTCGCCAAGGCGTTCGGCGCCGAGTTCCAGGCGCGGGCGAAGCAGCATTACGACATGGTTGCCGCGCAGAACAAGCAGGCCGGCGACGCGTTCCTGGCCAAGAACAAGACGCAGCCCGGCGTGCGCACCACGTCCGATGGTTTGCAGTACCAGGTCATCACGCAGGGTACGGGCCCGAAGCCCACGGCGACCGATACGGTACAGGTGAACTACACCGGTTCGTTCGTCAATGGACAGGTATTCGATTCGTCAGCGCAACACGGCAGCGGTCCGGCCAAGCTGGATCTAACCAACGTGTTCCCCGGCTTCAAGGAAGCGATGATGATGATGCCGGTGGGCAGCCACTACAAATTCGTGATCCCGTCCGACCTCGCGTACGGTTCCGAACCCAAGAACGGCTTTCCGCCCAACGAAACCCTGATCTTCGACGTGACGCTGGTGAAGATCGGCGCGCAATAGTTGACGACAGGATGTCGTCACCCCGTGCAGCACAGGGATCTGCGCTCACACGGGGGCCATGCAAGTAAAAAACGCGGCCTTCGAGCCGCGTTTTTTTGTTATCCAGACGTCGCCGGCGCGGCCGGTTCCTACGAGGCAGCTTTTGTAGGAGGGCGCCGGCACGAAGTGCCTGCTCTTTCTTTTGCGCGCGATCAAGCGCTACCCGTGCGCAATCGCCTCGACGCGCGCGGCGCAGATGAAGTCGTTCATCGACAGACCGCCGACGTCGTGCGTGGACCAGTGCACCACGCAGCGGTTGTAGCCGACTTCGAGATCGGGATGGTGGTCCTGCTTGTTGGCCATCCAGCCGATCGCGTTGACGAAACCCAACGTCTCGTAGAAGTTCTTGAAGTGCCAGGACTTCGCGAGCGACTTTCCATCGAGCGCAACTTGCCACTCCGGAAGCGCCACCAGCAATTCGCGGATTCGCGCCTCGCTGAGCGCGTGTTCCTTGCCCTTGCGCGGTTCGCAGTGCTGCGCAGCGAGTTCGTCGATATCCATATGCTTGCTTGGCTCCCTATTTGGCGCCCTGGACCTTGCCGTGCAGGGAAGACAGCTTGCTCGGCAGGCTCGCAAAAAATGCGGTGATGTCGTCGATGTCCTGGTCGGTCAACGGCGCGGCCATGCCGTTCATGATCGCATTGGTGCGCTGGCCGTCCTTGTATTCGTGCAGCGCCTGGATCATGTAATCCTGATATTGCCCGGCGAGCGCGGGGTAGTTGGGCGCAGCGCCGTTGCCGTTCGCGCCGTGGCACGCTTCGCAGGCGGCGGCCTTCTTCTTGCCCGCGGCGATGTTGCCCGCGGCGCCGGCGGTTCCGAATGCGAACAGCAGCGTCGCGGCAAAAAGGGAGACGATGAGGGTGCGACGCTGCATGTTCAATGCTCCTGGTTGTTCTCGTGCAGTTGCTTCGGCGCGAGGCTGGAGAGATAGGCCGCGATGTTCTCGATCTGCTGTTCGGTCAGGCTGTTGGCCTGCGCGTTCATGGTCGGGTACTTGCGGGCGCCGCTCTTGTATTCGTTGAGCGCATCGATGATGTATTGCTCGTTCTGTCCGGCGATGCGCGGCACGTGGTATTCGGGGTAGACCGATTCGTATCCCTGGATGCCGTGGCAACCGTGGCACGAATAGACCTCGAACTTGCCCTGGGCGGGGTCGCCCTTGGCGAACGCGGTGGAAGCGAAGCACACGAATCCTGCCATCAGCAAGGCGGTCAGCATCGATCGGATCATGTTTCCGGATTCCCTACGAGCGGCTCGTGCCGCGGTGGTGAAATCGAAAGTATAGCTTGTGATCGCGCGGCGCTGGCAAGCTGCAGGCCCGCGCCGGCGCGGTCAGCGGCGGGCCGAGCGCGCCATCAGCCGCCGTGTTGGGGCTGCATGACATCGATCGCCAGCGCCGAATGCGCGTAGGCACCACCGGCGCGCATCTCCGCCGCGACCCAGATCGCCTCCATGATCTGTTGCTCGGTTGCGCCGGCTTTCAGCGCACCGGCGGTATGGCCCCTGATGCAGTAGGGGCATTGCGTCGTATGCGCGACTGCGACGGCGATGAGCTGCTTGGTGACGAGGGGCAGGGCGCCGTCGGCGAACACCGCGCGGCTGAAATGCTGGAAGGCTTCGAGTTGCGCCGGCGCGAGTTCCTTGCGCTTGCGTGCGATCTCGGCACTGGATTCGGGATACAGCGGATGGTCCATGACGTGCTCCTCGAGACGGGAAAAGTTGCAAGCCATCCACTCTACTCTTGCTGCGAATGGCCACGATGACCTGGATCAGCCTCCAGCCCGATGACCCGAACGAAACGGCTGTTGTGAAAAGTCAGGGCGAGGACGGGCGCTTGCGCGATGCCGATGGCATCGCGTGCCCGGCCAAGCGACCGGCCACGGATGGCTGGGCCGGCGCATGGCGCGATGGATGGCTGCTTGCTGAAAAGCTTGTGGCCGTAATCACCTTGGGCAATGCAGCGATCAGGGACGATCACACCAATTTGCCAAGCGCGGCGCGTGATGCTGAGATGGCGCCATGAGGACGGGGCGCTCCGGGGTGTGGGCTCTGCTCGCGTTGCTTGCAGCGGCGGTGTTCGCGGCCGCGCCCCAAGCGCCGATGGCGCATCCCGTGGCCGTGGTGCTGCGCGTGGACGACGCGATCAGCCCGGCCAGCGCGGATTACGTCGTGCACGGCATTGCGCGCGCGGATTCGATGCACGCCGACGCGATCGTGCTGGAGCTCGACACGCCCGGCGGCTTGTCCAGCTCGATGCGCGACATCATCAAGGCCATCCTTGCATCGCCCGTACCCGTGATCGGCTACGTCGCGCCATCCGGCGCGCGCGCGGCCAGTGCCGGCACGTACATCATGTACGCGTGCAACATTGCCGCAATGGCGCCGGCGACCAATATCGGCGCGGCAACGCCCGTTTCGTTGACCGGCGGGGGCAGCACGCCTTCGCCGTCGCCCAGCAGCGGCAAGCCCGCGTCGGCGCCGACGGAAAGCACCGAAATGCGCAAGGTCACCAACGATTCCGTCGCCTACATCCGTGCGCTGGCGGAACGCCGCGGCCGCAACGCCGACTGGGCGGAACAGGCCGTGCGCCAGGCCGTGAGCGTGTCCGACACGGAGGCATTGAAGCTGCACGTGATCGACTTGGTTGCGCCGGACGTTCCGGCGCTGCTGGCGGACGTCGATGGCCGCAGCGTCGAGACGCCAGCCGGTACGCGCGTCCTGCACACGCGTGGTGCCAGCATCGAGACCATCACGCCCGGCATTCGCAGCCAGTTCCTCGGTGTGATCGCGAATCCATCGGTCGCCTACATCCTGCTTTTGATCGGCATCGGCGGCCTGGTGATCGAAGGCATGCACCCGGGCGGTGTGTTTCCGGGCGTGGTCGGTGCGATTTGCCTGCTGCTGGCGTTGTATGCGTTCCAACTGCTGCCGGTGAACTTCGCGGGGCTTGGACTTATCCTGCTCGGCGTGATCCTGATCGTTTCGGAGGCTTTCGTTCCCGCGTATGGCGTGCTCGGGACCGGCGGCGTCGTCTCGTTCGTGATCGGGTCGGTGATCCTCATGCACACAGGCGTGCCGGGTTTCGGCATCGCTTTCCCGGTGGTGATCGGCGTCGCGATCGCCGCCGCAGGAATCCTGGCCGGGATCGTCTGGATGGCGATGCGTTCGCATCGGCGTCCGGTGGTGAGTGGCCGCGAGGAAATGGTCGGTGCCGTCGCGCAGGTCGTCGCGGATTTCGAGGGCCGAGGCATGGTGCACGTGCACGGCGAGCGCTGGCAGGCGCGATCCGATGTGCCGTTGAAGCGCGGGCAGGGCGTGACCGTGACCGGCATGCATGGACTGATACTCGATGTGGAACCGGTGCCGCTATCGAAGGAGAAGCCGCAATGAGCTCGGGCTATGTGGTCATCGTCGTGATCGTCGTGATCGCTCTGATCATCCTGTTGTCGTCGCTGAAGATCCTGCGCGAATACGAACGCGGCGTGATTTTCCTGTTCGGGCACTTCCAGGCCGTAAAAGGCCCTGGCATCATCGTGCTGATTCCGATCATGCAGCAGATCGTGCGCATCGACCTGCGTACCGTGGTGATGCCGGTGCCGCCGCAGGACGTGATTTCGCGCGACAACGTTCCCGTGAAAGTGGACGCGATGATCCTGTTCCGCGTGATCGATCCCGAGAAGGCGGTGATCCAGGTCGAGGATGCGCGCGAGGCGACCAGCCAGTTGGCGCAGACCACGTTGCGCTCGGTGCTGGGCCAGCACGAACTCGACGAGATGCTGAGCGAACGCGACAAGCTCAACCATGACGTCCAGGTGATCCTCGACCAGCACACCGACGCGTGGGGGATCAAGGTTTCCAACGTCGAGATCAAACAGGTCGATCTCGACGACAGCATGGTCCGTGCGATCGCGCGCCAGGCCGAGGCGGAGCGGCAACGCCGCGCCAAGATCATCAATGCCGAGGGCGAGCTGCAGGCTTCTGAAAAGCTGATGCAGGCAGCGCAAACGCTGATGGAGCAGCCGCAGTCGATCCAGTTGCGCTACCTGCAGACGCTGGTGGAGGTCGCGGGCGACAAGACGACCACGATCGCGTTCCCGCTGCCGATGGATCTTCTGGAGCCACTGCTGGGAAGGCGGCGCGGCAGTCTGGCTGGCAACGACAAGCCGCCCGCGACTTGATGAGGGTTCGCCGAGTGCATCGCCTTGCGTAGCGCGCGGCCGCTACGGCACGTTTGTGCCGAAATCGCGCGACACCCTGACCGCCAAACAGATGCCGCGCAGCGCCGCTAGTCGCGATTCAGGCTGAACTGCACTGGCACCAGCGCCCAAGCCTCGATGGCATGTCCATCGCGGATCGCCGGATGGAACCGCCACGTTGCCAGCACGTGTTGGCGCGCCGCGTCATCGAGCACCCTGGATCCGCTGCTGTGTTCGATCTCGATCGCCAGCGGCTGACCGGTGGGACCCACCAGCACCTTCAGGAGGACGGTTCCCTGGATGCCGGCGCGCAATGCCTGGATCGGATAGGCGGGTGGGCTCGCGGTTTCGTAGGCGATGGTGGCATCGCTGTCGCGCGCGGTATTCAGCCCGGTTGCGCTCGAGACTGGCGCGGCCGATGGAAGCTGGATCAGCGATGTGACGGGCGCAATCGATGGAAGCGCGGGCGTGGCGATCGCCACGTGCACGGTCGGTGCGTGCACGTGTTCGACCGTCCGCAGGATCGGCACGCTTACCGGCTGCACCGGAGGCGGCGGCGGTTGCAGGATCGTGATCAACAGTGATGGTGGCGGCATGGCGTGCAGCATCGACACCGCCTCGGGCCGCATCGCAAACAACGCGATCGCGAGATTCAGGCTCAGGGCCAGCGCCATCGCGACGGATCGGGTCGCATGTGGCGCACATTCGAACGAACGATCGACTGCCAGTGACGTCATAAGCCACCTCCTTCGATCAGGAGCGGCCCGGACGCCGAAGCATGATATCCGGGTCGGAATTCAAGCTACGCTTTTGCGTTCGGCGCGACAAGTGCCGCCGCTCGGCCCATCGCGCGGCGTGACGGGCAACTCATTCCGGGCGCGAATAATCCAGCCTGCCATCCACGACTGTTGCCGCCGATGTCCACGGATGCTCGCGCGGCGCGCCGGGTCCCATGATGTGCAGCACGCGGGTGTCGTGCAGCTTGAACACATCCGAGATCAGGCCGCGGTGGCAGCGCCACCATACGGCCTCGGCGCACATGATCGCAGTGCGTTTCTGCGTCGCCAGCGCTTTCAGCCGCTCGATGCCCTCGCGGAACGCGCCGGTCTGCATGTAATCGGCGTAGCCGCGGAACGCCGGCAGGCGCCATGCCGTGTTGGGCGAATCCGGTTTCACCGTGCGCCGCCCGCCGAGTTCGCTGAAAGACGTGTAACCGATGCCGGCGTCTTGCAACGCGCGCCGCAGCGGTTCCACGTTGAAATGCGGGTATTTGCGCGAGCCGGGAAAGTGCCGCACGTCGGCCAGAGCTTCGATCCCGTTTTCCTTCAGCAGCGCGACGAATTCATCGAGGCTGCGCGTCGAATGGCCGATGGTCCACAGAGTCTCGGGCCATGCGGTTTCCGCGGGCGTTGGCGGCGCGTGCATGCGATCAGGATACGCGCATCGTCGGCAACCGATGTTCCGCGTTGTCTATACTCGTCGCATGATGGCATACACCACCGCGAATACCATCGAAGAATTTCGCCAGCATCTTGCCGACGTGCACGCGCGCATCGGGGCCGCGTGCGCGGAGGCCGGGCGCGATCCCGCCACGGTGCGCCTGCTGCCGGTGAGCAAGACGGTCTCCGAAGAGCGCATCCGCAATGCCTATGCGGCGGGTTGCCGTGAGCTCGGCGAAAACAAGGTGCAGGAAGCGCATCGCAAATGGCGGGCGATGTCGGATCTGCCCGGTTTGAAGTGGTCGGTCATCGGTCACCTGCAGACCAACAAGGCGAAGCTCGTCGCGGAATTCGCCACCGAATTTCAGGCGCTCGACAGCCTGCGCGTGGCGGAAGCGCTGGACAAGCGCCTGCAGGCACTCGGACGCTCGCTGGACGTGCTGGTGCAGGTCAACACCTCGGACGAGGCGAGCAAGTTCGGATTGCTTCCGCGTGAAGTCGAAGCGTTTGTGAAGCAGCTTCCGGCGTTTGCGTCGCTGCACGTGCGTGGACTGATGACACTGGCGCTGTTTTCCGATGATGTGGCGAAGGTGCGGCCCTGCTTCGTGCGTTTGCGCGAGCTGCGCGATCGGCTTCTTCAATCCGCGCCGGATGGGGTCGCGATGGACGAGCTTTCGATGGGCATGTCCGGTGATTTCGAACTTGCGATCGAAGAAGGCGCGACCATCGTGCGCGTGGGACAGGCGATCTTCGGCGCGCGCAAGGCGCCGGACAGCGCGTATTGGCCCGACGCGCACGCAGCGGGGCAGCGCTGAAGCGACGGCGTCGCGCCGCGGGTGTAGGATCGCGCTGCCGAACTTGCATCGAGGCGGCGCGATTCATGTCGACGAATGCGAACATCCGGGCCGGGCTTGTGGCGTGCCTGCTGTGCTGCTGGTTTGGGGTGGCGTTTGCCGGCCGTTTCGACAAGTTTCCGCACGAAACGGTGACCGATCCGACCCGCAACTATCTGCCGGCCAAGTATTACGAGCGGATGGCGCTGCAGGATATGCGCAACAAGGACTATACGGCGGCACTGAACGCCTACACGCGGGCCGCCTACTGGGGCGACAAGGTTGCGCAGTACGACGTCGGCGAAATCTACCTGCACGGCATGGGCACGATCCGCGCGGATCCGGCGCGCGGCGTCGCGTGGCTGGGCACCGCCGATGAAACACACGTTCCCGATTACGACAAGGCCCTCGTCGCTGCGTACAAGGCGCTGAAGCCCGAGGAACGCGAACGCGCGGACCGCATCTGGACGGAGCTGCAGGCGACGTATGCCGACAAACTCACTCTGGCGCGTGCGACCCAGGCGTTCGAAGGCGCCTATCATTACGCGCGCGCAACCTCTGACACCACGGAAAGCGATCCGAATGCCTACAGCATCGCGATCGACGGTTACGATCCCGCCGGAGACATCCAGAACACGTCCGAGCTGATCGCGGATCTGAACGCACTCGGCATGCAGAACGGCATCACGTCCGAGGCCGGATTGTGGAAGGCGCGCAAGGAGGAATTCGCGAAGTTCGTCACCGCGCAATTCGGGCGCGTTGAAATCGGCCCGATCCAGCAGATTGCGCCGGCGAAAGCAAAACCGGCGCACTGATCCTCGGTTTCAAATCAGACGGCTGAAGATGCGCGCGCCGGCCAGGTATTCGCCGGCCATGGTGCCGAGGTTGGTAAGCAGGAAGACGAGCAGGGTGCGTGCGACGCGATTGCGCCACCAGCCGGAAACGTGCAACAGGTCTTTGCGCAGGGACTGGAAATCGGCGACACGTGGTTTGCGCAGCCACGCCTCGACCGTGCCGGAAAAGACGCCCGACGAGAGCCCCGGCGGACGCAGCGGTTTCAGCGGTCCCATCACGGCTGCGGTGAGCACCGACAGCGGATGCCCGCCCGCGACGGCGGCGCCGAGCGCACTCAGAACAGCGGTGTAGATCACCCAGTCGCGCAGTGCGTGCCAGCCCATCGCGGCATTGCGGTAGAACAGGAACGCGATCGCGGCGAAGATCGCGAGCATCACCGCGATCGCAAAATACTTTGGCCACCTCGGTGCCGGCAACTTTGCCGCGAGCGGTTCGATCACAACCCGCGGCGGCTCCTGTTGCGATGAGAGTTCGCGCTCGACACCCGCAAGGTGGCCCGCGCCGATCACCACCAGCACACGCTTCGCTTCCGGGTTTGCCGAAGATTCTTCGCGCAATCGCGCGGCCATGAAGCGGTCGCGTTCGCCGATGAGTGCCTCATAGAGTGGTTTCGACTGGCGTGCGAACTCGCCGAACGCGCCTTCCAGGATGTCGCCCTGTTTCAGCTTTTCGATCTCCGCCTCGTCGATGTCGTCGTGCGAGAACACGCTCGCAATCAGGCCGCCGATGATGCCCAGACGGTCGCGCAAGCGCACGCCGCGATAAGCGTGGTTGAGCGTGGTGCCGATCTCGCGATCCACCAGCCACAAGCGCAGCCCGTGCGCGTCGGCCGCGGCCATCGCGGCTTTCATTTCGGCGCCGGGCTCGATGCCGTACTGTTCGGCGATGCGCTGTTGGAACGATGACAGCGCGAGCGACGCGAACACCATCCCGGCCTTGCCGGTACGGATGACTTGGAACAGGTCCATCTTCGCGAAGGCGTCTGGATCGCGGATTCCGCGCGCGCGTGATTCGCACAGTTCGACGGCAATCGCATCGAAGGACTCGCGTTCGACCAGCGCCTTCACCGCATCGACCGAGGCGCGCGACACGTGCGCTGTGCCCAGCAGCACGTACTCGACGCCGTCGCGCGTGACACGCGTGACCGGCTGGTTGGCGAGCGCATCGGTGGCCGCCTGGTGGGGTTTGGCAGGCTCCGTGGCTGGGTCGTTCACGCAAAGGCCCTCTCAAGCGGTCGAAGTGGACAAGCCGTTGGTGTCACAGAAGGAAAGCGTTTGACACGGATAAATGCGGATCAACTCTGATTTGCTCTTTTGATCCGCGGTCATCCGCTTCGATCCGTGTCAAAAAGGCTTTCGTTCGTGTGCGTTCATTGCTTCGAGCCACCGGCCACCACAGGGTGATAGAAAGGCTAATCGCGGAAGCGGCGCGTGAGATCGCCGTAGGCATCGATGCGGCGGTCGCGCAGGAACGGCCAGATTCGGCGAACGGTTTCGCTGCGCGCCATGTCGATGTCGACGACCAGCAACTCGCGGCTGTCGTCATTCGCCTGCGCGAGAATTTCGCCCTGCGGGCCGGCCACGAAACTCGATCCCCAGAATTGCGCGCCACGGCCGCTGCCGTCCGGCGCGGGTTCGAAACCGACCCGGTTGCAGGCGAGCAATGGCAGGCCGTTCGCGACCGCATGGCCGCGCTGCACGGTGATCCACGCGTTGCGCTGCCGATCCTTTTCGTCCTGCGGGTCGGCCGGATCCCAGCCGATCGCAGTCGGGTACAGAAGCAGCTCCGCACCTGCGAGCGCCATCAGTCGCGCCGCTTCCGGATACCACTGGTCCCAGCACACCAGCACGCCGAGCTTCCCGACCGAGGTGTCGACCGGATGAAAGCCGAGATCACCCGGCGTGAAGTAGAACTTCTCGTAATAAGCCGGATCGTCCGGTATGTGCATCTTGCGGTACCTGCCGGCGATCGCTTCGGACCGGTCGAACACCACCGCGGTGTTGTGGTACAGCCCCGCCGCGCGCCGTTCGAACAGCGACGCGACCACGACGAGTTTCAATTCCGTCGAGAGCTTGCCGAGGCGTTCGGTCGACGGACCGGGAATCGGTTCGGCACGCTCGAACTCCTCGACCGATTCGTGCTGGCAGAAATAAGGTCCGTTGTGGATTTCCTGCAGCAACACGAGCTGCGCGCCGGCCTTCGCGGCGTCGCGCAGTCCGGTCTCGATCGCATCGAGATTGGCGTCGACACTGCCGCGATCGCGTTCCTGCAGCAAGGCGACTTTTAGGTTCTTTGGCGACATGGAGAACAGCTTTATCCGCGAAGAACGCGAAGGGCGCAAAGGAAGCAAAAGGCAATCTTATTGGTTTCTTTGCATTCTTGGCGTCCTTCGCGGACTGATGCTTTGGCGCGCGCCCGGCATGCACTTCGCGTGCAGGTGCTTCAGCTCTGCGCCAGTACGCCATCCGGCAACTGCATGGTCATGCAGTGCAGGCTGCCGTTCTGCCAGATCAGCGGTTTGCAGGGGATCTGGACGACTTCACGGCCCGGGTGCGCCAGCGCGGTCGTTTGCGCGGCGGCATCGTCCACTGCATCGCCATAGGCCGGCACCAGCACGGCGCCATTGACGACGAGGTAATTGGCGTAAGACGCAGCAAGCCGGCGGCCTTCATCGAGGATCGGCTTGGGCCAGGCCAATGGAAACAGCCGGTATGATTTGCCGTCCGTGGTGCGCAGGCCCTCGAGTTCGCGCCGCATCGCTTCGAGCTCAACGTAATGAGGGTCGTCCGGATCGCTGCACGCCTGGTAGACGATCGCATCGTCCGGCGCGAAGCGTGCAAGGGTGTCGACGTGCGCATCCGTGTCGTCGCCCTGCAGACAGCCTTGATCGAGCCACAGCACGCGCTGCGCCGACAGCGCATCGCGCAGCGTGGCTTCGATTTGCTCGCGCGACTGGTCGGGATGGCGCTGATGCAGACAGCGCCAGGTGGTCATGATCGTGCCGCGTCCGTCGGATTCGATGGCACCCCCTTCCAGCGCCCAGTCCACGCGCCGGCGCTGCGCATTGCGCCGGAACATGCCGCGTTTGACGAGCGCGGCGACCAGCGCGTCGTCGAGGGAAGCCTCGAACTTGCCACCCCAGCCAGTGAAGCGAAAATCCAGCAACACGAATCGATCGTCGTGGGTGCGCAACGTGATCGGACCGGAATCGCGCAACCAGGTGTCGTCGTAGGCGATCTCGACGAAGCGCACCCGATCGAGATCGGCGCCGGCATCGCGCACCAGGGCGGCAGCATGCGCCCCGATCTCGGCATCGGGCGTGCACACGATGGCGGTTTCGAATCGGGAGATCGCGGCAGTCAGCGCGGCGCAGCTTGCCTCGACATCATCCAGTCGCGCCGCCCAGTCGGTGCCGGAATGCGGCCATGCGAGCAACACCGCCGCCTGCGGCTCCCATTCGGCAGGTAGTCGCAATTCAGGTGATGACATCGGTCTCGCAGCGGCTGTTGTGAAAAGTCAGGCCAAGGAAGGCCGTTCCGGTCTTCACGATCAAGAGGTACCCAGTTCCACGACAGACCAGGCGATGCGGCGATCAGGGACGATCGCACTTACAAAGCATGAGGCCCCGGCGTACGCAGCACGGAGTGGATGACGTGCGTGTTCTGGAAATACACGATGTATTTCGCATATTCCCAGCGATGGATCGGCGGCTGGTACCTGGAACTGCCGCCACGGGTCGGCAGGATCTTGATCGGCGCGCCGTACTCGCGCCGCACTTCAGCCATGGTCATGCCGTTCTTCGGCAGGTTCATGCGCTGTTCCTGCTGGACCTTCATGCGCAGGGTTTCGGCGTGGGCGGTCGCCGGCAACAGCAACGGCGCCGCGGCGAAGGCGAGTGTTGCGACAATCAGGCTGGTGGCAATGTACTTCATGGCGCTTGTCCCCCCGGCGCACCGTGCGCCGATGCGCCTTTGTAGCAAAACCCGCCTGAACGCGCCAGAGATTGCGGTCACGAAAAAGGCCGCTGCAAGCGGCCTTTTTGGTCATCCGGTAACGTTTGGAAAGCGTTGCGAGCGAAGGCAGGTTGCGTGACGCCGGAGCGCAGGAACCGGAGTGTACACGTCAGTACATGAGGATTCCGAGCACCGCCGGCGCGCAAGCTGACGAGCGCAGCAGCTTTCCTGACGTTACCGCTGGCGCGCCTTGAAGCGCGGGTTGCTCTTGCAAATCACGAACACCTTGCCGCGCCGGCGCACGATCTTGCAGTCGCGGTGCCGCTGCTTGGCGGACTTCAGGGACGAAAGCACCTTCACGGCGGGTCTCCTCGAGGGCAATCTGGCTGAAACAAAGCGGGAAAGTGTAGCGTGCATAAACACTTGCCGCAAGTCTGCGGACAGGCGAAAACCGGCCGGTTATCCTTGGCTATTCAGTCCTGAAAACCACCGGGAGTAGCACCGCCATGGCAGCCGATCTCGATCAGACTTGTGTCAACACCATCCGCTTCCTGTCGGTGGACATGGTGCAGAAGGCCGACAGCGGCCACCCCGGCATGCCGCTGGGTGCGGCGCCCATGGCTTACGTGCTGTGGACCAAGTTCATGAAGTACAACCCGGCCGGTCCGCACTGGGTCGATCGCGACCGTTTCGTGCTCTCGGCAGGCCATGGTTCCGCGCTGCTCTATAGCCTGCTGTACCTGACCGGCTACGACCTGTCGCTGGACGACATCAAGCAGTTCCGCCAGTGGGGCAGCAAGTGCCCGGGCCATCCCGAGCGCGGCCACACGCCGGGCGTGGAAGTCACCACCGGTCCGCTCGGCCAGGGCCTTGCCAACGCGGTCGGCATGGCGATCGCCGAGGCGCAGCTCGCCGCGCGCTACAACCGCGACGGTCACAAAGTGGTCGATCACCACACCTGGGTGATCGCGAGCGACGGAGATTTGATGGAAGGCGTGGCGTCCGAAGCCGCTTCGCTGGCCGGGCACCTGAAGCTCGGCAAGCTGATTGCGTTCTACGACGACAACCTGGTGACGCTCGCCGCCGGCACGGACATCACCTTCACCGAGGATCGCGCCGCGCGTTTCAAGGCTTACGGTTGGCACGTGCAGACGATCGAGGGCGGCAACGACCTCGCCGCGATCGAAAAGGCCATCAAGCGCGCAAAGGGCAGGAAGGATCAGCCTTCGCTGATCCTGGTCCGCACCCATATCGGCTACGGCTCGCCCGAACAGGACAGCTACAAGGCGCACGGTTCGCCGCTGGGCGAAGAGGACGTGCGCAAGACCAAGGAGAAGCTGGGCTGGCCGGTCGAACCGCCGTTCCTGGTGCCCGGAGAGGCGCTGAAGCATTTCCGGGAAGCGCAGGAACGCGGCAAGCGCGCCGAGTCGGCGTGGAAGCGCCGCTGGAACAAATATGCCAAGGCTTTTCCAGAACTTGCTGAGGAATTGCAACGTTCTTTCAAGGGCGAGCTGCCGCCCGGCTGGGATGCCGACGTGCCGGTATTTCCGCCCGACGAGAAGGGGATGGCGACCCGCAAGGCGGGTGGCAAGGTGCTGTCGGCGATCGCGCCGAAGCTGCCGGCGATCAGCGGCGGTTCGGCGGATCTCGATCCCTCCACCTACACGGCGGTGGAGAAGCTGGGCGTGTTTTCTCCGGGTGCGGAATCGGATGAGCAGGGCGTTGGCAAGGACGAGAAATGGAATTACGCCGGCCGGAACCTCCATTTCGGCGTGCGCGAACACGCGATGGGCGCGATCGCGAACGGCTTGGCTGCGCACGGCGGTTTCATCCCGTACACCGCGACCTTCCTGATCTTCTCGGATTACATGCGCCCGCCGATGCGGCTGGCCGCGCTGAGTGGATTGCACGTCATCAACGTGTTCACCCACGACTCGATCGCGCTGGGCGAAGACGGTCCCACGCACCAGCCGGTGGAACAACTGGCCGGCCTGCGCGCGGTGCCCAACATGACGGTGATCCGTCCGGGCGACGCCAACGAAACCGCGGTGGCCTGGAAGGTCGCGATCGAAACCAGGGCGCATCCGGTGGTGCTGGTGCTCTCGCGTCAGAACGTGCCGACGCTCGATCGCGAAAAATTCGCGAGCGCCGAAGGTTTGCGCAAGGGCGCATACGTACTGAAGGATTGCGAAGGCGAGCCGCAGCTGATCCTGATCGGCACCGGCGCCGAAACGGGGCTGGTCGCGCAAGCGGTCGAGAAGTTGCGGGCCGAAGGCATCAAGGCGCGCGCGGTGTCGATGCCGAGCTGGGAACTGTTCGAACAACAGGATCAGTCTTATCGCGACTCCGTGTTGCCGCCGAACGTGCACGCGCGCCTCGCCGTGGAAGCCGGGTGCCGGCAGGGCTGGGAACGCTGGGTCGGCGACCACGGCTCGGGCGTGGGTGTCAACAAATTCGGCGCTTCCGCGCCCGGCAAGACCGTGATGGAGAAATACGGCTTCACCGTCGACAACGTGGTCGCGAAGGCGAAGGAATTGCTTCGCCGCTGATGCGTTTGTCTCGATAGCTTGTTACTTGCTGGTCATTCCGGGACCGCCGCAGCTCCATCGCGGCGTAACCCGGAATCCATCTGCTCAGCAACGAACAAGACCGCGCCATGTGAGGCGAAATCGACGCAGTACGTAGCCCGGATGAAGCGCAGCGCAATCCGGGGAGTCAAGCCGACAATGCCCCGGATTGCGCCGCTTCGCGTCTCCATCCGGGCTACGCGGCTATGCCACGCGCCGGCGCAAGCCTACGTATCCGCCGATCAGCAGCAAGCCCAGACCGAACATGCCGAGCGCGGCGGGTTCCGGCACCGATGGCGCTGCCTGCGAGTATGTCACATCACCGTTGAACACATAGCTATCTGGCGTGCTGTAGACGAACCGATCCGCTGCGACGAACCATTCGTCGGTGTGGTAATAGACGGAGCATTCACCGGGCGAACAGCTGTTTCCGAATACAAAAAACGTCAATTGGCCCGCGGCGTTGAATACGAGAAATCCCGTATTCGCCGTGCCAGCATTGTAGGTCGTTCCGTTCCAGGCGAAGTCGAGAGCAGTCAAGAGGTCCGCCGAAGGGTTGCCAGTGCCAGGCGTAATGCTGCTGCTGTCAAAAGAAAACGTGCCATGGCTGACGCTGCCATTGAGCGGGCCCGAGGTGGCGGTGACAGTGAAATCGTAGGTGAGGGTCGTGGCTCTTGCGGGTGCAGGCGCGAACAGAACGACAGCAGCCAGTGCAATCAAACCAACGGGTACGAACCGGCTCAAACGCAAGTCCGGGAACTTGTTCATCGGGTTTTCCTCCGCGTGGCCCTCCCCGGCGGGCGAAAATACGCATTTTTCGTGCCTCAATAAATTTGTTTTTCATTCAATGAGTTGCTTTTTTAGTGGCTTTTTTAGTGGCGAAAACCGTAAAGAAAAGCGACAAGTTTGGAGGCTGACACCTGCCTTGGTCGATAAGTTGGTGTGCTTGAAACTCAAGCGGAAGGCCATTTGCACGGGTCCGGAGCCGAAATCGCGAAATTGAAAAGTCCTCCGACAGCGTTTTACGTGTGGGCTGCGGGTGCAACCTGGCGCCGGAACCGCCCGCTCCCACGAAGGTAGACGGCCCATTCGGTAGCCGATGTGGGAGCGGCGGGTCGCCGCGACAAAAAGTGGGGTGTGGCGAAACCAGTCGCGGGCACCGCCCGCTCCCACAGGCGGTTGCGCAAAGTTGGCGATTGCGCGAAGCCGAACCCTCATCCGCCCCTTCGGGGCACCTTCTCCCGGAGGGAGAAGGGAGAGCAAAAGCTTATTGCTCCTTCACCTTCACGTTCTTCAACAACGCGTCGATCTTCTGCTTCATCTCCGCCTGAGGCTGGGTGCCCGGTTGATAGACGTACGCGGTGTAGAGCACCGACGGCTTGTCGTCGTGCGGCGGCGGCACGACCGCGTTGATCTTGGTCATGTCGCTTTCGTTGTAGGCCAGCGCGTCGTACGGATGCTGACGGCTGACGACCTTTTTCCAGAAGCTCTGGTAGCTGTCGTCGAGGTCGGCCGGCGGCGCCTGGTTGCGCAGCAGGCTGAGCCAGTGGTGGTCATGATTGTCCTCGGCGAGCCAGACCTGGCCCACGCCCCACGTCACCTTGCCGTCGCTCTCCGGAAAGAAAGTGAAACCCAGCGTCAACATGCTGTCGGGTTCGATCTTCTGGAGGGCCGGCGTGAACGAGAACGCGAGCCGCGACGAGTCGTAGCGGAACGACTTGCCGTAATCGAAATCGATGCGGATGTTCTTGAAGGCGTCCGGCAACAGTTTCGGATCGGCCAGGAACGCCTTCCACTGCGCGAGCGTGCCGTCGAAGGGCAGGCTTACGAAATCGGTGAGCGCCTGCATGTTGATCGTGGTGTCGTGGCGGGAAGCCGCCGGCTCGATGCGCATCAGGATGGCGTAGCCGTCCGGCGTCGGCAGCGCGAACAGGCTGACGAAACCATTCGCGTACGGCACCGGCCACCGCCAGGTCTGCCAATGCCGGCCCCAGCGGTCGGTCCATGCGCCGGTTTCGCCGGGATTGCCGAGCGAGGTGACCAGGATCCGTTCCGGACCGATCCCGCGCTTCATGAAACCGGTCTTCAACAGCATGTCCATCACGCCTTTCGGGTCGTGGTGGAAGCTCGCTTCCGGAATGTTGTCGGGCTTGCGCAGGTGGAAAAGGATGTTGTGGTCGGCGACGCCGCCCGAAATGTAACCGTTGGCAGGGAGGGTGATCCTGATCGTCGATTTCCCGTTGGCTACCCACACGCCGTCGCTGTTGCGGGTCACGAGTTGCGGGAAGTCGTCCATCGACGGGCCGCTGTACAACAACTGATGCGCGCCATCGCCATTCGGAAACAGGTTGGCCGATTGCTGCGCCAGCAACGCCTTCAACTGCGAATCGAGGTATGCGTGGAACGCGCGGGCGTAATCCGCGAAGAAATCGGAAATCGAAAGCGGCAGTTTGAACTGCCCCTTGAAAGTGCCCGTGATCGTGGAATCGAACACGTCGAATTGATAGGCCATGCGCTTGTCGAAGCGCGCGAGATCCCTGGGCGCATCCAGCACTTCGCTCATCGGCAGCGCGTAGTTGAGGTTTTCGTTGGGCGACTTCATCAGCACCACGCCGATGACCTTGCCGTTCTGGTCCAGCAGCGGGCCGCCGCTGTTGCCGGGCGACGCGGCCGCCGAGAAGCGGATCCACTTCCACTTGCCGTCCTGGGCTTCGGGCGTGTCGGACGTGTACAGGCCATTACGGATCACGACGCCGGTGCCGAGCGCATTGCCCACGGAATACACGACTTGGTTCAACGCGGGCTTTGCGTCGATCGCGAGCGGGGTGACCTTGGGTGGATCCTTCAGCGAAAACACCACGAAGTCGCGGCGCAGCGCGAACTTCTCGATCTTGTCGATGGCGTAAACCTTGCCGGATGCGTCGCGCAATTCCGGCGGACCCCACAGGCTCTGGTAGCCCACCATGAACACGTGTGCCGCGGTGACGTAGGTATTCGGGCCGATCGCGAACGCGGTGCCGATCGAGTAGTACTTGTCGGTCCGCTCCTGGTACGGCAGCAGGTCCATCGGCAGCGGTTTCTCGTACGTGAGCGTGTCCTTCGGCTTGGCCGCCACCACTTCGAAGGTCGCCGACTGCACTTCGGGCAGCAACGAAGGGTTGAGCGTGGAATCAGCGCGCGCCGTGCCGATGGCGAGCAAGGCGAGGCATGCCGCAAGCAGCCAGCAGGTGGCGAGGCGCGCATTCCGGTGCGCGTTGTCGTTCCACGCTTGCGTGGAACCGGTCGATACGATCATGGAGACTCCGGGAGGGGATCAAGCGCTGCCGCAAACGGCGCGGATATTTGCACAACCGCGGCGCGCTTGCACGCCTACCGCTTGCGGACCGCACTGACGCGCGAATGTTTCAATGGAGGAATTCCCCCAGCCCCTCACCCAGCGCTACTCCCGTTGCTAGGCTCGCGCGTCGTGCGCTCGCCAAGCAACCCGGCCCTCAGCGTCCTGCTTCGGGCGTTCGTCGGCGCGCGAACTGCCCCCGGCAGTTCCGCAAGCGCGCCGCCTCACCCTCTGGGGAGAGGGCGCCAAGCGCGCAGCGGTTGGCGGGTGAGGGAGACTACTGGAACTGGCGCTTCAGTGGACACCCGGCAATCTGCTACATCCCGCGCCGATGCAGGATTTCCTCGAGCACGAACTTCGAGCCGAAGAACGCCAGCAGCAGGATCACCATGCCTGCCAGCGTGAGATAGATCGCGCGCCGCCCCCGCCAACCCCAGCGCCAACGGCCGATCAGCAGCACGCCGAAGATGATCCATGCGACCAGCGACAGGATCGCGGTGTGTGCCTGATGCTGCGCGTGCAGGTTGTGGACGAAGAGTATTCCCGAAAGCAACGTCAGCGTCAGCAGCGCGAAGCCCGCGCCGATCAGCTTGAACATCAAAGATTCGGTCTGGGTCAAAGGCGGCAGTGCGCCGACCCAGGCGCTCAGACGGCGGGTGCGCAGGGCTTTTTCCTGCGTCGCCAGCAGCAGCGCCAATACCGCGGCGATCGCCAGCAAGCTGTAACCCAGCAATGCGATGATCACGTGCAGGCCTATCTGCCAGTCGAGCGGGAATGGCGCGGTTGGCGGCGCGAGGAATTCATCGATGGCGAGGAACAGCCCCGCCAGCGGGAACAGGATGATCCCGAGCGCCGCGACCGGGCGCGCGACGTTCACGATCAGCGTCAAGGCCGCGATCACCGCCGAGACCAGCGACAGCGCGGCGTAGAAGTGCAGGTCCACCGCACCTCGATGGATCCCGAACAGCACGGCGAAGTGCAGCAGCACCGCGATCGCGCCGGTGATCAGCGCGGCGCGGCGCGGCGCCGCCGTCTGGTTCAGCAGCGGTCTTGCGAGAGCGGCCGCTGCGCCGAAATACAGCGCGATCGCGAAGACCGCCGCAAGCTCCATTGTGACCGAGTGTATGGGCATCGCGTGAGTGTCGCACGCCGGTAGGCGCGGGTTCCAGCAGCGCAAGCTACACTAACCCGTTTCGGATTTCGCAAACCGCCATGTTCGACAACCTGACCCAACGCCTCTCCGCTACCGTCCAGCGATTGACCGGGCGCGGGCGGCTCACTGAGGAAAACATCCGCGAGGCGCTGCGCGAAGTGCGCGTTGCGCTGCTCGAGGCGGACGTCGCGCTGCCGGTGGTGCAGGCGCTGATCGAGCGCATCAAGGTGCGCGCGGTCGGCCAGGAGGTGATGAAGTCGCTGACGCCGGGCCAGGCGCTGATCAAGGTGGTCAGCGACGAGTTGACCGCGGTGATGGGCACCGCAAACGCCTCGTTGCACCTCGCCGCCACGCCGCCCGCGGTGGTGTTGATGGCGGGCCTGCAGGGCGCGGGCAAGACCACCACCGTCGCCAAGCTCGCGCGACACCTGATCGGGCACCGCAAGAAGGTGATGGTGGTCAGCGCCGACGTGTACCGTCCGGCGGCGATCGAGCAGTTGCAGACGCTGGCCATGCAGGTCGGCGCGGGCTTCGTGCCGTCGCAGGCCGGGCAGCAGCCGGTCGCGATCGTGAAGACTGCGATCGATGCCGCGAAGCGCGAGGTTGCCGACGTGCTGATCGTCGACACGGCCGGTCGCACCTCGATCGACGAAAGGATGATGGCCGAGATCAAGGCGCTGCACGAAGCCTCGCATCCCGTCGAAACGCTGTTCGTGGTCGATTCGATGACCGGTCAGGACGCGGCCAATACGGCCAAGGCTTTCGCCGACGCGCTGCCGCTGACCGGCGTGATCCTGACCAAGGTCGACGGTGACGCACGCGGCGGCGCCGCGTTGTCGGTGCGTTACATCACCGGACGGCCGATCAAGTTCCTGGGAGCGGGCGAGAAGCCCGATGCGCTGGAACCGTTCCATCCGGACCGCATGGCCACGCGGATTCTCGGCATGGGCGACGTGCTGTCGCTGATCGAAGACGTGCAGCAGAAGACCGACGCCGAGAAAGCCGCCAAGCTTGCGGCCAAGGTCGCCAAGGGCAAGCGTTTCGACTTGAATGACATGAAGGACCAGCTCGACCAGATGCTCAACATGGGCGGACTGGCCGGGCTGATGGAGAAGCTTCCCGGTGTTTCGTCATTGCCGGACAAGGTGAAGTCGCAGGTCAACGACAAGGAGGTGAAGAAGATGATGGCGATCATCGATTCCATGACGAAGAAGGAACGCCGTCACCCGAACCTGCTGAACGGTTCGCGCCGGGCGCGGGTGGCGCGCGGCTCCGGCGCCCAGCCGGCCGACGTCAATCGCCTGCTGAAGCAG